>QHPX01000108.1 GCA_003219195.1 Verrucomicrobiota bacterium
ATATTACGAATTTTATCCATTGAGGGGACTCTCTCCCGAGCAGGAGGGCGGCGAATGTTACGAAAGAAGCCAGCCAAGTCAACCCGGGGGCGGTAACGCCCCCTTTCCTAGCTCGCGCGCTATTCTACGAAAAGGAGCCACGCTGGACATAAATTGAATCATTGGGAAACCATCGCTGACAATCTCAGTAAAGCTGGTTGGAGTTGGGCCGTGTCTCAGCGATTGATTCTTGCGGGCAAGCGATCTGGATTGCTGACGCACATCGCGGCGACGCAAAGAAATTCATCGTCAGTGCCGACGAAAAGCTCACCACGTTTTTCAACCTCCAACATCAGGTGTCGAGAAGTGTCAAACGGTAGAGGTCCTACACGCTAGATTGGATAACTGATGCGTTTCGAGAACGCTCAAACGAATCGGAAACAGCAACTTTCGTCTTTCCAATACGGTTTACTTGTTTACGCTCCGTTGAGAAATGTTTGGACTGAGGTCCGCCCGCGCGAACCAGCATGAACAGCCAATCTCCAGTCGTTTACGATTTTCATCTGCCGCGTTTCCCCGCGCGATTGATCGCCGGTGTTGTCATCGTCATTCTTCTGGTGGTTTTGATATGGACAGCGTGCTACACGGTGCAGGCTGAATCCGAAGGGGTCGTTCTTCGGTTTGGCAAGTTTTTGAAAACCGTCGAGCCAGGGCTGCATTTCAAGCTGCCCTTAGGGATCGATGACGTAATTGTCGTGCCTACGCGGCGGCAATTGAAACTTGAGTTCGGCTTCACGACTCCTGGATACACCAATCCCGACCAACCGCCGAAAGAGGCGGAGGAAGAAAGGTCAATGGTCACAGGTGACCTGAACGCCGCACTTGTCGAATGGGTCGTGCAATACCGCATCGACGATCCCAAGCAATATCTGTTCGACGTCCGTAATCCTGCGCAGACGTTGCGCGATTTATCGGAAGCGGCGATGCGCGAAGTGATCGGCGACCGAACGGTGGACGAAGTCATTACGATCGGCCGCCAAGACATCGAGGTCTCGGCGCTTGCGCGAATGCAGGAACTATCGAAACGCTACATGCTCGGCGTCCGCGTCGATCAGGTGCAACTGAAGAACGTCAACCCCCCTGCCGAGGTCCAGGCCTCCTTCAACGAAGTCAACAAAGCGCAACAAGACCGCGAAAACGCCATTAACATCGCGAACGGCGATTACAATGAAGCAGTGCCTAGAGCGAAGGGGCAGGCGGACCAGGCGATTCGCGCGGCCGAAGGCTACCGATTCAAGCGCGTCAATGAAGCGGAGGGCGACGTCGCATCTTTCAATGCCATGCTCGAGCAATACATCAAGGCGCCGGAAATCACGCGGACGCGGCTCTATCTCGAAACCATGGGCGACGTGCTCTCTGCGACCGGGGAGAAAATCATTATCGACGATTCGATGCGAAATCTGCTGCCGATCCTGCCGCTCACCGGAAAACCCCTCGAGAAGAAATGAACGCGCGCGGTTGTCTTTGGCTCGTGTCGATCGTCCTCGTGGTCGTCTTTTTGCGCGCGTTGCAAGGATGTTTCTTCGCTGTTCACCAGACGGAACAAGTAATCATTACGCAATTCGGTAAACCAGTTGGAGAACCAATCACGGACCCGGGATTGCACTTTAAGCTTCCCATCATTCAAGAAGTCAACCGGATCGACAAACGATTTCTCGAATGGGACGGCGCGCCCGTTGCCATCCCCACCCGGGACAAAACTTACATTCACGTCGATACTTTTGCCCGCTGGCGAATCAACGACGCCAAGACCTATTTCGTCCGGCTGCGCGACGAGCGAAGCGCGCAATCGCGGTTGGAAGACATTCTTGGAAGCGAGACACGCAACGCTGTCGCCAAACATGACCTGATCGAGATCGTTCGCATCGACAAGAATCGCAAACCGCTGCGCGATGAAAATCTAAAAAATGTGCCAACAGGCTTGGGAACGATTGGAGTCCTGCCGCCGATCGATTATGGGCGGTTGAAAATCGAGGACGAGATCAAGACGAAAGCTGCAGGGAAATTATCGGAGTTTGGCATCGAGCTGCTCGACCTCCGGCGCATCGCCGGACAAAAGGAACGCGACCTAAATGAAATTCAATCGACCGCCTACCGGCAGGTGCAACAGATCCGTGGCGAATCCGACGCGAAAGCGACCGAGATTTATGCGCACGCTTACACCCAGAATCCGCAAGCCGCCGAATTCTACAATTTCCTCAAGAGCATGGATACATACCGGAAGGTGCTCACCAAAGATACGACGCTCGTCTTTTCTACCGATAGCGACCTTTTCGGTTTGCTGAAACGCGCAAACGCAAAGCCTCAAACCCTGCCGCCTGCACGCTAACTGAACCCTTTCGGAGTTCGGGGCTGAGCCACAGGCCCTTCGCGAAACTTACTGACCAACCTCAGCCGACGAAAAGCGTTTTGATTCGTCAGGCATCGCCATTCATGCGTTCCTGCAAATACGAATCGAAGTCCGGACCGTCCGGCTTTTTCAACACGTGTTTTATCCAGGCGTCGCGCTCGAAGGATTGCAGACGCAAATCCCAAACGCACACCGATGAATCGGAAATTTTCCAAGGACTTAAAACTTGCGGCTCGTTGCGACGGGAAAGGAAGACGCGATGAAACAGTTCGTTTTCGTTCCCCCAAAAATCAACGAAGACAAAGCATGCGTTCCGGCCATCGTGCGCGCCGACAAAACCGACTTTGTAATTGTTCGCGGTCTCCTTGGCCAACGTCTCGGTTGCGACGCGCCTCGCCGCTTCTAATAATTCGGGCCTCGGCAACTCGCGTCGGTAGGCAATCCCGTAAAGTTTCATCCGCCAAATAATGCCAGTCCGACTCGGACCGATCGACAGCAGTTCGATGAACCGAAATGAGCGCGCTTCATACGGTTGCATTTCGTTCACGAATTGATCATGGCCGCCACGCCGTGACGATACCACCCGCGATTCCAATACAACTTCCTATCACGTTTTCGAGAATAGAATGCCGCGAAAGCTCCGGCGGCCGTTGGAAAGCAAAGCCTCGGGTACTAAGCGCGAGTGTTAGCCGCAGCTGCACCCTCCTGAATAAGCGAATCGAGTTTGTTTAGATCGATCGGCTTAACAAGGTGATGCTTAAATCCCGCATCGCGGCTTTTTCGAATATCATCCTCCATTCCGAAACCGGTGAGAGCAATTCCGAGAAGTGGCCGCTCGGAATGCATCGTTTGCATCAGATCAATTCCGCTGCCATCGGGCAAGCCGAGGTCACTAATAAGCACATCAAATTCCTCCTTTGCGCTCAGATCGAGTGCAGATTGGAGGTTGCCCGCCGACTGCACATGATAGCCTAGGCGCCGAAGTAAATTCGTAAGCGAACGGTTGGTATCTTCGTGGTCTTCAACGAGCAAAATTCGCATCGATTGGCGTTGCCGTGTCCCGAGGGAAGCGGCTGGTGCGGCCTCATCGCTTTTCTCCACAGACGTTGGAAAAAACGCGGTGAACTTCGCACCTTTGCTTCGGCCGGCGCTCTCCGCGGTGATTGTCCCCTTGTGAATCTCGGCCAACGCTTTGCTGATTGCCAGGCCGAGACCTAAACCTCCAAGCTGCGTCGATTCACCCTGTTCAAAAGCATCGAAAATTTTCGGTAATGCCTCCGGGTCGATTCCGACGCCCGTGTCAACTACCTCAACGCACAGTTGATTGGTGGAATCATTGCTGGTGCGAACGCTCAGTTGTCCGCCCTTGGGCGTGAACTTCACGGCGTTCTTTATTAGATTCCAAAAAATCTGCTGGAGCCGCGCTGGGTCCGCTCGCAGATGGACTTTTGGCGCAGCGAGATCAAGACGTAGTGCCAGATGTTTTTGCTCGATTTCGGCCTGGCAAATCTCCAGCGCATTACGCAACAGCGTATGAGCGTCAACGATCTCAAGACTGAGTTGCACCTTGCCTCTGCTAATACGCGTTAGATCAAGGAGATCATCGATGAGCCGGGCTTCCAACTCCACATTGCGGCGAATTATTTGCAGTGATTCGCGAATATTCTCCGGCAAGGCCTTTTCATTCTCGAGTGCGATGGCGGACACGAGCACTGGAGTAAGAGGTGTGCGCAGCTCGTGGCTGAGCATCGCCAAAAATTGGTCCTTCGCGAGACTGGCACGCTCGGCTTCCGTCCGTTGCCGTGCTCTTTCCTCCAGCTCCTGGTTTGTCTGCTGTAGCTCCTCCTGACGATTTTGCAGTTCCGAAGCAAGCAATTGTGATTGCTTAAGCAGGTTTTCCGTTCGCGTGTTCGCTTCGATTGTATTTAGAACAATGCCGATGCTCTCCGTCAATTGGTCGAGAAACGCCTGATGCGTCGAGTTGAAATGCTCGAGCGATGAAAGTTCCATCACCGCTTTCACCTCTCCCTCGAACAAAATGGGCAGGACGACGATGTTCATCGGACGCGACTCGCCCAGACCGGAACTTATCTTTACGTAATCATTGGGCACGTCAGCCAAGAGAATGCGTTCTTTTTCCAGCGCCGCTTGCCCGACCAAACTCTCGCCCAGCTTGAAGCGGTTCTTCACACCTCTTCGCTCGCGGTGTGCGTAACTTGCCAGTAGCTTGAGTTCAGTCTCTTGCGTCGAGTTATCGATGATATAGAACACGCCTTGTTGCGCCGAGACCACCGGGGCGAGCTCTGATAAGATGAGTTTGCCAACCGTCAACAGATCTCTCTGTCCCTGCAGCATGCGGGTAAACTTCGCGAGATTGGTCTTGAGCCAGTTCTGCTCGTCATTCCGCAACGTCGTGTCTTTCAAATTGCGGATCATTTCGTTAATGTTGTCCTTCACAAATGCAACCTCGCCCAGAGCGTCGACTTGGATCGAACGCGTCAAATCGCCTTTCGTCACTGCTGTCGCAACGTCGGCGATGGCGCGAAGCTGCGTAGTCAAATTCGCAGCCAACCGATTTACGTTGTCGGTTAAATCGCGCCATGTGCCGGCGGCGCCGGGGACGTTCGCCTGACCACCGAGCTTTCCTTCGATACCGACCTCGCGCGCGACCGTCGTCACCTGGTCGGCGAAGGTAGCAAGCGTGTCCGTCATGCTGTTAATAGTGTTGGCCAGCTCGGCAATTTCACCTTTTGCTTCGACAAGGAGCTTTTGCTTCAGATCACCATTTGCGACCGCGGTAACGACTTTCGCGATGCCACGTACCTGGTTCGTCAGATTGCCGGCCATGAAATTCACACTGTCGGTCAAATCCTTCCACGTCCCGCCCACACCTTTGACTGTGGCTTGTCCTCCCAACTTGCCCTCCGTGCCGACTTCGCGCGCGACGCGTGTCACTTCTGAAGCAAACGAATTGAGCTGATCCACCATTGTGTTCACGGTATCTTTCAGCTCAAGAATTTCGCCTTTTACGTCGACCGTAATCTTTTTTGAAAGATCGCCGCGGGCGACGGCTGTCGTCACATCGGCAATATTGCGGACCTGACCGGTCAGGTTCCCGGCCATCGAATTTACGCTGTCGGTCAAATCCTTCCAGGTGCCGGCGACGCCTTCCACCCTGGCTTGGCCACCAAGGATTCCTTCCGAACCCACCTCGCGGGCAACGCGCGTTACTTCTGATGCAAACGAGCTGAGCTGGTCAACCATCGTGTTGACAGTTTCCTTCAGCTCAGCGATTTCGCCCTTCACATCGACCGTGATCTTCCTAGACAAATCGCCATTTGCGACGGCGGTTGTGACCAAGGCAATGTTACGCACTTGCGCGGTGAGATTGCCCGCCATGAAATTGACCGAGTCGGTCAGATCCTTCCATGTGCCGGAAACGCCTCGCACCTCAGCCTGACCGCCGAGAATTCCTTCGGAGCCTACCTCACGTGCCACGCGTGTAACTTCGGAGGCAAATGAGCTCAGCCGATCAACCAAAGTGTTGATCGTATTCTTCATTTTGAGAATCTCGCCCTTCACATCGACCGTGATTTTTCTCGAAAGGTCACCATTCGCGATCGCCGTCGTAACCTCAGCAATATTGCGGACCTGCGCCGTAAGATTGCCCGCCATCATATTCACGTTATCGGTCAAATCTTTCCACGTGCCTGCGACGCCACGTACATCCGCCTGCCCGCCCAGCTTGCCATCCGTGCCGACTTCGCGTGCCACACGCGTAACTTCGGAGGCAAACGAACGAAGCTGATCGACCATCGTGTTGATCGTGTCTTTGAGCTCGAGAATCTCACCGCGAACATCGACCGTGATTTTTTTCGACAAGTCGCCATTGGCGACGGCAGTTGTAACTTCGGCAATGTTGCGCACCTGACCGGTAAGATTACCGGCCATCGAATTCACGCTGACGGTCAAATCTTTCCAAGTTCCCGCCACGCCTTTCACGTCGGCTTGGCCGCCAAGTTTTCCTTCGGTGCCTACCTCGCGCGCTACGCGCGTCACTTCGGATGCGAACGAACTAAGTTGATCGACCATCGTGTTAATGGTGTTTTTCAGCTCGAGGATTTCCCCTTTCACATCAACCGTGATCTTTTTCGACAGATCGCCGGTCGCGACCGCAGTGGTGACCGCGGCGATGTTTCGCACCTGGCCGGTCAGGTTGCGGGCCATGAAATTAACCGAATCGGTCAAGTCCTTCCACGTGCCGGAGACGCCTTCCACGCGTGCTTGGCCACCAAGAATTCCCTCGGAACCCACTTCGCGCGCCACACGTGTTACCTCCGAGGCGAAGGAGCGAAGCTGATCAACCATCACGTTGACCGTATCTTTGAGCTCAAGGAATTCACCTTTGACATCGACAGTGATTTTCTTCGTCAAATCGCCGTTCGCTACTGCCGTCGTTACCGTCGCGATATTGCGAACCTGCGCCGTAAGATTGCCGGCCATTAGGTTGACGTTTTCTGTCAAATCTTTCCAGGTGCCGGCGACGCCTTTGACCTTTGCCTGACCGCCCAGCTTACCTTCTGTACCGACTTCACGCGCCACACGTGTGACTTCCGAGGCGAAAGCGCCAAGCTGATCGACCATCGTGTTCACGGTTTTAGCCGTGCGCAAAAACGCTCCTTCGAGCGGTCGGCTTTCGATTTCAGTGGCCATCGTTTTGGACAAATCGCCCTTCGCTACAGCGCCGATGACTCGCGCCATTTCACTCGTCGGATGAACCAAATCCCCGATTAGATCATTGACCGACCCGATCGCCTCAGCCCAAGAGTCCGATACGTCACCGAGCGACGCCCTCTGTGTGATCCGGCCTTCTTTTCCAACGACACGCCCGATTCGCTCCAGCTCCCGGGTCATGCGCTGATTGGTTGCGACTACATCGTTGAATGTATCTGCGATCTTCCCGGCCACGCCGGTCCATTCATCTGGCAGCCGCGCCGAGAAATCACCACGTTTGAATGCCGCCAATGCGGCGAGCAGCTGTTTGGCATCCAGTTCGGTGCTGTTGAGTCGCGAACCGTCTCCCGGTCGCGCCATGGGGATAGAAGTGCTTTTCTTCATAAAAGATTAGAAAGTTGGTCCATCTTCGCCGTCACGAATTCGACGCGTAAGATCAGGGTCCTCATACTCCGACGCCGTAGATTAATCGGGCAATTAATCGCACGAGGTTGTGTCGCGGACAAGGAACCAGCGGATCGTGCTTGAAGTTTAACGTGGCGAGCCGCGGCAAATATCAAGCGGTTTCATTTAATCGTGTGCTGCGACAACTATCAAAATCAGGCTATTGCATGCCCGTGAAAATCCCGGCCGTCGCGAATCTTGGCCGACGGCCCTTTCGACGACTGCAATCCTTCAAGCGGGAAGCGTGGATCAAACATGTTTTGCAGAAAGTGTTGCTAACTAAGAATGCCGCTCATTGAATGGCTGGCACTCAGCCTCAAAGGTCAAAGCGGCGGTAGCACGCGTCCGGCAACTTCGCCAAAGCCAACTCGATAGCCGTCTTCTTCGCACCAACCGGTGATCGTGAGTTCATCGCCATCCTCGAGCCATTTTCGAGTTTCCCCATTCGGCAGTTTCAGCGGATTCGCACCGCGCCACGTTAACTCCAGCATGCAACCGCGCGATTCCTCGGCCGCTCCACTGATTGTTCCACTGGCCAGCAAGTCGCCCGGCTGAAGATTGCATCCGCTCACAGCGTGATGCGCGAGTTGTTGCGAAATGCTCCAGTAAAGACTTTGGAAATTCGTGCGCGTGGTGATGTGCGGCACATTCAACTTTGCAGTCTGCAATCTCGCTTCGAGGTGGATGTCGTAGGTGAAGTCGTTCGTCAGGCGCAAATACGGCAACGGCTCGGGATCCTGCGGCAGGAGCGGTTTACGGAACGGCTCAAGCGCCTCCAGCGTCACCACCCACGGTGAAATGCTAGTACAGAAATTTTTGGCGAGAAAGGGACCGAGCGGCTGATATTCCCAGGCCTGGATGTCGCGCGCGCTCCAATCGTTCATTAAAACAAAGCCGAAGATGTGATCGATCGCACGATCGATTGCCACCGGCTCGCCGAGCGAGTTGCCGGGTCCAATTAGGAACGCCATTTCGAGCTCATAATCGAGGCTCTTGGTGGGACCGAAAACTGGTGCAGAGGTACCGGGCGGCTTGATTTGACCGTGTGGTCGCCGCACTTCCGTGCCGCTGACAACGATCGAGCTGGCGCGTCCGTGGTACGCGACTGGAAGCCATTTCCAATTTGGCATGAGCGCATTTTCGCCGCGCCGGCAGTTGCATCGTCACATCTTTTTGCGCATAAAAAACTCGGTCGCGCAACGCGGAGTCATCGCGCAAAGTTGGCGTATCCGCCGCGAGCAAACGTTGCAGGGTTGCGCGAGTCTTGCGCCACACCGGGCGTCCCAACGCGAGAAATGCGTTGAGCGAATCAGTCGAGAATAGATGTTCATCTTGCCCAAAATTGAAATGCCCATTTTGTTCCAGCGCCGCAAGATCGACAACGTACTCGCCAATGGCGACTCCTACTCGCGCCGCACCTGTGCGCGGTCTAAAAATTCCAAAGGGTAGATTTTGAATCGGAAAGTGCGACTCGCGCGGGACATCGATGAAAGATTTGAGCGGCATGTTCACGAATTGTAGGCCGTCTGGGTCAGACGCCAATGGATAACGGCATTTCGCAGAAACGCCCTACAACAAATTTATGGCGTGTAGATCTTCGCGCGGTTCGTCGAAGCTGCAGCTCCCGAACGAAGTAATCAGTTTCCGGCGGGCGTGAATGCGGTCGGTTGCAATCTCCCATTCGCGCCAGGCGAAAATCGTTTCGTCGAAAGAAAACGAATCGGCATTTTCGTCTTCGAGCATCCGCGAGATTTGTCCTTCATCCCAATCGTGCTCGGCTGCGAGCACGCCTGCGCCGAGCACGTTGAGGAATCCGTGCATCTTAGTTTTTACTTCGTCCCGGAATTGCCGAACCGGATGATGCAGGCCGGCGGTGAATTTGATCGGAACACGATTTCTTGCCGCCGCGATGAGAGCGCCGCCAATGTGCGCGGCAGACGGAAAAGCGTCCGCCGTCACGCCGCCGGTGCGTAATTTACATCCCAACACGCGCATATTTTTCTTGGAATTATGCTGCGCGAGGAGCGCAATCGCGTGCTCCGCGGTATCCGCCGGCGTTTCCAAAAACACATGCAACTTCATTTCTCCGAACATCCCGGCGGCCTCGGCCAGTGTGGCAAGATCGACATCTACGGGTAGAAGCATCTCGAATTGATCGATCGAAACAACCCCGGCATGTTCCGCGGAAAATTTGCGGATCGCCTCCATAGCTTCTTCGAACGCGGGCCGGAACGCAGTGGCAGTTTCGGTTTTTGATCCGAGCGCTGAAACGCGCAGCGGATGTTTCCGATCGAATTGCGCAAGGTTTCCCGACACGGCCGCAAATTGCCCGGTCGGCAAGATAAAGGTCGAGAGCATCCACGCGTCCGACTCACGAATGTATTTCGCGTGATTTTGCAGCGCGGGTTTGAGCGCAAGATTGCAAGGCGGAAACATTCCGGCGTAATCAATCGAGTGCGCGAGGAGCGCGCGAAGCGAAGCGGCAGGCATGAATTAAATTGAACGGCGCGATCTGGCCCTTCGTCAACCACTGTTCTGAAAGGCGTGGAGAGAATGGGAAGGAACTGCTCCATCGGCGCGGCCGGATTCTCGGGAAGCTCTTTCGACCCGAAAAAACTCAGGAATGCATGCAGACCAACAAAGCGATCGACATCGACGGACACTGCGGCGAGTGCTGTTGCTCCGTTTTCCGGAATAATGGTGGTGAGCCGCATACGTCAGGCGAAAAATGAATGCTACGTTCCCACCGGCGCGAAAGTGCGACGACCGCAAGGCCAGATCAAACCGTCGGACGCAGGAGCCGGTTCGAGCGCGAGGCTGCAAGGCGGGAACATTCCCGCATAATCAATTGAATGGGCAAGGAGCGCCCAAGCGAGGGAGCAAACGTAATCCAAACTGAACATCGAAAGCTGAAGTTTAATCAATTGTTTTGCGTAACTCCAACATAAACAAATAATTACGGAAAATTTCAAGTGGTCTAATATTGAGGCCAAGACTGGCTAGACTTTTTTCGTTAAACGCGATACAAACGCATACTTCAATGCCTGGTACTGAGTCAGTTTCTCATGACGACCTGATCGTGTGCACGTGCGGAAGTCAGGAATATACACTGCGCGACGCGATTGAGGCGGCCCTTTTCAGGGGCGAACTGGACTCAACATGGAAGGAATTCCTCCGCTGCGTGCAGGCCGAAAAACGAGCCGACGAACTGGATATAGATCTAGACGAATCCGCCATTGCGGCCGCGGCAGAAGTTTTTCGCTACGAACATGATCTCATCACCGGAGAGGAAACGGAGGCATGGCTGGCAGCACGAGGGCTCACGCTTGATGATTTCAGTGACTACTTTACGCGTCGATATTGCGCCAGCGCCGTCAATGAAAAGGTTGTTCCCGAGGAAATTGAGTATAGTTCCGCAACGCCCAAGTTACACCAGTTATTCATGGCGGAATTGATCCTATCCGGAGAATTGAACCGGATGACGACTGCATTGATGTTTCGTCTGGCCGCGCGCTGCGCCGAAAAAGATTTGGATTTGGATGCGATCACGGCGAAAAAGCAAAAGTTTTTTGATCGGAATGCGATGGAGCCGGCGCAGCTTCCGAATTGGCTGGAGAGACTTGGACGCGATTCGAAGTGGTTCGATGAGATGGTGGCGATGGAGGCAGCGTTTCGCCGACGTTGTGACACGCTGCTTGTCCCCCAGGCGCGCCAACGCGAATATGGAAGAAGTTGCGACCGAAGGGCGGTACCCGTATCGGCGTGCTGATTTTCTTTTGGAAGATATTCCGAATGATCTGCAGCAGAGATTCCTAAGCGTGTCGGCGGGAGATGTGCTGGAGCCAGTTGCGCGCGGCGAAGGTTTCGAATTATGGCGCATCATCAAAAAGATTGAGCCGCACCTGGAGGATCCAACCGTTAAATTGCGGATCGGGCAACGACTCCTTGATCGGCATTTCTCCGAGCTCGCCAGCAAGTACACGCAACGACGGCTGGGTGCCTTTACTTCGGCAGAATGAAAACACAAGATAGCGAAATTCTGCGGCGTTCATCGGTGTTCCGCTTCCTTTCCGATGAACATTTCGGCGCGATTGAACCGCTGTTGCAGGAAGAACACTACGATTTTGGCGACGTAATCGTAAAACAGGACGATCAGGCCGATTCGTTTTTCGTTTTAACCAGAGGGCGGGCGCGCGCCCTGAAGATCAAACCAGATAGTGAGGAAATCCCATTGGGGGTGTTGAAACCAGGCGACTCGTTCGGAGAAGCCGCGTTGTCTGAGGGTGGAACACGAAACGCGACCGTGCGCTGTAGCACGGCGGTAGATGTTCTGCGAATCGATCGCACCGATTTTCTGGAGCTCGTCCGCCGAGTGCCTGAGCTAAAGCATTATGTCGAGGCAACCGGCCGCAACCGGGCGCTGCAAAGCTTCCTCTACCAGTTCAGCAACTTCGGCCGGCTCCCCGCCCCTGTCTTGCGCAGCATGATCGACAAACTAAAACCCGCCGGATTTGCGAAAGGCAGTCTTATTATTCGCGAAGGTGACGACGCCGGACCGCTCTACGTTATCGAGAAGGGGCGCGCGCGAGCCTTTACCGGAGTCAATGGCCGCGACCGGAATCTCGCGTTTTACCGCGAAGGCGATTTTTTTGGCGAACTGTCAATCTTGAACGGCTCGCCGCGCGCGGCGTCGGTAGAAGCATTTACAGATTGCCAGTTGCACGCACTTGACCCGAAATCGGTGCGGGACTTGCGCCGTCGCTTTCCCGAGTTCGACGAGCTTCTCAGCGAGCGGCTCGCATTATATCAGGCAAAAACAGAAGCGCGTATTCCGCTTGATTTCACAACGGAACTGCTTCCTGCGGAGACAAAGGTGCAGGACAAAGTAGAACTGGTCGGTGAACAGCCGGGCGCCGAGGTCGAAGAAAAAGAAGATCCGTTCGCGGACGAGCAGGGTTTGTTCCGCAAACGCGGCAAGCGCATCCGAAAAATCGACCACATCATGCAAATCGATGAAATGGATTGCGGCGCGGCGAGTCTGGGGATGGTGTGCCGGCATTTCGGCCGAAAAGTAAGCTTGGCGCGTATTCGACAGCTCTGTCACACCGCAACTGATGGCACCAGCTTGAAGGCGCTTTCTCGCGCCGCAACCGAACTTGGCCTGGCGGCGCGCGCACTAAAAGTCTCGCTGCGCAACCTCCCAATGATGCCCCTGCCGGCCATAGTGCATTGGGAGGGCAATCATTGGATCGTGCTCTACGATGTGGATGGGCAGTTTATGCGTGTGGCCGATCCCGCGCTCGGACTGCGGAAAATCTCGCGTCGCGAATTTGAGACGAAATGGACGGGTTACGCGGCGCTGTTCGATTACACGACGGCATTCGAGCAAGCTCCGGAGAGCAAGCCAACTTTGGCGTGGGTTCTACCATTCCTCGCTCGCTTTAAAGTCATCTTGCTGCAAGTCTTGGGACTCGCTGTCGCCGTCGCTTTTCTTCAACTGCTCTTTCCCGTGTTCACGCAAATGGTCGTGGACAAGGTCATTGTCGAAAACGACATCGGTCTGCTGAAAACCATTCTGCTCGGGATATTCGCCGCGCTCGTTTTCGTGCAACTCGCCACCCTCGCGCAGGAATATTTGATCGCCTTTGCGGCGGTGCGTCTCGATACGGCCATTCTCGATTTCCTGAGCCGGAAACTTCTCTCTCTGCCGATGACCTATTTCACGAGTCGTCGGACAGGCGACATTCAGCGTCGGCTCGATGGTGCGAGGCAAGTTCGACAATTCGCCGTACAACAAGGAGTTGGCGCGTTACTGGGGTTAATCTTTCTCGTCGGTGCACTTTTTTTGATGGGGCTTTACAGCCCGCTGCTCATGATCGCTTTTCTCGCGACGACTCCGCTCTACGTCGGGTTAATGATTTTTTCGGTGAAAGTGCTTCGCCCGTTGTTTCAGGGCGTAGAAGAAAGTCAGGGCAAATACAGTTCGCACCAGATCGACGCGATCAAGGGAATCGAGGCAGTGAAGGCCGCCTCCGCAGAAAGCGCGTTTCGTGACGCGATGCTGAACGAGTTTCTCTCCGTCTCGCAGAAACTGTTCAAGTCGAGCTTCATCGTGATGTCGTACGACAGTGTCCTGCAAAGCATAGGTCTCTTGTCCACCGCCATTTTTTTGTGGGTGGGCGCGACGCAGGTCATTCACGGCCACTTGAGCGTCGGTGGGTTTGTCGCATTTAGCTCGCTAACCGCAATGGCGTACGCGGGAATTTTGCGCACCTTCGGCGTTTGGGACAACATGCAGTTGGCCTCCGTCCTCCTGAATCGGTTAAACGACATTTTCGAACAGGAGCCGGAGCAAGGCCATGATCGCTCCCGCCTCGTCGCAGTGCATAGCTTGGAAGGGCGCATCGAGCTGCGTGGAGTCAGCTTTAAATACGGTGGACCCGAAGCGCCCGATATTTTGAAAAATATTACGCTGAATCTCGCGCCGGCGCGCATGGTCGCGCTCGTAGGCCGCAGTGGCTGCGGCAAAACCACGCTCATCAAATTGATTGCCGGCCTTCTCGAACCGACGGAGGGGACGATCTTTTTCGACAATGTCGATCTAAAAACACTCAATTATCGCGACGTGCGTCGCCACATTGGAATGGTGCTTCAGGAAAATCACATGTTTAATGAAACGATCGCGCGCAATATTGCTTTCGGCGATCCAGAGCCGGATCTCGACCGGGTGCTTGCCGCCGCCCAAGCCGCTGCCGCGCACGATTTCATCATGCGCCTGCCGCTCGGCTACGAAACAAAGATTGGCGAATCAGGACTGTCCCTTTCTGGTGGGCAAAAGCAGCGCATCGCCATCGCGCGGGCAATCTACAACAATCCTCCGGTCCTTATTTTTGATGAGGCAACGAGCGCGCTCGATACAGAATCCGAGCGCGCGATCCAAGACAATCTCGGCCGATTATTGGCTGGCCGCACGACGATTGTGATCGCGCATCGGCTCAGCACGATTCGCGAAGCGCATGCGATCGTCGTGCTCGAAAAAGGCAGTGTCGCCGAGGTCGGTACGCATGATGAGTTGATGGCGCAACGCGGCCTTTA
>QHPX01000109.1 GCA_003219195.1 Verrucomicrobiota bacterium
AATAAACCCGAGCCAGAGAGCGCGAATCTCGCCCGGACGGACATCGACGATCTTGTCGAAGAGGCGCTTTATCTTTGTTGTTTGTGCCACGCGGTGAGAACTTCGGCTTCCCGTTCGGGCGTGAGGCCGGCGCGCAAATGCGATTGTCGATCTTGCGGTTGCGATTTGAACCAGGCGAGCGTGTCGCGTGCCGTCTCAGCAAGTGGACGAAAGGTCAGGCCTTTCGCGAGCGCGCGACTGATGTTGGTTCGTGCCAATTCAGTTTCGTCGCCTGCCCAGACCGGCATGTCGGACCACGCTTGGACGTTTTGTTGTTTGAGGAACTCGGCGGTCACCCACGTGAAATTCGCGTTCGAACTGAGCGCGGTTTTAATTCCGCCGAGCATGTCGCCAATCACGAGCGTCTTGGCTGGGCCGGTCGCGTTGTAAATTCTGGTCCCGCGCTTTTCGGCCATCCGGATCGTCCACTCGGCGAGATCGCGCGCATCGATAAATTGCACCGGATCAGTCGGTGTGCCGGGCGCGAGCACCTCGCCGCCACGATCGATCCGCACCGTCCAGTAAGTAAAACGATCGGTTTCGTCGCCCGGTCCAACGATTAATCCCGGTCGAATGATCAGCGTTTTTCCTGGGAACCATTTCTCGGCTTCCTTTTCGGAGAGCGCCTTGAGTGGACCGTACGTTTTGTAACCGGACGCGCGCATCGCTTCCATGGTCTCATTGCAAGCATCCGGCCCGTCGTATTGCGCGAGCGGCGCAGTTTCATCGATGCCTTTACTTGTGTCGGCATAAACCGAGATCGTCGAAATAAAAACATAGCGCTCGACGTTGCCTTTCAAGGCTTGCCCCGCATCACGCACCCACGCTGGAAGGGTCGTCGGATTATCGATTACGACATCCCATTGTCGATCTTTCAACGTGTCGAGTTGGCCGTTGCGATCGCCGATCAATTGCTCGACTTCGTTTGGCAATTCGCCGGGATGCGTTTTTCCGCGATTGAACGTCGTAACTTTATGGCTGCGGCTGAGCGCGTAACGGACTTGGTATGGCCCTGTGAATCCGGTGCCCCCGAGGATGAGAATGCGCAGCGGCTTCACGGATTTTTCAGCGATTAACTTTGTCGACCCAATTCCTAATCCAACGGCGCTCCCGGCGCCGACAGAGAGTTTAATGAAATGGCGTCGCGTCGGGTTCACGTGAGCGCGTAACCATCTTGTCATTCCGAGCGAAGTCGAGGAATCTCTTATTGTTATCCGCGAAATAATGAGACAGGTGTCTCGACTCTGCTCGATATGACAAAACGTAATAAAGACATTCCCGGAGAACTTACTCGCCGTGAAGCAGTGCGTTTGATTACGGCGAGCGCGTAATTGATTCTTCGCCGATGTACGGTCGAGCCGAAGGTGTCATTGGCGAACTCGCCGCCAAATTGCGCTTGCGCGATTCGCTCTTCATCGCCACCAAGGTCTGGACGTCGGGTAAACAGGCCGGGGTCGAGATGATGGAGCGCTCGATGGACCGTTTTCAAACCAAGCGGATTGACCTGATGCAGGTCCACAATCTAGTCGATGTCGAAACGCAGATGTCTTCACTTCGTGAGTGGAAATGGAAGGGACGCATCCGCTACACAGGCATCACGCATTCACAAGCACGTGGCTTTGGCGAAGTGGAAAGAATCATGCGCAGTCAGAAACCCGATTTCGTCCAGATCAATTACTCGGTCATGGAGCCCGGAGCGGCACAACGCATTCTGCCGCTGGCCCAAGAGCTTCGCATGGCGGTCATCATTAATCGTCCATTTGGTGGCGGCGGTTTGTTTGAGCGGGTGCGGGCCAAACAGTTGCCTAACTGGGCGGCCGAATTCGACTGTCGATCTTGGGCGCAGTTCTTTCTGAAATGGATCATCGCGAACTCCGCAGTGACCTGCGCGATTCCGGCGACGAATAATCCCAATCATCTCGAAGACAACCTGCACGGGGGTGTTGGCCGGCTTCCCGACGCAAGAATGCGTCAGCGAATGGTCGAGTTCGTTTCGGGGGTGTAGCGAGCCGCGCAATTGGGAATGCGCTTGCCGCGGCGAGGCCTCTACCCCAGCTCGAAAAAACCTTACGTTTTTTCACAAAATCCGTTGCGGAGGCAGGGGATATGCTCGATAGGGGGCGCTTCCCATGCGAAAAATCCTTTCCCTCTCGGTTGTTGGCGCCTTTTGCATGGCTGTTTTTGCGACGCAATCCCAGGCGGCCGATCTAAAAAAGGATTCGAAGTCGACCTCCCTTTTCAAGACCTTCTTTTTCAAGGACGCTTCCGGAAGCGAAAAGTCGGCCGAGATCGTCACCAAATATCAGCCGGGGAAGATCGTTTATCCGGTCGCGAAGATTGATCCGAGCATCGATCCGAAGCTGCGCCGGGCCGCCACCATCGCGGAGGAACGTGCGCGCGCGCATTCGCGCTCGAGATGCTGGCATTACGTCAAAGAGGCTCTGGTCGCCGCCGGCGTGGTGAGTTCGCGCCCGAAGAGCGAATTCGCGAAGGACGCCGGCCAGGAACTGGTCAGCAGTTACGGATTCAAGAAACTCGCCGTGCGCGATCCGTTCAAGGCGCCGGTGGGCTCGGTGCTCGTATATGGCGCGCGTCGCCGCGCAGCTGGTCATGTGGAGCTTCGTACCAAAGACGGTTTCGTCAGCGATTTTCGTTCAAAGATTCCATCGCACCGTCCCTTGCTCGGCGTTTACGTGAAATCGTAATTGATCCTGTTATCGCTCTGTGCCCGGCGCTTGTGTTAGGCGCACCACGACGGAAAGGCGTGGTTGTCGACTAAGGGGCAATATCCAAGCTCGCATTTTTTTCCCTGCTGGATTTAAACCTGGATTCGTGACGAACGCATCCACTCCGATTCGCATTGCGATGTGGTCGGGACCGCGGAATATCTCCACCGCGATGATGCGCGCGTGGGGGAATCGCGCCGATACATTCGTAGTCGATGAACCGTTCTACGCCTTTTATCTGAACGCGACCGGGAAGAAACATCCTGGCGCAGATGAAGTGATCGCCAATGACGAAACCGATTGGAGGAAAATCGTCGAACAACTGACTGGCCCTGTTCCAGAGTCGCGGCAGAAAGGCCCCTCCCACGTTTTTTTCCAGAAACAGATGACGCATCATTTGCTGCCCGAGATCGATCGGCAATGGATTGTGGATCTTACGAACTGTTTTCTCATTCGCGACCCGCGGGAAGTGATCCTTTCCTACATCAAGAAAAATCCGGAGCCGACGCTCGAAGATCTTGGTTTCGTCCAGCAACAGAAGATTTTCGATTTCGTCCGCGAGCGGACCGGCGCGGTCCCGCCAGTGATCGAAGCACGTGATGTCCTGAAGAATCCAAAAAAGAGTCTAAGACTCCTTTGCGATGCGATCGGCGTCGCGTTCGACGAATCGATGCTTTCTTGGCCGCCCGGCTTGCGCAAGACCGACGGCATCTGGGCGAAATATTGGTACGACGAAGTGGCAAGATCGACATCGTTCCAGCCATACAAACCGAGAGAGGGAACTGTGCCGGATCGCCTCCGCGAGATTTACGAGCAATGCCGTGAATGCTATGGCCGCCTTTACGAGTATCACCTGCATTAAGACGCCTCGCACGGAGGGCACAACGGTCACAACGTCTTTTGGGATTGGAATTTCTTTGTGTCCTTTGTGGACTTTGTGTGAGCTGATTTAGATGTTGCAGAAATTTAACCCAAAAAACCGCGACCTGATCGTAAACATCAACGGCCGCCTCGTGCATCGCGACGAAGCCGGGATCAGTCCGTTCGATTCCGCCGTGCAAGGCGGCGACGCGGTCTGGGAAGGGTTGCGTCTTTACAACGGCCGCATCTTCAAACTGAACGAGCATCTCGACCGCCTCGAGCGATCAGCGCGCGCGCTTTCCTTTCCCGAAGTTCCGCCACGCGAAAAAATCGTGGAAGAACTCAAGCGCACGCTTAGCGCAAACAAAATGCGCGACGGCGTCCACATTCGCCTCACGCTCACGCGCGGAGTGAAAATTACTTCCGGGATGGACCCGCGCCTTAATCAAAGTGGGCCGACGCTGATCATCCTCGCCGAACACAAAGCCCCCGTTTATGCGAAGACTGGACTGACTTTGATTACGAGCAAGATCAGGCGCCCGCCGCCGGAGATCCTCGATCCAAGAATTCATCACGCCAATTTGTTGAACTCGATTCTGGCCAAGATCGAAGCGAACAACGCCGGCGCCGATGACGCGCTCATGCTCGATACTAACGGATTCGTGGCCGAAACCAACGCGACCAACGTTTTCATCGCGCGCAAAGGCGATCTGGCGACGACACGGCTCGTCGCCTGTCCGGAAGGAATTACCCGCGCAACTGTGATCGAAATCTGCGCCGCGGAAAAAATCCGTTGCGTCGAAGCCGACCTCTCACCGGTTGATGTTTACGGCGCGGACGAGATGTTTTGCACCGGGACGATGGGCGAGCTCGCCGGCGTCATCCAGCTCGATAACCGCCTCATCGGTGACGGCCAAGTCGGCCCTATCACAAAACGGTTAAGCGAACTCTACGCCCAGCGCAGCTCGAGCGAAGGCGTGCAGGTTGTAGAATAAAGATAGCTCGATAACTCGCTGCTTATTTTATAGAAGACGCGGTAGCCGATTCGAGGCCGGGGATTTGAATCGCGTTTGTCGTCGCTATGTCTGACCGAGAAGAGCAGGCGAAAAAACTGACCGCCGCGATAGCGGGTTTGGAAGCGCAACGTGCCGCGCTTGGTGACGCGGTAGTCGAGCCGGCTTTGGCGGCGTTGCGCGACCAACTTTCCGAGTTGAACGCGTCCCCGCGCGTTGGCGCCGCGGGTGATGAGCGCAAGATCGTCACGATTGTTTTTGCCGATATTACCGGATTCACCGCGTTGGCCGAGAAACTGGATGCCGAAGAGGTGCGAACACTGATCAACGCCTGCTTCGAATGTTTGGTCCCCATTGTCCAGAAGTACGCCGGCACCATCGACAAGTTTATTGGCGACGAAATCATGGCGCTGTTCGGCGCGCCGGTCGCGCACGAGGACGATCCCGAACGCGCCTTGCGCGCATCACTTGAAATGATGGATGCCATCGAAGTGTTTAATCGCGCACGTGGTACTCACCTGGGAATGCATATCGGCGTCAACACCGGTCCGGTGGTGGCCGGCAGCGTCGGAGCGCACGGCCGGCGAGATTACTCTGTCATGGGCGACGCTGTAAATCTGGCCGCGAGACTGGTGGACGCTTCTGAGAGCGGTGAAATCTTCGTGGGCCCGGCTACTCATCGCCGCACTGCGAACCTGTTCGAGTTCCAAAAGATTCCGCCAGTGAAAGTGAAAGGAAAAGAAGAACCGGTCGCAGTGCATCGCCTGGTCGGGCGAGCCGCGGCGTCAAAACCAACGCGCGGCATCGAGGGGCTGCGCTCTTCATTGGTCGGACGGGACAAGGAGCTGCAAGAAATTCAGTCGGGATTGTCAGGGCTACAACGTGGCCGTGGAAGCATCGTGGCAATTGTTGGTGAGGCAGGCCTGGGAAAGAGTCGCCTCGTCGCGGAAACGCGGGCGTTGTTGCCGGAGAACGTTGCTTGGGCGGAAGGGCGAGCGCTTTCTTACACGGCAGGCATGAGCTACTGGCTCGCACGAGAAATCCTGCGCGATTTACTTGGCCTAAAGGCAGAGGCTTCATCCGTCGAGATCGGGATGGAATTGCGGAAGAGCGTAGAAGCAAAAATGAAGGACCAGGTTATCGACGTTTATCCGTACCTCAGTCGATTGTTCGATATCGATCTTGCGGACGCGATGGAGGAGAGGTTGAAATTCCTCGGCGCGCAGGCGCTGCAAGCACGGATCCTGGAAGCGTTCCGAATTTACATTCGCGCGCGATCATTGCGCGAACCGCTGGTCCTGATTTGGGAAGATCTGCACTGGTGCGACCCATCTTCTTTGCAGGTGTTGGAGGCATTGCTGCCGCTTACGCGTGAAGGGCCGTTGATGGTGCTGTGGGTTTCGCGGCTGACTGATAGCCCAGCCCATCAAACGGTCAGCCAGCTGTCACAAAAACACGGTGCTGATTTTCGAAGAATCGAGCTTTCGCCTCTAACCCGACTGGAAAGCGACTCTCTCGTTCGGCAGCTCTTGAAGATCGAGAATCTGCCCGAAAAAATGCGCGACTTAATTCTGGATCGCGCGGAAGGGAATCCATTTTTCCTGGAAGAATTGCTTCGGTCGCTTCTCGATTCCGGCGTTGTCGTTATGGAAAAGGACCGCGCCATCGCGACGCGCGAACTGCAATCGGTTGATGTTCCAGACACGCTCCAGGGTGTTTTGATGGCGCGGATCGATCGACTCGAATCAGAGCAAAAGCAGACGCTGCAAAAGGCCTCGGTCATCGGTCGCGTCTTTCAACAGCGGGTGCTGCCTTACCTTTATGATCTCAAACCGGACGAACAACATCTCGATCGTTCACTCGGTGAACTGCAACGGCGCGAGTTCATTCAGTCGCGCAAGCAAGCAGCATCGGAGACATCTGCTTTGCAGGAGGATGAATACATCTTCAAGCACGCTATCACTCACGACGTCACTTACAATTCATTGCTCGTGGCCAGCCGGAAAGAATTGCACGCCAAGGTGGCGCAGGCGCTTGAAGCGTTGTTTGCGGATCGGCTCGACGAGCTTTCCGCCACGCTCGGTTATCACTTCGAACGGGCCGGAGCCGCTGCACCGGCGGCACATTATCTCGGGCGCGCGGCCGAGCGCGCCCAGGCGACATTTGCCAATACCGAGGCGTTGGCATTCTACCAATCGGCCATCGCACAGATCCAACGCGTCGACTCGGCGAAGGA
>QHPX01000110.1 GCA_003219195.1 Verrucomicrobiota bacterium
CAACACGCACCTGCCAATGTCGGAGCGCGCCAAAGCGGTTTTCACGTCCGGGAAATTTTACGCCGGATGGTACCCGCGCCAGTGGTTGCCCGGTGGCGCAGGCAAGATCGACAATTTGCATTCCGATCTTGCCGCGCATGTCAATTACGCGGCGCGCACCAGCAAAAAACTGGCGCGCGGTTTATTTCACGCCATGGCGCGCTTCGGCCCGAAGCTCGATCGCGAGCAACTTTTGCTTTCGCGTTTCGTCGGCATCGCGACCGAGCTATTCGCCATTAGCGCGACGTGCTCGTTTGCGCAATCGAAAATAGATCGCGGCGAAAACGCCGATGAAATTTTGTCGGTCGCGAATTATTTCTGTCGATCTTCGCGCGCTAGGATCGACAATCACTTCGCCGGCACGGCGCGCAACGTCGATCGCCGCGGTTATGAACTGACGCAGGAACTTCTCGCCGGAAAACACGAACCGCTTCGTCGCGGCATCATTTAGTTGTAGCTGCCGCCGTCTCTGGCGGCAGAGCGGCGCATCGGTTGACCAATTCTCCCGCGAAAGCTACCATCAAAGGATGAGTATACCGCCGGTGCTCACCGAAGCGGTTTCTTCTCGAAACCGCGCGGCAAAGAGCGAAAAACAGAAACGAATCAGCGCGTCGAGTGTCCTTGCAATACTCGAGCAACACATTTTGCTCGACGGTTTCAAGGTCGTAATCGATCTCGAGAAAAGTCGCGGCTCATATTTATATGATGCGGCGACGGGCCATCAACTCATCGATCTCTACGGATTTTTCGGCTCCATGCCGGTGGGCTTCAATCATCCCTATTTTGAGCGCGACGAGGTGAAGAGCGATCTGTTGCGTGCGGCCAAGGTCAAGGTCGCGAACTCGGATGTTTACTCGCAAGGGTACGCACGTTTTGTCGAAACCTTTAGCAGGGTTGCCGGTTTGCCCCCGCTCGAATGTTACCTCTTTATCGAAGGAGGCGCGCTCGCGGTCGAAAATTGTTTGAAGGCGGCGATGGATTGGAAGGTGCGCAAAAACATGACGGCAGGGCGGGGCGAACGGGGCACGCAGATTTTGCATTTCCGGCGCGCGTTTCACGGTCGCACTGGTTATACCATGAGCCTGACCAACACCGATCCGCGCAAAACGGATTTGTTCGCGAAGTTTGATTGGCCGCGTGTTTCATGTCCATGCATCGATTTTTCGTTGCCGGAAGCAGAGCGCGAAGCGGATGTGATCGCACGCGAGAAGAAGGCGGAAACCGAGATTCGGGACACGCTCGACCATCGCAAGATCGACATCTGCGCGATTATCATCGAGCCGATTCAGGGCGAGGGCGGGGATAATCATTTCCGAGGCGAATGGTTGAAGAAGCTGCGGAAAATTTGCGACGAGAACGAAATCCTTCTCATTTTCGACGAAGTGCAATGCGGGATGGGCGCCACCGGCCGCAACTGGTGCTGCGAACATTTCGATGTTGTTCCCGATTTGCTGGCGTTCGGAAAAAAAGCGCAGGTCTGCGGCGTGATGGCCGGTCCGCGCCTCGACGAAGTGAAGGACAACGCGTTTCGTTTGCCGAGCCGTTTGAACTCAACCTGGGGCGGCAATTTCACCGACATGGTGCGCTCAACCCATTTCCTTCGGATCGTCGAGGAAGAGCATCTCGTCGAAAACGCCGCCAAAGTGGGCGGGTATTTTTTGGGTCAACTGCGCGAGCTGCAAAACGAGTTCGATTTCATCAAAGCCGTGCGCGGTCGCGGAATGTTTCTGGCCTTCGATCTGCCCGACGCCAAAGCGCGCGAAGATATGTGGAAAGGTTTGTTCGATCTCGGTGTGCTGACACTGCGCTCCGGCGAGGATTCGATCCGTTTTCGGCCGACACTCGACATGACGGCCGAAGTTGTCGATGAAGCGATCGAGCTGATGCGAAAATATTGCCGGCAACGTCGCAAGTAATCATGCAAACAGTTCTCGAGAAGCTCGGCATCGCCGAGGAGAACCCCGGCGCCTTTTGCGGCGAATGGCGCGGCGGCGGCGCTAAGATCGACAAGTTATCACCGATCGATGGGCGAAAACTGGCCAGCGTTCGCACCGCTTCCGATGAAGATTACAAAGCGGCGATCACTCGCGCGCACGAGGCATTTTTGAAATGGCGGCTTACGCCAGGACCGGTCCGCGGCGAAACTGTGCGCCGTCTGGGCAACGCCTTGCGCGATTTGAAGCACGAGCTCGGCCAGCTCGTCACTCTCGAAACCGGGAAAATCATCGGCGAAGGCGAAGGCGAAGTGCAGGAGATGATCGACATCTGCGACCTGGCGGTCGGACAATCGCGCATGCTTTATGGCCTGACCATTCAATCGGAACGGCCGAACCATCGTTTGATGGAGCAATGGCATCCGCTCGGCGTTGTCGCGGTCATCACCGCATTCAATTTTCCGGTCGCAGTTTGGTCGTGGAACGCCGCGCTCGCCGCCGTTTGCGGTGATGCCACAGTTTGGAAGCCATCGGAAAAAACTCCGCTGACGGCGATCGCCGTGACGAAAATTGCAGAACGCGTTTGTCGCGACACTGGCGCCGATCCCGCGATTTTTACCTTGCTGATTGGTGACCGCAAAACGGTAGGCCAAAAACTGGCCGACGATCGCCGTATCTCCCTGGTCTCCGCGACCGGATCAGTAGGCATGGGTTTGAACGTCGCGAAAGCGGTTCATGGCCGATTGGGACGAACCATCATGGAACTCGGCGGCAACAATGCGCTCATCGTCGCTCCGAGCGCCGATCTCGAAATGGCTACGCAATCGATATTTTTCGGAGCGGTTGGCACCGCTGGCCAACGTTGCACTTCGACGCGGCGCGTCATCATGCACGAATCGGTCGCCGACAAAGTGCGAAAGAAACTTTTGGCTGCTTACAAGACGGTGCCGATTGGAAATCCGCTCGAAAAAAAAACGCTGATGGGCCCTTTGATTGACAAGAACGCGGTCGACATGGTGCAGCATTCCATCCAGCGATTGAAAGATGAAGGTGGGGAAGTTCTTTATGGGGGCGAACGGCTAGATGGTGAGAAATATCCAGGGGGCTGCTACATGACGCCGTGTCTCGCAAATGCGAAGCCGGCCTTTGAGATTGTGTGTCATGAAACCTTTGGACCGCTTCTTTATTTGATGACGTATCGCGATTTCGATGAAGCGATTGCGATTAACAACGGAGTGCCGCAGGGTTTGACCTCCGCCGTTTTTACAAACGATATGCGCGAGGCCGAAAAATTTATCAGCGCGGCCGGTAGCGATTGCGGAATCGCCAATGTCAATACGGGAACGAGCGGCGCCGAGATTGGCGGAGCGTTCGGTGGCGAGAAAGATACGGGCGGCGGGCGTGAAAGCGGGAGCGATTCGTGGAAAAGCTACATGCGGCGGCAGACAAACACGATCAATTTCTCGACTGAGCTGCCGCTCGCGCAGGGAATTCAGTTTGGAGCGGGCGAGGGGAGCTCGACGGTGTAGCTCTAAAATCGGTTGCTTGGAGGGACACGCGCTGTCGTGTCCCGTGTTCCAAATATTTGAGCGCCGACAGCGCGGACGCCCTCCAGATTAGGTTCAGCGGGCCGTGGTCAGCTCAAAGAGTCCGCCGAGATTCCTGGCAGTTTCAATGCTCACGATGAAGCGCTGCAACTTCCTGCATTGATCCTTGCCGATGACATCGCCACCGAGCGCGGTGAATTTTACCGCGATTTCTTCCTCGGTCATTGGATCGCGCGGATCACCCTTGGGAACATCGACGCGCGTGGAATGTGACTTGCCGCTGTTGGTGGTGATCGTCACGCGACTCGGTTGGAACTTGGGAAAAAGCGCTTCGAACTCTTCGTTAGCCACCACTTTTACTTTGTCCATGATTGGAATGAGCGCCTTATCGAGCACGCGTTCTTCGCGGAATTGCAGCGGCGTCACCATGCCGTCCATCAATCCGACGGCCATGCAATAAGGCAGCGAATGATCGGCGGTTTCTTTGGAGTCCGGCCGATACTTGTGCGGATCGCCCAGAATGTCAGCGGCGCGCGCGATCACTTCCACTTTGATTTCCTTGACGTCGTTGGCCTTGATGTTGTGTTCCTTGACCGTCTTCATCATGGCGGTGAGCGGCGCGTGACTGAGCGCCTCAATCGGAAAACTTTTCATCCCGCAATCGAGAATTCGATAGTGAGAATTGGTTGAGTTGGGAAGATCCTTGATCAGGGCTTCGCCATCGAAAGTGGCGGGTTCTCCCTTGTACTGCACATGATGGAATACGGCAAAGAGCCCTTCCTTGCCGTCGATGATGTGCTCAGGACCGGAAAATCCGCCGCGAGCAAGAAGCGCGCTCTCGGCCCCCATACGCCCCGCCCACGGATCCACCGTGTTCTTCATGTTGGTCAACTTGCCCGCCGTCACCGCGCCCGGGCAAAAGGTTCGCGACGCACTGATGCCGATGGCGGACACCATTTGCGCCGGCGTGAGATTGAGCACGCGGCCCGCCGCTACTGGCGCGGCAAACGCGCTCAAGGTGGCGTGATGCCAGCCGTATTCGCGCACGCCCGGCCGGCCCACTTCGCAAAGACGCATTTCAATTTCGTAGGCGATGATGGTGGCGAGAATCAGATCCTTGCCGCTGACGCCTTCGCTTTCACAGAGTGCGAGCGGCGCGGCGATGAGATCGCTGGGGTGACATGGGTCCGCTTTCCAATAGATGTCGTTGTAGTCCATGGCGCGAATCATGTGGCCATTCAGAAACGACGCATCGACTGGATTGGTCTTGAAGCCCGAAACGAATGCGGTGGCGCTGCCTTTGCCGCCGCCCTCGCCACCGGACGAGTCCGCCGTGGCGGACATCGCGCGGTAATGCTTCAGCAAAATCTTTGCGTCATCCTGTTGACTGCCGCCAAGCGCGCAGCCGATGGAGTCGAACCAAAATAATTTCGCTGCTTGAATTGCAGCTGGCGAAAGATGCTCATATTTAAGCGCGCAGGCCCATTGGGCGATGATGTAGGATAGAAGGCGCTTTGATTCAGTTGATTGCTTGGTCATATCATCTTCATGGTTACAATTGGGGTGAAATCTTGAGTTCTTGCCGGCGAATCACACGTGTCACGCTAAAATGACAGGGCAGCAAATCGAATTTAAAAATCCCTGTCAATTCGCTTCCATTCGCGCGATTCGCGGATGTCTTCTCTTTGCTCATAAGTTGGCCGCATACCAAAAAGCAACGCCATGAATCCGAAGAATTTCTTCGGGGAGCTGAAGCGTCGCAACGTTTACAAGGTCGCGGTGGCCTACGCGATTGTCGCCTGGCTCTTGATTCAGGCAGCGTCGATCTTGTTCCCGACCTTCGAAGCGCCGGCGTGGGTGATGAAGGTTTTCATCGCAGCAATCGCGCTGGGATTTCCCATCGCGCTTATCATCGCCTGGGCATTCGAACTAACACCGGAAGGAATTAAACGCACGGAACCGGGGGAGGAGTTGCAGAGTAAGCCTTCCCGTAGCCGCGCGTGGATTTATGTCGTAGCGATTGCCGGGATACTATCGCTTGGCTTGTTTTTCCTCGGGCGCTTGACCGCGCCGACGAAACAAAGCGCCCCCGGCGAGATTTCGAAATCGATCGCCGTGTTGCCGTTCGAAAGTTTGAGCGAAGACAAGAGCAACGCTTATTTCGCCGACGGGATCCAGGATGAAATCCTGGCGCGATTATCGAAGATCGCCGATCTCAAGGTGATCTCGCGCACCTCGACCCAAAGATACAAAAGCGCCCCCAACGATTTGCGGGAAATCGCCCGACGCCTCGGAGTCGCGAACATTCTCGAGGGCAGTGTGCAGAAGGTGAACGATCAAGTGCGCGTCACCGTGCAGCTTATCAACGCGCTGAATGATTCGCACCTTTGGGCGGAAACCTACGACCGGAAGTTGATCGACGTCTTTGCCGCCGAGAGTGACATCGCTCAAAAGATTGCCATTTCGCTCGAGGCAAAGCTTACTGGTCGCGAGAAAGAAGACATTCAGTCTGCGGGCACGAAAAATCCGCAAGCTTATGACGCACTGCTTCGTGCCCTGGCTCTTCGAAACAGCTCTAGTCGGGTTGATTTGG
>QHPX01000111.1 GCA_003219195.1 Verrucomicrobiota bacterium
CCTCCACCACCTCCAAGCCCGACACCAACTCCCAGCAAGTTCGGGCCACCGTCAGTAATCAGTTCGCCCGTTCCTTATGTCATTACTAGCGGCACGGTCATTACCACCGATCCTTCGATCACAACCAACGGCGTGACAAATTTCGGCACAATTTATCGCGGCGTAACTGATGATGGCGCCTTCACGCTGTGGGCCTTTGGTTCCACCTCAGCCTTCGATACTGCCTTGGGAATCGATGATGTTTTCTTTGCCGACCCGAACCATTTGCCGATCGCAGTTTTCAAATTTCAAAATCTATCGCTGGTCGGTAATCCAACGATAGACCTCAGCAATGGCGGCACTACGAAGCTTGGTTTAATAGGTGTGGACGGCATCACCTCCGGACCACCCGGCGGCGTGTTGACATTTACCGGGCTTGACCTGCTGGTTCTGGCCACTGTTAACGGTTCGATTAATCTCACGTCGGACGTCTCGTTCCAGGGTCTCAGCGAGCTTGCCATGTATGCGCGCGGGGCCGGCTCCGACCTCACGATTGATTCCCCAATTTCCAACATTGGGATTCTCGAGCTTGCCGCAGAAGGATCGATTCAGCTTACCAACCCCGGCACGATGAGCGTGGGTGAACTGGACGCGACCGCCGGGGGCGATCTGACAATGCAAATTGGCGGCTCCCTCTTACTCGATGGCAAGGTGAGACTAAACACACTCGTGTTGCCCGGTACCACAGTCGCCACCGGAGCTAATCTCACACTCAACGTCACGGGTGATTACACGAACAGTTCGGCTACTGAGTTTTCTCGCTTGCAGGTCACAAACCAGGGCCACATCGGCACCGGCGGAAATATTGCCGTGAACATCGGTGGAAATCTCACCGCCACCGGCCCTGGCTCGGCAACGGCGTTTCCCGAGCCGGGGGACCTTGAGTTGCTAGTTCAAAACACAAATGCCCAGATCGACAACGGCGGCAATCTGACGCTCACAGTGAACGGCAACGTCCAGGTGAATGGTCTCGCTGCCTACGTCCAGAACTACGATGAAACAGCTAACCCGGCTGGCCACATCGGCACAGGCGGAAACATCGACATCGAAATTGGCGGAAACCTCAGCGCCAACTCTTATGTTGACGTTTTCCTCAACAACCGCGGCGGCGGGATGATCGATTCGGGCGGGAACTTGACGTTTAATGTCAGCGGCGCCTTGACCATTGGCGTCGACCAGTTTACCAACGGTTTTAGTGCGGAATTTATCGTCTCCAGCAGGTACGATGATGTCGGCGGGAACACGACCCCCTCATTTATCGGTTCCGACGTTTCTCTCTTCCTGCATGCGGCCAGCATTGACATGGCCGGCGACCTCTTCGGTTCCGGTATCAGCAACAGAGGAGGCAGCATTATCGATGGCAACGCTACTGCTACCTGGGATGTCCCCGGCGACGTAACGATTCAAGGTACCACCAATATCATGCCTGGGAGTTCTGGGGCTTCTTGGTTCGTGCTCAACGACATCCCGCCCGATTATCAGTTCACGCCGCCATCGGGCGGAACGATTCACGGAAACGCTACTCTGACGTTGAACATTGGCGGCGATCTGACCATTGCCGGCGACGCCCTGATTGATATCGAAAATCAACGCAATCTCTTGTTCACCGGCCCGAGCGGCGGTACCATTGACTCAGATGCCACGCTGAATATCACAGCTGCCAATATTTCGGTTGGCGGGGAACTCGATGTGCTAATGGACAACTTCAACAACGGCAGCGGCAGCGGCACCGGCGGGAGTATCGGCGGAAATGCCGCGATAAATCTGAACCTCTCCAGCAATCTTACCACCACGGGGAGCGATCCTAATAGTGGTGGCATCCCGGGTGACGCCTACTTTCTAATTCGCAACGGAAGCTTCGTCGGCGGTTCACCGGGCGGTTTCATCGGAGGCGACGCTACGATTGATCTCAACATCGGCAATGCTTCCATCGCCGGGCTATTTGATGTCGAGATTGACAACTTCAGTGGCGGCGACATCGGCGGGAACGCCGCGATTAATGTGAATGCGACCAGCGTTTCTACGGCCGACGCCTTCTTCGCCAGGATTGATAATGATACCGGGAGTACGATTGGCGGTGCCGCCAATGTCTCAGTTAACGTAGCCGGCAACGTTGCTGCTACTGGCGATCTGGTAGCCGACATTCTCAATGGGGCCTCGAGTATTGGAGCGGACGCCAATATCACGTTCCATGCCGGGGGAAATATTACGAGCGGCGCGGATACGTTTTTCGACGTTCTGGGCGAAAACGGCACGATCCAGCTCGGTTCTCGTGTCGATGTTAGCGCGCAGGATGTTTCAGCTAACGGCTCGCTGAATGTGTATATCGACAGTAACAATGGCGACATCGGCGCAGCCGCTGCCGTTAGCTTTCTAGCGCATGATACAAGTAGCATCGGCGACACCTTCTTCGATGTCTTAAATGAAGGTGGAACGATCGGTTCTAGCGCCAGCGTCGATGTTACCGCAAATAGTATTTCAGCCGGCGGAATCTTAGTTGCCGATGTTCGGAACGAGTTCGGTCACATCGGAACCAGCGCCGATCTAACGCTCACCGTCGCCGGCGATATACACAGCACGGGCGACACTTTCGTCGATATCCTAAATAATGATGCAGGCAGCGGCGCTGGGACAATTGGCTCGGATGCAACAATCACGCTGAATGCAGCGAACATCACAACTGGCGGCAATTTTAACGAATTCATTGTCAACAGCACCGGTGGGCATATTGCCGGCGCTGCGAGTGTAACGCTCGCTCTGTCAGGAGATCTTACCAGCCAGGGCGGCGCGTTCTTCGATATCTTCAATGATAACGGTGGTATGATCGGCGGGAATGCTACGATCAGCGCGAATGTCGCTGATGTTTCACTGGCTGGCGCCCTAGTCGAAGTCATAATTAATGCCGGTGGCAACATCGTTGGGAATGCGGGTCTTAATGCCACCGCGGGCACCGTCACCGTTGGCACGACTGACCTCAATGTGGGGATTGACAACACGTCGGGGAGTATTGGCGGAAATGCCAGCATCAGTTTTGACGCTAGTGGCGACATCAATCAAACCAATGGCAACACATTTTTCCAAATCTTAAGTGACCAAAGCGGAGACGTGGCTGCGAGCATCGGCAACGATGCGACGGTTACCGTCAGCGGCGCCAATATTCTGACAAGTGATCAACTATATGTTGCCGTCGAGAACAATGGCAGCAGCATTGGCGGCAACGCGATCATCGACTTTACTGCGACTGGCGATATCACCGGCAACAATACCTTTTTCGTAATTCCAAACGTCGGCGGCAGTATCGGCGGGGATGCCGTGATCAACGTAAACGCAGCAAACATTACGGCGGATTCTTTGCTTACTCAGATCGATAACACGGGCGGCAGCATCGCTGGGAACGCTACCATCAACATGAACGTTTCCGGCAACGCCACCGTCACCAGCGATGCCACTTTTCAGATTCTTGGTAGCGACGGCGCCGCGGCAGCGGCGATCAATTTTAATGGCGGCAGTTATGATGCCGGCGGGACGTTCCTCGCGTTCACCGACGGAGATGGAACGATCACATTCAATAACGCCAGTGCTCACGCAGATGTGCTCAAAGTTGGCGCGCTCGGCACAAACGGTGTGCTCAATATCAGCGGCGGCAACCTCTCGGCTGATACGACGTTGAAACTTTATGCGGGGGGTAGCAGCGGAACGATCAACTTCAAAGCGGACGTCACGCTCGGGGGTAACAGCGCAAAAATTCTGGCAGCTAATTCGGTCACGATTTTCAACAATGTCACGGTCACCATCGGTGGCTCAACTGCGGCCGATGTTTACACCAACAACGCTAATTACACGGGCTTCGGCGGCAATGAAAGTACTACCGGCACATTCGCCGGCGCAGGAGCGAATGATCCTCAACCGCTAAGCAGCGCGCCGCCATTCGGCAGCACAAATGTTAAAACCCAAACTCTGCCCAGCACCAATGTGACGTCGTCAGGCAAGGGTGGTGGTAAGGCGACCGGCCCCGCAATCAACATCAGCAGCTCAGATCAGTTGCTTTCTCTGCTCGATGGTGCTGTTCTTGGTCCTGGCGGGAAGATCACGATTCCGGGTTCGAAGATCGCGGGTAATTGGAGAGATTCCAGTGGGATCAATGCCGCTGGTCGCTTGAACGCAGGTCGTCGCGCGGCGGATATCCGGGACGCGCATTCGTTGCCGGGGAGGCGTTTGCCATAATGAACATGGACTTCCGGGAGCGGATTACTACCAGGACGGCAGCAATTGTCGCGGCCACCGACGGCGGAACCAGAAATTTCCGGTAAGGTTAACTCCAGAAAACCTTCCCTCGACGATTCGGAACGCGATTACACAGCTCTCAACGTTCTGGTCCAAGAGTGTGTGGGAGCCTGAGCAGGAAAACACACTTGCTGAATTGTGGATGGCTGGCGACGAGATCGGCGGTTCCATCAGGCGAGCCGTCGTCAACCACCAAAATTTCCACGGGCGTTCCGAGTTCAAGCAGGTCCTGAAACACGACTCTGATATTTTCCGCCTCGTTGTAGGTGGGAATTACGAGCAGGCATTTCAGCGGGGTCCCTGCGGTTTGAAGCGCGGGCGTAATGGATCCGTTTTATCCAATTGCCGGACCTGGGCAAGCGAATCCTGCGTCGCATTTCGGCCTTGATAATCACAAACCCTCAGCCCAAGGTCGCGTCCGGTTCAACCTCACTTTTCTCCCGGCGCAACAGCAGCTTCTACCTATGAGGGATCACCTCCGTTCTCAATGGTTTTTGATGGAGAGGCTACTCCGCATGGACCGGTTCTTGGCCATGGCATTGCTGTTGGCACTGACGTTCAGTGTCAATGGAATCGGCTGGGGGCGGGTTGAAGATTGGAATCGTTCTTCCATGGGGCTCAGGAACCTAGGCCGTCGCGGAATGCCTTGGGACTATTTGAAGCCGCCGCTGCACACCTTTGTCACCCACATCGTGGTGAAGGCGCCTATTGATTGCATCGACCACGCCGCCAGCTTTGTGCTTCGAAAGAAGCAGAACTTTGACGCGGCGAGGCTTGTAGCCGCACGGCTGCTGGTGGTTGGCCTTTATCTCGGGACCATCGTATTGGCCTTTGAAATGAGCCGCGTGTTTTACGGGATTTTCGCGGCCCGCGTCATCGCTTTTGTCTTCGCGACGAGCGCTGGATTTTCTGCCTACAATCATTTCCTGTCTTGTGATTCCCCGCTCCTTTTTTGGATGATGCTCGCTTTCTATTTTGCGGCGCGCATCACCGGTGAGGGCCAGAGGATCGACTATGTCATGGCAGGCCTGCTGACTGGCGCGGCGACAAATGCGAAATATAATGGTCTGGCCATCGGGATTTCTTTGGTTGTCGCCCACCTTCTTTCCGTTCGTCCGAAGACTTGGACGGAAAAATTATTCAGTCGGGATATGATCATCGGGTTATTCATGGTTCCCGCGGGGATCGTTTTGACAGACCCATACATCCTGTTTGACTGGAACCGGTTTGTGTCCGATTTGATGTACAATTACGTCGTGGCCCCACGCTATGAAGGGCAGGCCGGGGGGAACAGCTACTGGCCATTTCTCTTAATTATTCCCGAGGTATTAGGGCTTCCCGGAGCTATTTTAATCGCAGTAGGCGTCATCGTATCTCTGGTGCTCGTTGTGCTGCCGAAGCGCTTTGCCACACCGGAATCCCTCGGCTTCGCACTCGCATTGAGCGTGTTCGCTTTGTATTATGCGAAAATCGGGTCCTTTCCTCGCCTCGAAACAAGATTTGTCCTGCCGGCGGTTCCGTTTTTGATTTTGATGGCTGGGCCGTTTCTGAAGGCAGTTGAAAAACACTGGCGCTGGCTAGCCGTGGCTTGCGCCCCCATTCTTGTATATAATTGTGTTTGCAGCTATTACGTCGGGAGGCGGTTCAATGATGACCCGCGGATGCCTGCTCAGGTGTGGATGGAGGCGAATGTAAAGCTTGGAAGCCGGATCGAATCGAGCGGAGTAAGTCCACATTGGAGGAAGCTGCCTGGGCTTGACGCAGTCGAAGTGCAGGTAGGAAAGGCCCCCGGGAAAGAGATTCCACCCGGCAAGGTGGTCGATTTACGAATGCCCCACGCTAATGGCAGGGCGGTCCTTTTCGAAACGGCATTCAAGGGAAACCGGTGGGTGGAAGGGCAAGCGGCAGCCCATGAAGGGAGCTACGACGAACGATTGTTCAGCCTCAAAGAACTGCTCGCGAGGAATCCAGACTTCGTGACGATCGATTCGAGTGATTACCAAGTGCCGAGCGAAACGGTAAAGAGCTATTACCACAACTTAATGCAGGAAAAGTTTCCCTACAGCGTTGTCTATGACCGCCAATCTCCGCCCGTCCCGCAGTGGATTTATCCGAGAGTCATCGATGACTTGCAGGACCGCACGATTCTGTTGGTTCGGAAATAGTGCAGCCAACCCAGCAAAGCCGGAAGCAAGAAACGACAAAATCCGGAGTTCAGGAGCACATGAAGCAGCAATTTCAATTAAAAGGCTGCAGAATGGCAAGCCGTCGGGCGCTCGCCCATGCAACCCGCGAAACCCCGAAAGCCCTAAAACCCAAAAACCAACCTTGCCTTCGAGTGCGCCTCCGTTTTAAACCGCCTGGCGGACCGTAAGATTTCATTCCGGAGCAACCGCGAACGAACCCAGAATTTCCGGTAAGG
>QHPX01000112.1 GCA_003219195.1 Verrucomicrobiota bacterium
GAGGTCCAGCACACTCCGGCGCCGCTGTTCTGTTAGCAGACGAGGTTTGGGGGTCATGCACCGTTTCCGTATGGGTGAGTATAGGGCGTCACTTCAACTCGGGTCAAATGACGAAAGCATAGCGCAGGCGAATACTTTCGTATTCTTTCTCTTTGTGTCGTTCATACTTTGTTTGTTGTTGCGTTTGCTTTTCTACTATGGTACATCGTTCCTCTAGATTATTTTGGGGGGAGGTTCGCCTTGAAGTACAAAGTTGCGTTTGCCTGTGTTATTTGCCTGGCCCTTCTATTTTGCGAGTCCACGGCAGTATTCGGCCAGGGAACGGATCTGGGTACGATTCGAGGAACGGTGACAGACTCCACGGGGGCTGTCATTCCAAGCGCCTCGGTGACGATTACCGACGCCCTTACCAACACCGCACGGGAAACAAAAACGAATGCTCAGGGCAATTACGAAATGTTCGGGCTGAAACCCGGCACGTATAGAGTGACAATCACAGCCCCTGGAATGAACAAGAGAGAAACCACGGACATCGTCCTGAACGGCAGTGACACGGTGAGCGTCGATGCCGTACTCAAGGTGTCTGCGGCGCAGGAAATCGTGGTCGTATCGATGGAGGCGCCAGCCATCAATACTGAAGATCAGACTATCAGCCAGACATTGAACAATCTGGCTGTGGTCGATCTTCCACGCGACAGCCGGAACGTCTATACCTTTCTGTATTTGAATCCGAACGTAACGCAGGGTGCAGCCGATGGCGAATTCAAGTTCATTGGTGCGCAGAGCTATGGCGCCAGCTTTTCTCTCGATGGGCAGCGCGCGAATGGAGGTATTTTTGGCGAGCCTACCTCAAGCCAGCCTTCGCTGGAAGCCGTCGGGGAGATCAATCTCCTGACGTCCGATTTCAGCGCCGAATATGCGGGCATTGCCAACATTCGAGTCACCACGAAACGCGGCGGCGCGGATTATCATGGATCGGCGTTCTACAACAATAAGAACTCCGCTTTGGCTGCGTGGACGCTTGATGACAAGATAGGCAAAGCTCAATTTGCGCCAACGGCGTTTCAATCGAAGTACCCGAATCCGTACTTCAACACGAACGACATTGGAGGCTCGGTCGGTGGGCCTATTCCACTGCTCAAGAAGACATGGTTCTTTGCGGCGTACGAGCGCGATTATGATGTTGCTCCTACCAAAATCTCGTCAATAAGCATCCCACATCCTGCGCTGTACACCGGAGACTTTTCCACGCTGAATGATTCGGCGAAACCGCTGGTGCCGACAGGCGTCACTCTGACAGCACAGGAAATTGCGAGCGACACGATTCCTGACACCAATCCGAATGACCCACCCGGATCACTCCGGTTCGTCAGGATACCGTCGAGACTCCTCAACGCTACCGTCCAGCAATTAATTAATACGTATTTTCCAAAGATCGGGCTCAGCGCTCCTATCAATCCAAGCAATGGAAGAATTGTGGGGGGCTATCAAACGATCCTATCTGGCAACTCCATTCAGGATATCGGTACCTTAAGATTGGACCACGATTTTTCCGAGCAGAATCACCTATACGGCGTGTACAACGTCTCAGCGCAAGTTAACGCAAACTCCCCCGTGGTTAGCCCCTACACCGGACTTGGACTGACCCAGAATGACCGTAAAAACCATACAGTCTCGCTTTCCTACCTGCATTCGTTCAAGCCGAGCTTGATCAATGAAGGTCGCGGCGGTTTCAACCGGCAAGGCCTCTTGCGGCACAGCAATACGACATTAGAGGGATTTCTCTCGAGTATTGGCTTCGATCAGAGTGATATCGCTGCGTACGGTACGGTCGTGGGTTCGTTTGCACTTTCCACTTTCGGCCATGCAGCAATCAGTTTCGGTTCCTTTGCCCCCTTCTCAAACGGCGGCCGCAACACCTTCCGTCCGCTGGACCAGAACCTAATTACGTTCGGCGATACGCTGACGTGGGTTGTTGGCAAACACGATTTCCGCATGGGGGGAGATGTGGTGCGCAATGCTGCTGTGGATGGTTTCGCGCTGAACCGTGGAAGTCCTCGCGGCTCCATGACCTATGGTGGATCAGGAACAAATCCATTCACGAAGTTTTTGCTGGGTCTTCCGCCGACCTCGGTTACTTACGTTCTCCAGCCCCGTCCGGCTATGGACGTTCACAACTGGGAACATGGCTACTTTTTCCAGGACATGTGGAAAGTTACTTCAAAGCTGACACTGAACCTCGGTTTGCGCTATGAGCTCATCACTCCGTTCGTGGACGAGAACGACCTAATCGCCAACTTCGATCCGAATTTTGTGAATCCCACGACAGGCCAACTGGGCCGATTCGTTATTCCTTCAACGAAGACGCTTAAGTATTTGGACACGCGCATTGTTAATTTCGGATACGTGCTGGCCAAAGATTCCGGCTTGGGCGTCGGAAGAGGCGTGGTCCGGATGGACAAGACAGACTTTTCCCCGCGCATCGGCGTTGCATACCGGCTTGGCAACAAGTCAGTTATTCGTGGCGGGTATGGAATCTACTATCCGACTTCGGCTGCTCAAGGCATTCGAGATCCAATCGCAACGAATCCTTTCAACCAATCAATCAGAAAGGTCCAAGATACGGCTAATCCTCCCACAAGTCCCTTTGAAGGGTGGCCGGGTGGCAGCACGCACGGCATTAGCCCAATTACGGGCGGAATCATAGCCTCTGGAGTAAATGGAACGCCAGCAGTCAACGCGGTCCCCTTCGGCCTGACTCAACCGCGCATCCATCAATACAACGCCACCTTTGAGCGCGAGATCGGATGGGGAAGCGCGGTTCGCTTCTCGTACCTGGGTGCCACGATGCACGGCTTGATCGCCGGCAAAGATTTGAATGAACTTCAGCCTAGCGACGTGCCTTTCGGTACCCACGTTATTGACCAGAACACGGGTCAAGACACCGGACAAATCTGCGATCCGGTTAATAATGGCGATTGCGGTATATCACCTGCGGACGCTCAGCGTTACCGCTTCCCTGCATTAGGGGATTTCGTTCTAAGCTTCGGAAATTACGGCCATGCACAGTCCAACGCATTCCAGACTCAGCTCGAGCATCGTTTTTCCCGCGGCTTGATGTTCAATATTTCATACACGCTTTTGGATCAGAAATCGACAGCGTTGGACACCGGAAACTCTAGCCTGGGCGGAGTGACCTACAATCAGTTCCAACCGGACAGCGACTACGGAGTTGACGGATATGTTTCCCGCCATCGTGTGGTTGCCTATGGCATCTACGATTTGCCGGTCGGCCGGGGCCGCCAGTATGGTGCCTCGATGTCCAAGTGGGTGGACGCGATCGTTGGCGGGTGGCAAACCACGTTTAACATGTTCGCGAAGTCCGGAACGGGCTTTACTCCCTTCTGGATTTGCGACGACTGCAATCCCATCGAACCCGGCAACATCGGCATCTCCTCGCTGGATGCAGTGGGTGATTTTGGCGCCGAACCATCCTTCCGTCCCGTCGTGCTTAGCAATAACTTCAATCAAAAAACCGGCAATCAAATCTGGAATCCTTTGGCGTTCGGGCCGCCTTCAGTAGGCTCCGACATTTTCACTCAGGCGGGCGTGGCCAAGCGAAACATGCTCTGGGGGCCCGGGACCTGGGGCGTAAACCTGGGAGTTCATAAGGATTTTCATTTTTCGGAACGCGTGAACGCCCAGTTCGGCGCGGACATCGACAATATATTCAATCACCCGTTGTTTTCGCCCGATCAAGGAACCGGGGGCGGTTGCGGAGCCTTTGCCCTGCTCGGTGATTTCAATGTCGAGGTAGATCAAACCACTGGGAAACTACTGCCGATTAATCCGGCGACCGATGTTAACCTGAACTCTGACTTCGGGAAATTGAAAAGCAGCTTCACGCAGGAAGGCGTGGACAGCAGGCGTACCGTGCGATTGAGGCTGCGGATCACGTTCTAACTCGCGAGTGCAAATAATTGACAGCGGAAAGAGGGGCGGCGCCAGGCTTCGCCCTTTTTTTGACTGGAACTGTGCTCGCGGTGCAGATTCTTGGCACTTTGGCGTCGTCTAGGCGATGAAATAGGCGATTGAAGATATGCCTGTGGATTCCGCACATTCGATTCGTAATCGGCCCTTGGAGCGGAGGATTGGAGTGAGGCTATCGCCCGGTAAGCGAAAGAGGCTCGAAGCCGTCTCGGATTCTCGCGGCGTCATTGGCGCTCTTGCGATTGACCAACGCGACGCGTTGCGCCGTCTTTTCTCCGCCGAATTGAAGATTGAAAAGAATTCGGTTCCACGGGACCAGCTTGAGGAATTCAAATCCATTGTCGTTCGCGTGCTCTCTCCGCATGCGAGCGCGGTGCTACTCGAACCGGAGTACGGCTTGCAGGCTGCCGGTCAGCGTGCTCCATCCGCAGGCTTGCTGATGGCTTATGAAGTTAGTGGGTATGATCCTGGCGTTCCTTCCCGCCTTCCTCGGCTTCTTGAGAACTGGTCCGTGCGTAGATTGGTCGATGCGGGCGCGCAGTGCGTAAAGGTTCTTTTGTACTATGCCTTGTCCGACCCACGTGAAATACAGGAACGCAAACATGTTTGGGTCGAACGTGTCGGCTCGGAATGCGCCGGCTGTGACGTGCCCTTCTTCCTGGAAATTGTTCCATACCAGGATGGACTGGACGAAAAAAGTCCTCAATTTGCGCGCTGCAAACCGGCTATTCTCGTCAGTGCAATGCAAGAATTCTCAAAGCCTCACTATTGCGTGGATGTTTTGAAAGTTGGTGTGCCTGTAACTATGGCCTATGTCGAAGGTTCTTTGGATTTTTCAGGTGCGTTCGTGCATACACGCGCCGAAGCTCTAGAGCTTTTTCGAAATACCGCGGCGGCAACTGACAAGCCGTTCCTGTTTCTCTCTGCTGGAGTTAGCAATCGCGCGTTCAATGAGGCCCTCGCACTGGCTTCGGAAGCAGGCGCTCATTTTTGCGGCGTGCTCTGCGGACGCGCAACATGGAAGGATGGTGTAAGCGTGTTTGTCCGCGGAGGAGCGGATGCGCTTCAGGAATGGCTAGACAGCCAGGGCGCGCAAAACATGCGAAGTATCAACGAAAGCCTGAAGGCTGCCACGCCGTGGTTGGAAAACTATCCCGCAGATGAATAATCCAGCCGCCCAACCCCATCAACGCGCAGTCGCATTTTTTTGCGTGAGCTTGAATCCCGCGATCGACACGCGG
>QHPX01000136.1:0-34353 GCA_003219195.1 Verrucomicrobiota bacterium
GACGTTTCAACCTATCTTCGGCACGGCTGAATAAGCCGCAGGGGCTGGACCTTCGCTGGGACGCCGCTTAGCGCGATCTCCAGATCCAACTGGAGTCCCGAGTCAGCCGAGGTGAGGTCGCTATTCAAAGCGCCTCGTGAGGATGGTTCCTGGTTCCGCGCGGATTTGGATTGCAGTTAATGCAGTCAAACAAATCCAGCCTCAACAAAAGAAATCAAAACAAAAAATATGACAACTCCAGACTTAAGAAAATCAATCAGCCGCTCGCCTTTGCGACTTGGGTTTCTTCTCATCCCCCTTGCCCTCGCCTGCTTTGCGCTTTCGCCAACAACTCGAGCGGTTACCCCAGCACCGGACGGGGGCTATCCCAATAAGAACACCGCTGAGGGCGATGATGCGCTCTTCAGCCTTGACACCTCACAAGGCAGCGACAACACGGCCATCGGTTTTGATGCACTCTTTAGCCTCACTACCGGCAGCTTCAACACGGCTATCGGCTCCACTGCGTTACTTAACAACACTACCGGCAGCCTCAACACTGCGGTGGGGGAGGAAGCACTTGTGAGTAATACGACGGGCACCGAGAACACAGCGATTGGATTAGCCACCATGTTTAAGAACACTGGAGGCACGCGTAACACCGCCGCCGGCCACAATGCGCTTAGTAACTACACGACGGGTGGTTTTAATACCGCTTTCGGCTACCAGGCGCTCCTCGGCGGCGATAACGGCTTTGGCACCGGCAGTAACAACACCGCCGTTGGATATTGGGCCCTCGTTGGCAACCAAGGCGGGAGCAACAACACTGCCACTGGATACCTCGCCCTATTTGGATCACCTGACGACTTTTCCGATTGCAGCAATAACACTGCTGACGGCGCCAATGCCCTGTATAGCAATCTCACCGGCAGTAACAACGTTGCCTCGGGTATTTCCGCCCTCTATAGCAACACAGTCGGTAGCTACAACACCGCCACTGGTCAGAACGCGCTTTATGGCAACACGACCGGAGGTAACAACACGGCCACGGGCGCGCAGTCGCTCAGCAATAACAGCACCGGTTTGAATAACGCGGCTGATGGTTATCAGGCGCTTCTCAGCAACACGAGCGGCAACTTTAACACGGCCAGCGGACAGGGCTCGCTTCTGGCCAACACCACGGGACATAACAACACCGCCGCCGGCCAGAACGCACTCAAGACGAACACAACCGGAAGTAACAATATTGCCGTCGGTTCCAATGCCGGTTTTAACCTCACGACCGGTAGCAACAATATCGACATTTTCGACCGAGGTGTTGCTGGGGAAGCCAACACCATTCGCATCGGTAAGCAAGGAACCCAGAGAACGACATTCATCGCCGGGATCAGTGGGGCAACGGTTCCAACAGGTGTAGCAGTTATCGTAGATGGCAGTGGTCATCTTGGCACGACCACATCCTCGGCGCGTTTCAAGGACGCGGTGAAGCCCATGGACAAGGCGAGCGAAGCAATCCTGTCACTGAAACCGGTGACTTTCCACTACAAGCACGAGCTTGATCCCGAGGGCATCCCGCAATTTGGCCTTGTGGCTGAGCAGGTGGAAAAGGTGAACCCCGATCTTGTGGCTCGCGACGACCATGGCAAGCCTTACACCGTGCGCTACGAGGCGGTGAACGCAATGTTGCTGAACGAGTTTCTGAAAGAGCACCGCAAGGTGGAGGAATTGGAAGCGACCGTTGCAAACCTACAAGGAGCCTTCAAAAAGCAGGCTGCGCTTATCCAGAAAGTGAGCGACCGGCTCGAAGTGAGCAAGACTACGCCGCAAATGGTTGCGGAGAATCAGTAAAGCTGAAGAGCCGGATCAACTTCTCAGCCATTCTGACGTCCCGGTCGAGATAACCGATCCAAAAAAGCTGCCAACGCCAGCCATCGGGTACAAGGTATCTTGGTTATTTCTCTTCCGATTTCCAGATGAGCACCGGGGCAATACCTTTCGGAACTTTAAGAGCGTCATTCGGCTTCGTCTTGATCGGTCTGGAGTCCATGCACGTTGTTGATCCCGGCACGACCACCTCGGGGGCGGCAAAATAGAGCTCCCACACGTCCGGCACTTTCGCCCTCGCTTCCGAAGCTTCCAGTCCAGGCGGCAGGAATTCGACCGTAGCGATGAATGTTCTGTCTCCGGATCGCAGTTCGAATTCAAAGAAACCTTGATTCATGGCGCAGCCTAACGCATCCGTGTATGCGCGCAAAGGGAGCCTGCAATCGCACGAGTCGTCGGTGGGCGCCTCCTTGTGAGCCAGATCCAGCGTGATTACTGCACCCGCGTATACGGGATCACCCCTATGGTTCGGGAGCCTCAGGCCGTCTTGCAGCCAATCGCCAGTCGAGTCAAAGACGCAAACTTTGCGTAACCGATGGCGTTACTGATTGCCTCTTGCTCGCCATACCACAGCCGGCCGAATGGCAGCGCATTGGAAATTTAGATTAAAGCCGCGCTTATCTTTGCGCGGGCGAACTTCGTAGGCGTGCATTACGGAGAAAAGCTCCTGGACGACCCAACGCGCGTTTTTAGCGGCAAGCCCCGGCGGCAGCAAGGCGAAAGCCATGCTGAGGAGCGGTTCAGGCAGTCTTTTTTCCTTTTTGCTCGCCAGCAGATCCTGCGTGGGAAATCAGTTGCACGTCCCGCGCGACAGCTTGCCAGATGCGATCGGCGAACAACCGCGAATCTTCTGTTATTGTCGAAGTGGCAGTTGTCGGAAGCAAACCGGCGTCTGTGTCGACCTCAACGTCTCCTCCGCCAGCGTCGCTTTGTGGAAAAAGCCGTGGTGATGCTTCCTGCGAACTGATACTCATAGTTGCTCCTTGTTTTCGTAAAAGTCTTTGTCTTTTCGGACGGGAGCTTTGAATTATGCAGAAGTTGACGCCTAACAAGTGCACTGCAGCGAACCGGCGCTACGCGATTGAGCTTGTGAGTCACTGGTTTTACAACGTCGTCAGCTTCGGAGGACGCGCGCGGCCAGCGCCGGTCGCTGAGCTTGGTCGTTAGGGCTAAAGAGCGCTTGAAGAATTCCAATCGCACAGCGCGAAGCACGCCGCCATTAGCTGCAAGCCAAGGGTGCGTTTCAAAATGGTCCGCTGATGTCAGCGTTTCATGCGCGTGCACGACATTAGTCCCGACTATCCGACAACCAAAGTTCTCATGGTCGCGGTGTGCAAGCCTTTTTGGTGACCGGGCGAAAGGGGAACCGGGAAGCCGGGCCGCGACGGATCCCCTGTCGAACTGACAAAACGATTCTCAATGCGCGTGGGCAACCTGCACGGCACCCATTTCGGCATAGCGCTTTGTTCGTCTTCCTAAGCTTGGAGGTATTTGTCGATATTTTCCGCCAACCGCTCAGCTGTAACAGGTTTGGCGATAAACGGGAAGCCACCCATCACAGGCCGATGGCTGCTCTCGTTTTCCGTCACGAGCCCGGTGAGAAACACGATCGGCACATGTCTCAATCCCGGATCATCTCGCATCTGCGCGGCGACATCTCCGCCATCGAAATTTGGCATCATCACATCGAGCAGAATTAGATCGGGTCTGAAGTTACGGGCTGCTTCCAGAGCGCGCGCCGAATCATTTTCAACGCAAATGTCGTAATCGGCGAGCAGAAGCTGCGCCACGCTTGTAAAGCTTTCTTCATCATCGACGAGCAGAACTTTCGGTTTACGATCTTTCATCGTCGCGTCGGTTTCTTAGTGCAATCTTCGCAACCGCGCCATCTTCATTTCTGTTGTTGATACAAACGTTCGCGTCGCTTAGCTCGATTTCGAGCGTTGCGTTAAGGACGACACACGATAGGCCGATAACTAATGCAGAAAAAACGTTACTTTGGGGCCGCATAATCGTGGAATTAAAGAAGCGAGACTTGTGGCAGGGAATTTACGTGTTGAGAGAATAATGCTTTTAAAGCCTTAAAGCAATTCTCGCACCGAAAGTTGCTATAAAAGTTGATATGGATCGACATCCACCGTCACTATCACGTCCTCGGGAAACGGTAATTTGTCCAGTGTTTCGCGTACCTGCCGGCTCAAGCGCATGATCGCGTTGCCACGCAGCAAAATGTGAAAGCGAAATTGGCCTTGCAACTTTTCCAGCGGGGCAGGCGTCGCTTCGCTCAGGATGAATTCAGGTTCGAGCCATTCCTTCAAGCGTCGCGTCAAGGTTTCGGCGGAAAACTTTGCGCGCTCTTCATGCGTCGAACGCACCGTAATCAATATCGCGTGCTTGAAGGGCGGGAAATCGCAGCGTTCGCGAAATTCGAGTTCCTGCTGAAAATAACCGGCGAAATCGTGGTGCCGCGCAAATTGAATGGAAGGACTGAACGGCGTGTAGGTTTGCACAAATACTTCCCCCGGCGTTTCGCCGCGGCCAGCACGGCCGGCCACCTGGGTGAGCAGCTGAAACGTTCGCTCGCCTGCGCGGAAGTCCGGCAAATGCAGCGCGAGATCCGCGTTGATGATTCCGACCAGCGTGACGTTCGGAAAATGCAGGCCTTTCGCGATCATCTGCGTCCCGACCAGGATGTCGATCTTGCCTGCCCGAAAACTTAGCAACGTTTCGCGGTAAGCTTCTTTGCGCGTCATTGAATCTGCGTCCATTCGTCGAACGGCCGCTTTTGGAAAAAGATGCGCGACAGTCGATTCGACTTTCTCCGTGCCAAACCCCGCAAAAATAAGCGCGTCCTTCCCGCAGGCCGGACATTTTTTCGGGACCGCGGCGGTATGCCCGCATAGGTGACAGCTCAGGCGCGCCACATGCCGATGAAAGGTCAGCGCGACACTGCAGTTGGGACAATCGCGCGCTTCGCCGCAATTGCTGCAGAGCAGCGACGTGGAAAAACCGCGACGATTCAAAAATAAAATTGTCTGTTCGCGTTTTTCGAGGCGATCGGCGATGGCGCCCCGTAATTTTTCCGATAAAATTGCGGCCGCTTTTTCTTTCCGCCGCTCCTGCCGAAGATCGACAATGCGCATGAGCGGCATCTGGCGCGTGTCCACCCGTTGGGTCAGGGTCGCCAGCTTATACTTGCCGGTCATCGCATTGTGATAACTCTCAAGCGACGGCGTGGCGCTGCCGAGCACGACGGCGCACTTGTCGATCTTCGCGCGCACGACGGCGACATCGCGCGCGTGATAACGCGGCGCCTCTTCCTGTTTGTAGGTGTTTTCGTGTTCTTCGTCGACAATGATCAGGCCAAGATTCTTGAGCGGGGCGAAAACGGCGCTGCGCGCCCCAATCACGATCCGCGCGCGGCCAGAATTTATCTTTTGCCATTCATCATGACGTTCACCTTCGGACAAGTGGCTGTGTAAAACCGCTACCGCCCCCGGCGCTTCGGCGAAACGGCCTTTGAAGCGTTCTACGGTTTGCGGCGTCAGTGAAATTTCCGGAACCAGGACGATCGCACTGCGCTCGTGTTCGACAGCGGCGCGAATTGCCTGCAAATAAATCTCGGTCTTACCGCTGCCGGTAACGCCGTGCAATAAAACTGGGTGCGCACTTTCCGGAGCTTCGAGTGCGTCGGCGATTTGTTTCAGCGCGATCGCCTGCTCGGCATTCAGTTCGAGATTGATCGTCTCGATGAATTTCTCGTCACCGTGCGGATCGCGCTCGACGGCCTCTTCATGGAGTTGGACAAGGCCGCGTTTAACGAGCGCGCGCAAAGTTTGATTGTCGAGCGAGGTCTTTCGGAGGAGTTGCGCCGCGGGCATGGGCGCCTCCAACTTCGCAATCGTTTCGAGCAGTTCGGCCTGTCGTGGCGCGCGTTTTTTTAACTTCTCGACTTCCTTATTGTCGATCTTCCGCGCGGGCTGCACGAACAATTGCTTCTTCCAGCCGATCTTCGCTTTGCGAATGACCTGCGGCAGCAGGCTGCGCATGACGGTCTCGAGCGGGCAGCAATAATACGCGCTCATCCATTTCGCGAGCTCGAGCAGGTTCGCGCTGATGACCGGCGCGTCGCCGACGATCGCTTCGATCGGGCGGATTGCTTCCACGTCGCTTTGCTCGAGGGTCGCGACGACGGTAGCGAGGGCGGATTTGTCGCGAAATGGAACCCGCACACGTGAGCCGACGCCAACGCGCGCCGCCAATGTTTCTGGCACCGAATAATCGAGCTCGCGATGGATCATGCGGTCGATTATTACGCGGATGTAGCTGGGCTTCATCATGCCATTACGGCGAAATTGAATTGATCGGCGGAACGATACGTGGATTGATGCTGCCCGTGATCCGCTTCCTCTTCAAACTCATCCTTTGCGTGTTGCTCGCGCTGACGGTGGGTTTTGGTTACCTCGCCGTGCGATCGGGCGATCCGATCTACATGTTTTACGAATGGATCAGCCCGGCGCGCTTTCAGCAGTACGACAAGCTAATCGCGGCTGTCGCGGCGCAACATCGTCTCGATCCAATGCTCGTGAAGGCGGTGGTGTGGCGCGAGAGTCGCTTCGATCCGCAAAAATATGGGACGGCGGGTGAGCGCGGGCTCATGCAAGTGAGCCAGAAAGCGGCCAACGAATGGGCCCGTGAAAACAGGATCGACAATTTCCATGACGAGGAGCTTTTCGACCCAAAGACGAATTTGGAAGCTGGCGCCTGGTATTTGCGCCGCGCCCTCGACCATTGGACGATTCAGCCGGAACCGCTCGCTTTCGCGCTCGCTGAGTACAATGCCGGGGCGAGCCGTGCGCAGCGATGGGCCGCTGGAAATGAGACTGCCGCCATTTCGAAGAAGGACTTTCTTCGCCATGTTGATTTTCCAGGCACGCGGAAATATGTCAAGTCGATCATCGAGCGCTACGAGTTCTACAAACGCCGCGGCCGAATGTGAGTTGTAGCCACGATGCTCTCGCCACAGGACGAGTCCATCCGACTGGCGAACGGGGCGGCTACAGCATGCGCATATCGACGCAGCGGCATTCTTCGCTAAGTGTCACCTAATGACGAAAGCGCAAATCGCAGAAGTTCTGTCAGAGATCGCGACCTTGCTCGAACTAAAGGACGAAAATCCCTTCAAGATTCGTGCCTACGCGAACGCAGCCCGATCAATCGAAACCTGGGGGGGTAATCTCGCCGATTTACAGGACGAGGAATCACTTGCGAAAATTCCTGGGATCGGAAAAGCGATCGCGGCCAAAATCAAGGAGCTGGCATCGACCGGTTCGTTGAAATATGTCGAGGAATTGCGCGCGGAATTTCCGGCGGCGATTCTCGAATTATTTTCAATTCCGGGCCTCGGAGCAAAAAAAATCAAGGCGCTTTACGAGCAATTGAAAATCAGTTCGATCGAGCAGCTGCGTGAGGCTTGCGCGTCGGGTCGGGTCGCAAGATTGCCCGGATTCGGTGAAACGACGCAGGAAAAACTTTGCCAGGCGATCGAGCAACGGTCCAAGCACGTCGGCTCGTTTCAATTCGGGCAGATCGCAAGCGAAGCCGAAGCACTTCGTGCCGATCTCGCGGCGCAGCCGGACGCGCTCGATGTCGATCTTGCCGGAAGCTACCGCCGGCGAAGAGAAATTGTGCGCGATGTCGATCTTGTCGTGGCCGCAAAAAAGCCTGAAACGATCACGCAATTTTTCATCAAGCACCGGCTGGTGGAATCACTCATCGCGCAGGGATCGACCAAGACGAGTGTGCGGCTTCGCTCCGGGATCCAGTGCGACCTGCGCGTCGTCAGTTTGGCTGAATATCCGTTTGCGCTGAATTACTTCACCGGCAGCAAAGAGCACAACATCGAGATGCGCAGCCGCGCGCTGCAACGCGGTTGGACGCTGAACGAATATCGTCTCGCGCCGGCTCCGCCCGATCCCGCTGCGCGAAAGAAAAGATCGACCGTCAAGATTCCGCGGGTTCGCGACGAAGCTGGACTTTATCGCGCGCTCGATCTCGATTTCATTCCGCCGGAGCTGCGCGAAAACTCCGGCGAATTCGACGCGGCGGAAAAACATTCGCTGCCGCGCTTGATCGAGCGGGAAAATTTGCGCGGCACATTTCATTGTCACACCGTCGCGAGCGACGGGCACAACACACTCGAGGAAATGGCGCGGGCGGCGCAGAAACTTGGCCTCGAATATCTTGGCATCGCCGAGCACAGCCGCAGCTCGGTCCAGGCACACGGCCTCGACAAAGCAAAACTACGTGCCCAAGTCGCCGCGATCCGAAAATTAAACAAAACCTTCAACGGCTTTCGTTTGTTCGCCGGCGTCGAATGCGACATTCTTCGCGACGGTTCCCTTGATTTCGAAGACGATATTTTGTCCGAGCTCGATTTCGCTGTCGCGTCGGTCCATTCAGTCTTCAATTTGAGCGAAGCAGAAATGACCCGCCGCATCACTCGCGCGTTAGAAAATCCGTTCATCACCATACTGGGCCATCCAACCGGTCGACTGCTTTTGAAACGCGATGCGTACGTTGTCGATGTCCCGGCGCTGCTTGATGCAGCCGCGGCGACCGGGACGTGGATTGAGTTGAATGCCGCGGCCAAGCGCCTCGATCTCGACTGGCGGTGGTGGCCGCGGGCGAAACAAAAAGGAGTGAAATGCGTGATCAATCCCGATGCGCACCGCACGGAACGGTTACAGGATTTGTCGCTCGGCGTCGGGATCGCGCGCAAAGGCTGGCTGACAAAATCCGACGTGATGAATTGTTTGCCCCTTGGAAAAATTGAAGCCGAGCTCGCGCGCAAACGCCGCGCACACAGCCGGTGCTGATTCCTTGACTGAGGAGGGCTGGAATCGGACGATAGGCGCCCCATTCGAGGCTGTTATGCTTGCGATGATCAAACCGCCGGGGCCGAAGGCTGCGTTGGCGACTTATGCTGCTTTGTATCTCGATCCGTTGCGGGCTCTCAGCCGCGCGGTGCGCAAGTACGGCGATGTCGTGCATCTGCAAATCCGCAAGCGACATGATTTTCTGCTTAATCATCCCGATTACGTCCGGGCAATCTTGCTGGACAACGAGGGCGTGCGTCGCTCCGTGCACCGGCCGCTGCAGCGTATCCTGGGCCAGGGACTGTTGACGAGTCGCAGCAAGGTCCACCGCAAACAGCGAGCGCTGCTGCAACCGGTCTTTCACAAACAGTGCATCGCCGCGCTCGGCGAGGTGATGGCGCGCGAAATCGCCCGCTGGAGCGATCGATGGCGCGATGGCGCGACGGTAGAGATGGCCGAGGAAATGACCCGGCTCACCATGTCGATCACGGGTAAAACACTGTTTAATGTCGATCTTGAAGCGGAGGCGATTGAGGTGCGCGATGCGTTCGTCACGGTCTTGGCGGCAACCCGCTTCAATAACTTGCTGCTGGTCAGTAAAGTGCTCGAAAAACTTCCGTTGCCCGCGAACGATCGTTTCCGACGCGCCGCGAAACGGCTCGACGAATTCATTTACCAGATGATCGCTGAGCGCCGCACAGGCGCGGCCGATCAGCCGGATCTGCTTTCAGTGCTCGTGCGCATGAGCAAGGAATCGCCGAAAAAAATGAACGACCAGAAAGTGCGGGACCAGATTCTTACATTTTTTTTGGCTGGGCACGAAACAATCGCCAGCGCGATGATGTGGACGTGGTATCTGCTGGCGGAAAATCCGGGCGCGACCAAAAAATTGCACGCCGAACTTGATGAGGCACTTAAGAGGCAATTGCCTTCTGTAAACGATCTCGAGAAATTATCCTACGCCAGAATGGTGTTCGCCGAATCGATGCGCGTCTACCCGCCGGTTTGGATCATCGGCCGGCATGCGCTGCGCGATGTGAGCGTAAATGGTTGGATTATTCCAAAGGGATCCTACATCCATGTCAGCCAGTTCCTTATGCACCGCGATGCTCGGTATTTTCCCGACCCGGAACGTTTTGATCCCGAACGCTGGACGCCGGAAGCGACGGCAGCGCGTCCCAAATTTTGTTACTTTCCCTTTGGCGGCGGAAGCATGCAATGCATCGGCGAGGGTTTTGCCTGGACGCAGGGTATGTTGATGATCGCGATCCTGGCGAAGCGGTGGCGAATGCAAGTTGTCCCCGGCCATCGAGTGGAACTCGAACCGCAACTCACGCTCGGTTCACGTTACGGCATGCCCATGATACTCAAGCGGCGAAAGTGACCGTCGGCTAGTGCGCGTTGGGCACTGCGCTCCGTTGCGGCAAAAACATCGTCAGGCATTTGCAGGCGCCGCCGGCCTTCAAGAATTCCGTCATCGGCAATTCGTGGCACCGATAACCGCATTCCCGGAGCGTCGTCATGAGCTGTGGCGCGCCTTCCGGCAAAACAATGTCGCGCTCGAGCACGACGGCGTTGCAAGAAAAATGCGCCGCCTCCTCGGGCACAACATCGACCAGCTCCGGCACGTGCTCGCGGATCGCGCGCTGCCCGTATTCATCGAACGCGGCGGGAAACCAAACGGCCCCGCCTTCTGGCAACGGACAAAAACATGTGTCGAGATGATAAAAACGCGGATCGACCAGCTCGACCGAAATGACGAGGCAGCCAAGTATGTCCGCGACTGCGCGATGTGATTTGATGTCGGAACGGAATTTGTATCCGCAAAAAAGCGCGTCGCCGACGAAGAGGGCGTCCCCTTCGCCTTCAAAATAATAATCCTCGGGCAGCCACGAAATTTGGTAGCCGTGCTCCTCCATCCAGCGGGAAAAATGCGGCGCCTCGCCGGCGCGTTCCTTGTGCCGGAAATTGCTCGGAATAAATTTTTTCCCCACGGCGAGGCCGGCATTCGCGGTGAAAACCATGTCGGGCAATTTCGGTTGCGGCGTAACCAACTCGATCTTGCAATCGAGTTTCGACAAGGTGGCGCGCAAATCTTTCCACTGCTTTTGGGCCAGAGCTGCTTCCGCGCCCCGTGCCCGACTCATCCACGGGTTGATTTCGTACTCGATTCCGTAGTGGTCCGGCGGGCACAAAAGCAGTTCGCGCATAAGATCGATAATTACGCCTTGCCGCCATCGCGCGCCGACGCGGCGTCGAGCTTCGCCAGACAATCGGTGAGTTCGCGCAGAAAGGCCTCAACGTCGGTAACCAGTCCCACCGCCTGGAAGCGCCCCCGCTCAGTCAATTTCGAAACGCTCACCGGATTGATATCGATGCAAAACGTTTTCACGTTCGCCGGCAGCAAATTCTCAACGGCCAGAGAATGCAGCATTGTTCCCATCATCAATGCAATCGTCACTCCAGTGATCTTTTCGCGCATTGCCTTTTGCGCTTCGATTGCGTCCGTGATCACATCCGGCAGCGGCCCGTCGTCGCGAATCGAACCAGCCAGCACAAACTCCACCCCGTGGCGCACGCAGCTGCACATGATCCCACGCTGCAACACGCCAATCTCCACGGCGCGCGCAATACTTCCCGCCTCGCGCATCGCGTTGATTGCCCGGATGTGATTTTCATGACCCTCGTCGTCCAGGCTGCCGCGATCCAGATTCATCCGACGCGGCTTGCCGAAGAGCACATTCTCGATATCGCGCATGGCCAGCGCGTTACCCGCAAATAAAAGATCGACATATCCCCATTCGATCAATCTTTCCAAATGCTCCGCCCCGCCGGTGTGCACCACGGCCGGGCCCGTTACGACAAGAATTTTTCCTCCTGTCTCGCGCGCTCGTTTGAGTTCGCGCGCCATCTCGCGGATCACCGCGCTCTTCGGCTGCTCGATGGAAACGTTGGACGTGAATTCGAAAACCTCGGTGCGCGCGGTCGACCGCTGAATCGGCGCCACGCGAATGCCTTGATGACCAACCACGATCTTCATTCCTTTACGCACTTCGTAAAATTTTACGGCCGTGGCGCGCTGAGAAGCGCCGTCCACTGCAATTGCGCTGTCCATGATCGCGGGACGCACTTCGATTTCTTTGCCATCGAGAGTGATGAAGGTTTGCTGATTGGTCGTGACATAAAAGTTGGCCGGGAAAACCCCGTCCGCCGGCGCGGAAGCGAGTTGCACATCGGCCTTTTCCACGACTTCGGCGCCGTGCTGACGCAAACGCAGGACGAGCTCATCGAGTGTCTCGTGAGTGGGTCCCGAGACCTCAATCCGTGCGAAACTTTGGTCGACGCGCTGCTGGCCGATTTTGATCTGGTGGATTTTGAAACTGCCGCCCGCGCGGAGGATCTCATCGAGCACCTTCGGCAGAATGAGCGAATCGATGATGTGACCACGCAGCTCGATCGTCTCTGAAAACATGCGCAAACTTAAGCGATGAAATTTGAGTGCGCCAATTGCGCAAGTCGTTTCCTACATCGACATGTTCTAAGATCGACATGCAAAAACCAACCGCCCGCGGACCAACGCCGAGTCGTAAGGCGCACCTTGCCTTGCGGGAAAAATTAAACCGCAAGTTCAAACCGGCGCCGTCTCTGCCCATCGACAAGCCTGCGTGGAAAAAGAAACGTTCGCCGCGCACACCGGGAGATTGAGAAATGCCCGGCGCCGAAAACTTGTCTGCGCTGGCTTCGAAAATATCAGCCGTTCTGGCGGTGAAGCCCGAGATTTTTATCATTCACCCCGCAGAACTCAGGGTTTTGCGGTCAATGACGGACAATGATTTGCGCAATTTTGCCGCGGAACACGGCTGGCGCACGGTGCGCCGCCTCGGTGGACGTCAAATTGAATTCTATAACGACGCCAGCACGCGCGGACAGTAGCTTGAATTCTGTAGCCACGCGCCTGTGGCGCGTCGGGCATTTTGCTCCAAGACAACGGCCCGGAAGGCCGTGGCTACAGCGGTTGCGATTCGCCTTTCGAAAAAAATCCTGTGAGCGGACTGGTTGCGGCTGCGGTCGCCAATTTTTCCGCTAATCCGATTTCGCGCGCTTCGCGCCCGGCCTCGATTGCTTTGCGAAAAGCTTGCGCCATTCGAACTGGATCGGGCGCAATGGCAATAGCGGTGTTCACTAAGACCGCATCGGCGCCCATTTCCATCGCTTCGGCGGCTTGGCTCGGCGCACCCAAACCGGCATCGACAACGACTGGCACAGTCGCCTGCTCGATGATGATCTCGATCTGCGGTCGCGTCTCGATTCCGCGATTACTGCCGATGGGCGAGCCGAGCGGCATCACCGTCGCGGTGCCAACATCCTGCAACCGCTTCGCCAGCACGGGATCGGCGTTGATGTAGGGCAGCACGGTAAAACCTTCCTTCACTAAAATCTCCGCCGCGGCCAAAGTTTCCACGGGATCGGGAAGCAGATAGCGCGGGTCGGGATGGATCTCGAGCTTCACCCATGTCGGCAGACCGGCGCTTGCGGCGAGTCGCGCCAGGCGCACCGCCTCGGCGGCATTGCGCGCGCCGCTCGTGTTCGGCAAAAGAAGAAAGCGCTTCGGATCGATAAAATCGAGAATATTCGCAAAGGGATCGCCTTTGCCGGAAAGATCGGCGCGGCGTAAAGCGACAGTGACAATTTCCGTCCCGCTCGCCATGAGCGCGTCGCGCATGAGCTCGTTCGAGGCAAATTTGCCCGTGCCGATGAGCAATCGCGAGGTGAACTCGCGATCTGCAATCTTTAGCTTGGAAGGCTTGTCTGACATCTACTGGAAGATAAACGAAATCCTCTGCGCCCGCGAATTTGGGGTGAAGAAGGCATTCAAGAGGCCGCTGAATTTGCGTTGAGAGAGCTGGCTGCGCGTTTTTTTCGCGCTCTCGTGCTCTGAAGCGTCAGGCCGTAAAATTTCTCTGTACAACTAGCCGCTTTGGTACGAATCATTTGGATGGTTCGGATCAAGGATCCAATCGCACAAGAGCTGTTTGCGTTCTTTGCGCACGACCTTCGCCTTGGCGATTGCGTTGTCGGAATGGCGCAACTGCCGGATAGTTGCGTCGACATAACGGTTACGTCACCACCATACAACCTCGGGATTAAATACGGAAAATATTCCGATAGGGAGAGTCGAGAATCGTATCTACAGTGGTGCCGTAAATGGGCCGCAGAAATCCGACGCGTTCTGAAAGGTCAGGGATCGCTTTTTCTTAATATTGGCTCCGCGCCCTCGAGCCCGATGTTACCGCACGAGCTCGTGATGCGATTGCGAGACGTGTTTGTTCTGCAAAATGTGATTCACTGGGTCAAATCGATCACGATCGAGGATCGAGAAGGTGAGGTTCGCTCGTATGGGCATTTTAAGCCGATCAGCTCGAAGCGATTTCTGAACGATTGCCATGAATATATTTTCCATTTCACAAAAACAGGCCGGGTCGAAATCGATCGGCTAGCCATCGGAGTTCCGTATCAGGATAAGACCAACATTGCGCGTTGGTCGCATACGCGAGGAGGCGATTTGCGGTGTCGCGGCAATACCTGGTTCATTCCTTACGAAACAATTCAAAGTCGCGCGAAGGAGCGGCCGCATCCGGCGACCTTCCCAGTGCAATTGGCAGAATGGTGTATCAAAATGCACGGCGTTTCCCGCATCGAAACAATGCTCGATCCTTTTCTGGGCATCGGAAATTCTGCGATCGCGGCGCAAAGATGCAGGGTGAAGAACTTTATCGGATTCGAGATCGATGAAGGTTATCTCGCCGAAGCAAAGCGAAGAATCGATTTGTAGGGGAAGCAGTTTGCTTCCCATAGGGCGCCAACGGCGTCCCCTACAGTAGTTTCCCGTCGTTCCGTGATTCACCCGCTGAAAATTTTTCCAACGGCGTCACTAAATTCGCCGGCAGCGGCCGGACGCGATCGAAAATGCGAGGGGCCAGCGGCTTTGCGGTCGTATAACCAGCGGCGAACATTTCCAAGCGTGCGTCGAGATTGTCGATGTAATGCAGCGCCATGGCTTCGGGCGTTTTCGGGCTAACCGGCGAGCCAAACTGCGCTTCGCCGTGATGCGCGCCGATCAGGTGAAGCAAATGGAGTCGGACATCCTCCGAAGCCGGCGCCAGGTCTCTCCACGCATTCGCATTTTCGGCGCTTAATTTTCGCCAGAGCGAATTGACCAGCTCGAGGCCGATCGAGATGTGCCCCATCAGTTCACCCCGCTCGTCATAAGCCATGGTGAAACCGCTTTCCGGCAACGAATTTTCCCAGAGCTTGCCACAATCGTGAAACAAAATTCCGGCGAGCAAAAGATCGACATTCAAGGCCGGATACAACGACGCAACCTTGAGCGCGACGCGCATCATTTGTGCGGTGTGTTCGATCAGTCCACCGCGGCGAGCGTGATGATAATTGCGCGCTGCGGCGGTGCGCCGAAAACGTTCGCCCCATTCCTTTAGAAACGCGTCGCATAAGGCGCGGAGGCGGGGATCGACAATTGTCCGGGTCGTTTGCAGAATGAATTCCCAGTCCGCCCCCTGCCGGGCGCGCAAGTCGGCCGGGCCTTGCAGGAGTTCGCTTTTCTCCTGATCGGTGAGCGGTCGCATCGTCCATTTCCGCGCCTCGAGTCCATATTGCGAATGCCGATGGAACTCGCCGGAGAGCTCGATGAAGCTTTCCGCTGTCAGTGCGCTACAGGCTTTGTAAGTGGGATGATCGCTCCAAACTCGCAGCGTCATTCGATCGCAGGCATCGGCCAGATTCAATTCGCAATAGGGTTGTTGTTCACGAGTCAGTTTCGGTGCGGCGCTTTCCACCTGCACGTGCACGCGCGCTAACACGGCGCCGTTTTGCGCGCTCCGACGAATTTCGATGAGCGTGAGCAGGTCCATCGCGGCAATCAATCTAGCATGCGCTGCTCGAGGCCGGCGTAAGCATCGACGCGACGATCGCGCAGAAACGGCCAGTGCGTGCGATGTCGGTCGACCGCGCTCCAGTCGATATCCGCCATCACGATTTCTTCGCAAACGATTGAACCTTTGGCGATGATCTCGCCGTCCGGACCGCAGACAAAACTTTGCCCCCAAAATTCGATCCCGTCGCCCCCGGCAGGTTTTTCGTGGCCGACGCGATTCGGCACGGCGACATAACAACCGTTCGCAATGGCATGGCTACGCTGGATCGTTTCCCACGCCGAATGCTGGGCCGCGCCGAATTCCTTCTTCTCCGCCGGATGCCAGCCGATGGCCGTCGGATAAAAAATGATTTCCGCGCCACGCAACGCAGTCAGTCGCGCCGCTTCCGGATACCACTGGTCCCAGCAAACGCAGACGCCGATCTTCCCGTGCGCGGTTGGCCAGGCCTGGAATCCGAGATCGCCCGGCGCGAAATAAAATTTCTCGTGATAAAGCGGGTCGTCCGGGATGTGCATCTTGCGATACTTGCCGAGCAGTTTTCCATCGGCATCGAGGACGACGGCTGTATTGTGATAAACACCGGCGCGGCGTTTCTCGAAAAGCGATGCGACAATCACGATGTGGAGCTCGCGTGCGAGCTCACCGAGAGCAGTTGTCGATCTTCCGGGAATTTCCTCGGCCAACGCAAAATTTGCGTGATCTTCGGTCTGACAAAAATATTGCGACCGGAAAAGTTCCGGCAGGCAAACGATCTGCGCGCGCTGTTTCGCTGCGTCGCTAATGAATCCAATGGCGCGCCCGAAATTATTTTCGGAGTCCGCGCCGCATCGCATCTGTACGAGCGCGATACGCGATGTGCGATCTGACATTGTGTTATTTGATCGAGTCAGCTGGAACAATTTTGATGCTTTCGACATTGATCCGTTTTAGCGGACGATCGTTTGGTCCGGTCCTTGTCGTTGCGATTTTTTCCAGCACTTCGTCACCCTTGATCAGTTTGCCAAAAGCGGTGTATTGGCGGTCGAGAAATGTCGGGTCGCCGTGGCAAATAAAAAACTGGCTGCCGGCAGAATTGGGATCGTTCGAACGCGCCATCGAGAGCACGCCGCGCGTATGCGACTTTTCATTAAACTCGGCCGGGATTTTGTAGCCCGGATCGCCCGTGCCCCAGGACGCCTGTTTGCTTTCATCTTTCGTGAGCGGATCGCCGCCCTGAATCATAAAGCCTTTGATGACGCGATGAAACGCGGTGCCATCGTAAAAACCTTGGCGCGCCAGTTTCTTGAAATTCTCGACTGTCTTTGGCGCAACATCGGGCCAGAACTTAGCTACTATTTCGCCTTCGCTGGTTTTGATCACCGCTACTTCGTTTGATGTGCTCACGGAAGTTTTCTCCTCTTTCTTTTCTTCAGCTGCAAGCAGCGCTGAGCCCAACAGCGCCGCCGCTAAGATCGACAATTTCATCCTGACAAGTGGCACGAACAGCCATTCCTGTCACGCCCCGACCGACGCGTGATATTCCTGCAGGCTGCGCACGTGCACTTTGCTTTTTTGTAAAGAGCGAATGCCATTCGCGCTCGCTTGGGCTGCGCGCACCGTTGTCATAATCGGAATTTTTTGGGCCAGAGACGCATTGCGGATCGAAACTTCGTCCTGGCGCGGAATTTTGCCGCTCGGGGTGTTGATGATGAAATTGATATCGCCGTTCTTCACGCGGTCGAGAACGTTGGGCCGGCCCTCGCGTAATTTAAAAACCTTTTTCACTTTAATCTTCGCTTTCGTCAGGGCCGCTGCTGTCCCGCTGGTCGCGATGATTCCAAAGCCGAGCTTGACGAACTCGCGCGCAACCGGAATGAGCGAATCTTTGTCGCTATCTTTCACGCTGATGAAAACGTTGCCTTTCTTCGGCAGCGGCGGTGGAGCGGCCATCTGGGATTTCGCGTAGGCCAGGCCGAGATCGACATCTATGCCCATCACTTCGCCAGTCGATTTCATTTCCGGGCCGAGCGCGATATCCACTCCTTGATAACGCAAGAATGGAAAGACCGCTTCCTTTACCGAGAAATGCATCGGCACGATTTCTTTGGTGAATCCGAGCTCGCGCAGGGTTTTCCCGGTCATCACTTTGGCGGCGAGCTTTGCCAGTGGCACACCGATCGCCTTGCTCACAAACGGCACTGTCCGTGACGCGCGCGGGTTCACTTCCAAGACGTAAACATCTTCGCCTTTGACTGCGAATTGCACATTCATCAGGCCGCGCACGTTTAATTCGCGCGCCATCGCCTTCGTCGCTGCGGAAATTTCATCGAGCACTTTTTTCGACAAAGAAAAAGTCGGAATCACGCAAGCACTATCGCCGCTATGAATGCCGGCTTGCTCGATGTGCTCCATGATTGCCCCGATCACAGTCGTTTCGCCGTCGGAAATGCAATCGACATCCACTTCGATCGCGTCTTCGAGGAAGCGGTCGATTAAAATTGGCCGGGTAGCGCGCTCGTCCGGTCCGCGTTGCTCCGCGTCTCGCCGAGCAATTCGAGGGCTTGTGCCGGACGGGACGTCGGGCGCCGCGCTCGAGACGAGCGCGCTACCCTCGGAAATCGCTGCCCGCACGTACCGCCTCAAATCGCTCTCGTTGTAGACCAGCTCCATGCCGCGTCCGCCAAGCACAAAACTTGGCCTGACCAGTACTGGATACCCGATGCGATTTGCAATCGCGACCGCTTCCTCCTCATCAACTGCCGAACCGCTTGGCGTCTGGCGCAAGGCAAGCTTGTCCAGCATGCTTGCGAATAATTGTCGATCTTCCGCGGTCTCGATGCTCTCCGGTTGAGTGCCGAGAATGGGAACGCCGGCGGCTTTCAATCCATCGGCAAGGTTAAGGGGCGTTTGCCCGCCGAACTGCACGAAAACTCCTTCAGGTTTTTCCTGATCATAAATGTTGAGTACGTCCTCGAGCGTGAGCGGTTCGAAATAAAGCTTATCGCTCGTGTCGTAATCGGTTGAAACCGTTTCCGGGTTTGAATTTACCATGATCGTTTCAAATCCGAGTTCGCGCAGCGCGAACGCCGCGTGGACGCAACAATAATCGAACTCGATTCCCTGGCCGATCCGGTTTGGCCCACCACCCAGAATCATGATCTTGCGTTTACCGCTCTCGCGCCGCTCATTCTCGTCGCCGTAAGTCGAATAATAGTACGGCGTATAAGCTTCGAATTCGGCCGCGCACGTATCGACCAAACGATAAGTGGGGAGAATACCGCTTGATTTTCGATCGGCCCGGATCGCGTTTTCGGAAACAGCGTTTGCCACGGCGAGCTGTCGATCTGAAAAGCCAAGCTTCTTTGCACGGACCCGCGAGACGCCCGCGCGACCCAGCGAGTCCGCTTCCTCCACGATCTCCGCAATGTTTCGCAAAAACCACTTGTCGATCTTGGTTAGTTCAAAGGCTTCGTCGATCGAGACGCCCTTTTGAAATGCTTGCGCGAGATAGAAGATTCGGTCCGCGTTCGGAATCGAGAGTTTCAGCCGCAATATTTCAAGATCGACATCCTTATCTGCGCCGTCATTGCAAAGCCCAAAACGCTTGATCTCGAGCGAGCGCAGCGCTTTTTGCAGTGCTTCCTTAAACGTGCGGCCGATCGCCATCGCTTCCCCCACGCTTTTCATCTGCGTCGTCAGCGTCGCGTCCGCCTGGGGAAATTTTTCAAACGTAAACCGCGGTACTTTGACCACGCAGTAATCGATCGTTGGTTCAAAGCATGCCGGGGTTTCACGGGTGATGTCGTTTTTGATTTCGTCGAGGGTATAACCGACGGCGAGTTTTGCCGCGATCTTAGCGATCGGAAATCCGGTCGCCTTTGAAGCGAGCGCACTCGAGCGCGAGACGCGCGGATTCATCTCGATCACGACCATCCGTCCGTTGCTTGGATCGACCGCAAACTGGATGTTCGATCCACCGGTCTCCACGCCAATCTCGCGAATGACTGCGAACGCGGCATCGCGCATCATTTGGTATTCCTTGTCCGTCAGCGTCTGGACCGGCGCCACCGTGATGGAGTCGCCGGTGTGCACGCCCATCGGATCAAAGTTCTCGATCGAGCAAACGACCACGCAGTTGTCCGCGCGATCGCGCATCACTTCCATCTCGAATTCCTTCCAACCGACGAGCGACTCCTCGATCAAGACTTCGGTCACAGGCGAAAGATTGAGGCCGCGGTCCGCGATTTCTTCCAGCTCGTCGCGATTGTAAGCGATGCCTCCGCCCATGCCTCCGAGACTGAAAGCCGGCCGAATGATCAGGGGAAACGTCCCGATTTCATCGGCGACGCGGTTTGCATCGGGAAGCGAACGGGCAACCCCAGACCGCGGAACTTCGAAACCAATGCGCAGCATCGCTTCCTTGAACAATTGTCGATCTTCGCCTTTCGCGATGGCTTGCGCGTTCGCTCCGATCAACTTCACGCCGTGCCGCACGAGCGCCCCATTCCGATAAAGTTCCATCGCGACGTTGAGCGCGGTCTGCCCGCCCATGGTCGGAAGAAGCGCGTCGGGTTTTTCGCGCTCGATGATCGCCTCGATTACTTCCGCCGTGATCGGCTCGATGTAGGTGCGATCGGCAAACTCCGGATCGGTCATGATCGTCGCCGGGTTCGAGTTGACCAGCACGACCTCATAACCTTCCTCGCGCAATGCCTTGCACGCTTGCACTCCGGAATAATCAAATTCGCAGCCTTGCCCGATCACGATCGGACCGGAGCCGATGAGCAAAATTTTTTTGAGCTCGTTATTCCGCGGCATCTTGCGCCGGCGAGAATAGACGAAATAAGCAGAACTTCACGCCCGAAGTCGTTTCTGCCGGGTAGCGCGGGCGTCTCGCCCGCAGCGCTCCGCATCTCGCAGAGCGCATTCTTTTTGATTGCGTCGGACGAGAGCAGATCCCTTTGATGCGCGTGAGCACGTAGTAAATCGTCTGGCTGCGGATGCGCACAAGCTCGGCGCCGACGATGCGCGTGACAAAATCGCTCGGAAGATCGAGAATCTCCTGGGGCGTGCAGCCTTCCAGGCCTTTACAAAGAATCGCCGTCATCGCGCGGGTAAGCGTTTGCACTTCCGGTCCGAGCGTCATGCGAATCTGCGCCTTGCCGTTTTCATCGACGTGCAAATAAACGCCGACCGTGTCCATGCATTCCTCATCCTTGCGGACATCGACAAGATCGAACTGTTCGTCTTTGCGCGGCTCCTGTTTCTTCGCGTTCTCCGCGTAAGAAACGATCGTCTCGCGCCGCTCATCTTCCGGCAGCGTCTCGAAGAGATGGATGATCTTGTTGAGCTTGGTTGGGTACATCGACAAGTAAGAATCTACCGCGATTACGCGGATTTAAAACTGGAGCGGCGCTCTATGAGTGCCGGGATTAATTCGACGGTCATAGACCGCCGCTACAAAAATCACGCGCCCTTTTCGATCGGCGCGCCGACTTTATTGCCCCATTCTGTCCACGACCCGTCGTAATTGCGCACGTTATCGAGGCCGAGCAGATACGTGAGTACGAACCAGGTGTGACTCGACCGTTCGCCAATTCGGCAATATACGACTGTGTCCGTGCCCGCCTTCACCCCGCATTGATCGAAATAAATTTTCGCCAGCTCGGGCGCCGATTTAAACGTGTTGTCTTCGTTCGTCGCTGTTTTCCACGGCATGCTTTTCGCGCCGGGAATGTGACCGCCACGCAGCACCCCTTCCTGCGGATATTCCGGCATATGTGTGACCTCGCCTTTGAATTCACCGGGCGAACGCACATCGATCAGCGGCTTCTTTGCTTTGCTTTGCGCGAGCGCTTCATCGGCAAATGCGCGGATCTCCTTATCGAACCGTTTTTTCGGCACTGAATAATTCGCTCGGGGATATGTCGATCTTTCCTTCGTCATCGGACGCCCTTCTGCTTTCCATTTGTCGCGCCCGCCGTTTAAAACTTTCACTTTCTCGTGCCCGAACAATCGAAAGGCCCAGAGCGCGTAGCACGCCCACCAGTTCGCTTTGTCGCCGTAGAAAATGCAGGTGGTGTCCGGTGTGATGCCGTTTTTGCTGCAAAGCTCGGCAAATTTTTCCGGCGTAATGTAATCGCGAATCACCTGATCTTGCAGATCCGCGCGCCAATCGATGTGCACCGCGCCGGGAATATGCCCGGTGTCGTAAAGCAGAACGTCTTCGTTCGATTCGACGATCCGGATGCCCTCGTCCTTGAGATGTTTCTCCAGCCAATCGGTTTCCACCAGAGCCTCCGGATGCGCGTATTGCGTTGGGTTTGTTGCCATAGACAGAAAGCATCCATGCGGTTTTGTTTCTTGCAACCGCCGTGATTCGGGCAAGACCGACATTGCCGGTCATTTGCCGCCGAAGGCCCTTGTAATCGCATCGTCGAGCTGCCGAAAAATTAACCCGAGAAATGCGGTTGGCGATTCTTTCAACACCTCGACAATGCGCGGGCTAAGATCTTGTTGTGGATCTCGGGTCGTTCCCGACAAGTGCACCCTCGTCCACAGGTAGCCGCCGCTCTGGCGCGGAAAAATCTCCTCCGGATGCGGCAACCATTCCAGATATTGGCGCGCGACGCCAAGTCGGATCGCGCCGCTCAATATCTTTTCGTGGATCGTCATCTCGCCTTCGATCCGGAACTTGCCAGTGTCCTCGATGTCGATCTTGCGGATGTCGATCTCCGCATGATTCGCATCGATCTCGGCCGAACACTCCTTCAGCTCGAGATGCGCGATTGATTTCTTTTTCGTAATCGTGGCGAGATTTTCCAGAAAAGGCAGGCCGGCGACACGCCCCTCGTGCACGCGCAAGGAGCCTCGCACCGACGCGTCTTCCAATTTTGGATTCTTCCCGGTCCAATGAACTTTGCCCGTGGCTGCGCCTGAACAATGTCCTTTCCATGACGCGGGCAACCATTCACCGATCGGCAATTTGTTGAAATCAATTGTGAAATCGACTCGCCGGTCTTCGCCGGTTCCGGCCGTTCCTTCCGCGTGAATCGTTCCGTCGCTTTTCTCATTCGCCGCAAGATCGAAATCATACAAACTCAACCACGTCTTGGTGACGAGCAGGTGGGTGTGGCGCAATTGCATCTCCGGCATGACCGGCATCTTCGTCGTCCCGCCGGTGGCCTGATATTCGAAATCGCGCCCGTGCGGCGTAATGAGTAATCGCGTTCCGAATAAACCGCATTTCTTTCCGCGCAATCCCCAGGTCACATCGGCCGGCTCCGACCAAACGCGCTTCAAATAAACGCGCTCCGGCAGGAAAACGTGCAACCACGATTTCGTCGGCGTTGGTTCTGGTATCGGCGTGTACGTCTGGATGTCGACTTCACCGGAATCGATGTGCACTTCATCCAGTTGCCAACGCTGCAGGAAAACAGCCAGCGGATTGAACCTTGCCGCGATGCCGCGCGCATCGATCAAGTTTAACGCTTTGTGTCCGTTCTCCGCGTGAAAGCGATCGCTTGCTGCCGTCAGAAGACCCGTTCGTTTGATCGACGAATATTGTCCGCTCGGGAAATGCAATCCTTTTGCGGTCGCCTTCTCGAGCTCAACGCGAAACTGATCGCTCTCGATGTAACGCGTCAACCGCGGATTAATCCAGGCGACTGCGATCGCGCCGGCCAGCAGCAGAATCGCAATCGCGACTGCGACGATCGGCCACCGCTTGCGTCCCATCAGCAGAACTAATGCGACACCGCCGCAAGCTGATCAGCCGGACAAAGCACACCGTTTTTAACGACGGCGTCGATGTCGGATGCGTGCGCGATGTCGTTGAGCGGATTCGAGTTGAGAATCACGAGATCAGCGAAGTCGCTTTTGTCGATCTTGCCGGTATGCGCGCCGGTTTCACCGCCGAAAAGTTTGGCGGCGTTGGTGGTGGCGCACTGCAAAATTTGCATCGGCGTCAGGCCTGCTTCCTTCATCAACTGAAATTCCCGAAAAAGCGCCGGCCCGTGAATGGTGCCGATGTTTCCCGCATCGGTGCCGGCAGCAATCGTGACGCCGGCGTCTTCGAGCGTCTTTAGATTTTTGAGCGCGACATCGTAAGTCTTTTTGATTCGATCGAGTGCTGCATCGGGATTGGCCAGCGCGGTCCTGATGCGCTCGGGCAATTGTTCCTGCGGAATTTTCGTCACGTCGAGTGTCGCGATCACTTCCGGATTGCCCCACGCTTTTTCTTCCGGTGTGAGATTCAATTTGTTTGCGAAGGTGCGGCCGTAGCGCTCAAACACGACCAGTGTCGGACACAAAATCGTATGTCGATCTTTTAGCAACTTTACGAATGCGTCATCGACCTCCTTGTCGATAACGCTGTGTACCAGTACATCAGCGCCTTCTTCCACGGCTGCGCGCGCCGTCTCCAGCTCGGTCGCGTGCACCGCGACGCGTATTTTGCGAGCATGACTTTCTTCCGCTGTCGCGCGCACGATTGGGCGAAAGCTATCGACCGGATGCTCGTCGTTCACGATGTACCAGATCTTCACCAGGTCCGGCTTTTGTTCGGCGAGTTTGCGCACGAACTCGCGCGCTTGTTCGGGATTGTCGATCTTGACAATGGGCGGATCGCCGAGATCGAGTTGCGGTCGCGACACGCTCGAGATCAACGGTCCGGCCACGGCGACGCGCGGCGCCATTTCAGTCGCATTCGCAGTTTTGCGCACTTCAAAATTCCAAAACGGCCCGCCCACATCAACGACCGAGGTAATCCCGCTGCGGAGATAGCGCGCGAAAGTATCGGGCAGATTCTTCTTAATCCCCGCGATCTCATCCGCGTACGGGCGCACTTTCGTTAGATCGACAACGTCCGGTCGCGTGAATAATCCACCCGATTGAAAGAAATGAACGTGCGTGTCGATGTAACCGGGCAAAATGAATTTATCTTTGCAGTCGATCCATTTCGAACCAGTGGGCACGGCCATTTCTTTGCGCGTGCCGACCGCGGCGATGCGCTCGCCGTCGACAACCACCACGCTGTTTTCGAGAACTTGAGAGGTCGCTGGGTTAATTAATGTGCCGCCGACAAACGAGCTTTTTTCAGCGTGCGCGAGACATGCGACGATCGACAAGGCGAGCGCGAGCGAAGTTCTTAGTTTCATCAGTAAGAGATTCCGCGACTTCGCTCAGAATGACAAGATCTGGGGAGCACAGGCTGGCAGCCTGTCCATCTCGGCAGCTTGCCGAGATGCGGTGGTGGCTCCGCGGAAAAGCGTCTCACTCGATGTTGCCGGCAAGCTGCTGCCTCGATCGGAATGACAAAAGGTCAGCGACGTCTGCGTCCGAACGAATAACCGCGATGAGTGCGCCCGCCGCCGATGGCGCGCCTGCCTGCCGATCCGGATTCCGGTTCGAAAAGGACCGTGTAAAGATACGGAAAGTTTTCCAGTTTAAGTCGCGGAATTTTTCGGCCGATGAAACGCTCGATTGCCTGGAGCGCGGAAACTTCCTGGCCGTTCATAAGCGTGAACGCGTCGCCCACATTTTGGGCGCGGCCGGTCCGGCCGATGCGATGGACGTAATCTTCTGGGTGCTCCGGCACATCATAGTTAATGACGTGGCTGACGCCGGCGATGTCGAGACCGCGCGCCGCGATGTCGGTCGCGACCATCACTTCGTATTTGCCACTCTTGAAACCCTCGAGCGCTTCGATGCGCTCGCGCTGTGTGCGATTCGAATGGAGAACGGCCACCGAATGATTGCCTTCTTTGAGTTGATGGGCAATGCGGTCCGCGCCGTGTTTCGTTCGGCAAAAAATCAGGGCGCTATCGAAATTGGTGCGTTCGAGCAACGCCATGAGCAGATCGAATTTCTGTTCCGCGGCGACGGGATAGACGGCATGCGTGACCGTTTCCGCCGGGGAACGGCGCACCCCAATTTCAACCAGCTCGGGATCGCGCAGCACCCAGGCCGCGAGTCGCTCGATCTCGGGCGGAAGCGTTGCAGAAAAGAGCAGCGTTTGTCGATCGGCCGAGATTTTTTCGACAATCCGGCGCACGTCGGGCAAAAATCCCATGTCGAGCATGCGATCGACTTCATCGAGCACGAGAATGCTGACGTCGCGAAAATGCAGCGTGCCTTGCTCGAGATGGTCGAGCAGACGGCCCGGTGTGGCGGCGAGGATATCGACGCCGTGCTTGAGATCGGCCCGCTGTTTTCCGTACCCGACTCCGCCGTGGATAACAGTCACGCGCAGATCGGTGAAGCGTCCATAATCGCGAAACGCGGTCTCGACCTGCGCGGCCAGTTCGCGCGTCGGCTCGAGCACAAGGCAACGAAATTTTCCATGCCGCGCGAGCAACGTTAAAATTGGCAATGCGAACGCCGCCGTCTTGCCTGTGCCCGTTTGCGCGGTGCCGATCAAATCTTTGCCCGCGAGAATGATGGGGAAGGCGCGGAGCTGGATGGGCGTCGGCTCGACGAACCCCATTGCCTGAGTCCCGCGCACGACTTCGGGCGAAAGGCCGAAATTATTAAATGACACGGCTGAAGGTTAATGCCTCGCACAACGGACGCAAAGGATCACGACGAAATTTAAGAGCGGCGACCTTTGTGAACGTTGTGACCTTTGTGCGAGATTCTCTTAAATGGAAAAACCGCGGCGCATATTCGTTCTCGCCGATACGCACAATAAGTTTCCAGCGATATTGTCGATTCTGGCACGCGATGCCGATGAAATCTGGCATCTCGGCGATGTTTGCGCGGAAAGGATCCTCGACGAACTGCTCGCGACCGGTCGGCCCGTGAAGGTGGTCCGTGGAAATTGCGACAGCAATTTCGAATGGCCCCTGGTTGTCGATCTTGTTCGGGGCGGATTGAAGATTCGTTTGCAACATATTCCGCCGGAGCAGCCGCCGGATGATGTCGCTCTTCTCCTGCATGGCCACACGCACGTCCCGAGAAGTGAAAAGCGCGGCGGCGTGTTGTTTTTGAATCCCGGTTGCGTGACCCGACCCAATCGTGGATCGCCCGCGAGCGCGGCGTGGCTGGAAATTGCGGATGGGAAAGTGAATTGGCGGTTAGTGCCGCTAAGGCAGGAGGTTGACCGCAATCGGCCGCGGGCGGTCCGGTGAACCGCCCCTACCTAGGGAACTATTTTGCTTCTTCCTTCGACCTTTGGCCGAACCATCTGCGCTTTTTCGGTTTCGGTTCTTCGGTCGGTGTTGGCCCTGCCGGCTCCTTCTCTTTCGGCGCTGCTTCTTCGCGTTTTGCGGCAGGTTCCTTTTGTTTCGGAGCTGGGGCGGTCTCCTTCCGCTTCGACTTCTTTTCTTCCGCAGGTTTTTCTTCGATCACTTTCGCGGCGTCGACCCATTCGATGAACGCCATGGAGGCGGAATCACTTTTGCGCTGGCCGAGTTTCACAATGCGCGTGTAACCGCCGTTGCGGTCCGTGGATCTGGGCGCGATCTCGTCGAATATTTTTTTTACCGCGTCCTTCTGCCGCAAGATCGACAATGCGTTACGTCGCGCGTGGAGTGAGCCGTTTTTTCCGAGCGTAACGATTTTTTCCGCGAGCGGCCGGACGGCTTTGGCTTTCGCCAGCGTCGTTTTGATGCGCTGATGCTCGATCAAACTGCAAACCTGATTGGCGAGCAGCGCTTTGCGATGCTCAGCGGTGCGGCCGAGTTTGAGCGTCTTTTTTTGATGTCTCATAATCTGCGCAGTCGCAGTGCAGAATTCGCAACAAGCAATCAGGCCTTCGTCCGGTCGGAGGCGCCGTTTGCCGCCGCGCCATTGGGTCCGGCTGGCATGTCGACCAAACCCGGATCGAACTTCATGCCGAGACTCAGTCCCAACTGTTGCAGTTTGTCCTTGATCTCGTTAAGCGATTTCTTGCCGAAGTTGCGATACTTGAGCATTTCGCCCTCGGTTTTTTGCGCGAGCTGACCGACCGTGGTGATGTTCGCGTTGTTCAAGCAATTCGCGGCGCGCACACTGAGCTCGATCTCGTTCACGCTCATGTTGAGCAGCTTTTTCAGCTTCATGTTCTCTTCGCTTACACCGGCCGGCGTCTCGTCGAATTCGATCACGTCCTCGTTGAAGTTGACGAAAACGTCGAGGTGATGTCGCAGAATCGCAGAGGCCTGGAGCAATGCGTCATCCGGAGTGAGGCGGCCATCGGTCCAGACTTCCAGGATCAATTTATCGTAATCGGTGCGCTGGCCGACACGCGTGTTTTCAACCGCATACTTGACTCGCGTGACGGGGGAAAAAATGGAATCGATTGGGATAAGACCGATCGGTTGATCGGCGCGCTTGTTTTCCTCGCCGGTGGCGAAACCGCGACCGACGCGCACTTCAAGCTCGGCATCAAATTTATGTTTCTTGTCGAGCGTGCAGATGATCTGCTTGGGGTTAAGCACGTCGTAGCCCTGCACCATCTGGATATCGCCGGCAGTGACTTCACCTTCCTTGTTCACGGTCAGCGAGAGTTTTTTCGACTCGTGGTCCTCGGCTTGGAATTTCACCTTTTTAAGGTTGAGCACGATATCGGTCACGTCCTCAACTACCCCAGGCAAGGTCGCGAACTCATGTTGCGCGCCGGTGATTTTCACGGCGGTGATGGCAGCGCCTTCGAGTGACGAAAGAAGTACTCGGCGCAGGGAATTTCCAACGGTGTGCCCATAACCGGCTTCAAACGGCTCGGCAACGAACTTGGCGTAAGTTTCTGTGGCTGTGTCCTCGTCCTTGACGAGAGTCTTCGGCATTTCAAAACGACCGTAACGAACTGGCATATGATTTCAGTTAACGATTTAATGAATGAGTGATTTAGTGATTTGCAGAGACAAATCTCCCGATCTCTAAATCATTAAATCGCTAAATTCCTTTGCCGGGTTTCCCCTGGCGAGTGCGGTTTCACGTCCAGCGACGGAGACCCAGAGACCAACGGCGTAATTTCAAAAACTCGCTGCGGAATTTGAAATCAACACCATCACGCTAATTTTGCAAGTGCGAGTTTCGGTAGGGCGAGAATGGAGCGAGCCTGGGAGGTCGCGACATGGACTCGAAGCCCAAGTGGGTGAGTGAGCGGGAGCGAACGAATCACTCTGTCGAGCCGACAAATTCCAGGTCAAAGAATGCGTTGGTTCAGCGGAGCTTCGCCCTACCGTTCAATTTTCGGCGATTTCGTCCGGAAGCTCGTTCGAAGATGTCGAGCTTTTCGGAAAATGCTGCGCCAAAGCGCCGCCGATGTCGCGGATCGCATCCACGAGCGCGTCGGAGAAGCGTTCGTTCCGGAAATGTTCGCGCATAAGATCGACAACGCGTTGCCAATAACTCTCGCCGCATTTCTCGTGAACGGCCTTGTCGCCGACGACGGCGAACTTATGCGCGCGCGGCGCGACGAAAATCAGGACGCCATTGCGTTCGCGCGTCTTGTGCATCCCGAGCCGGTGAAATCTTTTCTGCGCCGCGGCGAGCGGATCGCCCTTTAATTTTCCGCGCTGAAGATAAACGCGAATCTCGGCTGACGTTCTTTCTTCGGCCTGTCGAATCGCGCCGACGATCCGATCGTGCTCGAGCTTGCTCAGAAATTCTTTCGTTCGCATTTTGTCACCAACTCGAGCCGGCCCCGCCACCACCGAAGCTGCCGCCGCCCCCGCTGAATCCACTGAATCCGCCGCCTCCACCGGATGACCAACCGGCTCCGCCACTCGACCAGCCGCCGATGTAAGACCAATAAGTAGACCCAAGCGCTTTGATCGACGACGGTGCTCCTGCTCTCGACTTTGGTTCGTCCGCTGCCTTTGTACTCGCCGCGAATCGCTTTGCAGATCGAATCAATACCAGCAGCGACTCCCCCCTCGTAGTCGCCTTTGCGAAAGTACGGTTTGATCCGGTATTCGGTGATGTCGAACGCGGTGATATCGGGCAGCGCGCCTTCCAGGCCGTAGCCAACTTGAATGAACATTTTGCGATCCTGGACGAAGACGAACAGGACCACGCCATTGCGGCGATCCTCTTGGCCAACCCCCCATGCTTGCGCGACACGCTGCGTGTAGTCTGCGACATCCGAATCACTCGCCATTTTCGGAAAGACCGCGACGACGACCTGGTCCGAAGTTTCGCGCTCAAATTGCGCGAGTTGCTCGTTGAAACGTAGCGCGGCTTCTTTTGAAACAACGCCGGCGTAATCGTTGAAATAACGATCGGGTTTTGGCGGAATGACTTCGTCGGCGCGCGAAGCACACGCCAACGAAGCGACAAGCGCTACAAGAACGAGCGCGACCCATTTGCATGGTAGGGACGCTCGCCGCGGCGAGCGTCCGACGATGTCGATCTTCGCGTGCAAACGATGAATTAGTCGCGGACATCTCGGAGAGATGTCCCTACCAATTTATGGCGAGCCGGTTGGCGCAGGCGAAGCCGCCGGTGCAGGCGTGCCGAAATTGAAATTCACGGCCGGCGCTCTTTCCGCGCCCGGTTGCGCAGCGAAGAACGGCCGCGGCGAGAAGCCGAACATTCCCGCAATCATATTCGTCGGGAAGCGTCGCACCGCCGTGTTGAAATCTTGCACCGTGGCGTTGAAATTATTTCGCTCCACTGAAATTCTGTTTTCCGTGCCTTCGAGCTGCGCCTGCAATCCGAGGAAGTTTTGGTTCGATTTCAATTCCGGATAGCGCTCGACCACCACCAGCAATCGCGAAAGCGCATTGCTCAACGCTCCTTGCGCGGCTTGAAACTGCTCGAGCTGCGCCGGATCGGTCGGCGCTTTGTTTGGATCGATCTTGACCTGACCGACGCTGGCGCGCGCGTTCGTCACTTCAACGACCGTCGATTTTTCGAAATTGGCGGCGCCTTGCACCGTATTTACAAGATTCGGAATAAGATCCGCCCGCCGCTGATAGACACTCTGCACATCGCCCCATTTTTTATTCACAGTCTGATCCAGCGTGACGAGACGATTGTAACTGCCCCAGAAAAAGAGGCCGACGACGAAGGCGAAGAACAGCACGATCACCAACACCCCGCCGCAGCCGATGGCAAACTTGTTCATAAGATCGACAATGTGATTCGCGGCCATCGTTCAGGAAATAGGCGCATAAGTCAATGCGACGAACGATGATTCTGTAGGGGAAGCGGTTCGCTTCCCGTGGGAGGCCAACGACGTCCCCTACAATCCAAGCACGAGCCGCAGAAAATGCGCGTCGGAAAATTTGGCCTCCCGTCCCTGTCGTACGATCACCAGCTTGACGGATGGGATGATAAACAATCGTTGGTACGCGGAGCCGAGACTGACGATCATGTCTGCTGGCGCGGTTTTGCAAATACAGATGTCGCTCCAACGAAAGGTCAGCCCATAGGATGGATTGACCGCTGACCCGGTAAACGCCTGTTTCAACAAATCGGCCGGCACGATTAGCCGGCCATGGTAACTCCCATGACCGAGCACGAGCTCTCCGAGCCGCGCCCACTCTCGGGCCGTCAATTCAAATCCGCTCGCCGGCAACGGATTCCCGCGCGCGTCCCTTTTAAATTCCAGATGATAGAGGCCAAGCGGGTTGAGAACGTGTTTTTCCAAATACGCGATCGTTCCGCGCCCCTGTAATTTTCGGCGCAGCAATTCGGAAAAAACCTGAAGATGACTCGGGCCGTAAATGAATTGCGTGCCCGGCTCCGCTAAGATCGACAATCGAATTGCCGCGGCGTTGCGATCGCGGATCGAGGCGCGATGGAGATGCGGCGCACCGTCGATCCCGTCGGTGAAATTTAAGAGCTGGCGAACCGTGATCTGCGACTTACGCGGATCGCTTTTCCATTCCGTGATCGTATCGGCGGCATGATCGTCGAGTTTGATCAGGCCGTCGTGCACGGCACAAAGCGCGGCGATGCCCCAAAAACTTTTCGTGCCGCTGAAGATCGGCCATTTGCCGTCGGGCAATCCGCCGTTCGCGTAACGTTCGAAAACGGTGCGGCCGTTTTGCATGACCAATATCGAAATGCCACGCTGGCTCTCGGAATATTTTGCAGCGCGCGCGCAATCGGCGGTCCGCAATTCCGCAGAAACAATTGTCGATGTTGCGCCGAGAAAAAGACCAGCGAAGAGCGCTGCTGTTCTCACCGACTCAGCTTGTCGATGCCGCCGGAGCTTGATCGCTCGCAACCGGCGGCCGCAGCGATTCTGGACGCGGACTTACCGGCAAGTAACGCTTCCGCAATTCCTCGACGTTGGGTAATTCGTCGAGAGTGCGCAGGCCAAAATGATCGAGAAAAAATTGCGTTGTCTCGTAGAGCAACGGCCGGCCGGGAATTTCGGCGCGGCCGCTGATTTTGACGAGACCACGTTCCATTAACGTTTGCAGAACTCCATCAATGGTGACGCCGCGCACGGCTTCGACGTCGGCGCGTGTGATAGGCTGCCGGTAAGCGATAATGGCGAGCGTCTCGAGGGCGGGCGCGCTCAAGCGCGCCGGTTTTGGCTCGGGGAAAAGCTGGCGCACCCATTGCGCGTACTGCGGATCGGATGCGAGCTGCCAACCCTCGGCCTTTTCGACGGGTCGAAACGCGCGTGCTTGCTCGATGTATTCGATTTTCAATTGCTCAAGCGCGGCGGTAACTTCCGCCTCGACCGTGCGAGCAAACTCGTTAGGCGAGAATTCATCTGCCGCACCCGCGCGTCGCAAAAGATCGACAATCTCTTTTGCCGAAAGTGGCCTGGGCGCGCTGAACAGCAAAGCCTCAACAACTCGCGTAAGGTTCATAGACGGATGGAGGACACGCGCTATCGTGCCCCAAATTTATGGGCGCTGACGGCGCAGCGCCCTCCAACTTCAAAAATGGAACGCGCGTCATCGGATCAATTCGCGCCAATGGCGCTTTGAATTGCGTCCGCGATCCGGTTGGCCTGCTTGTCGATCTTATCCAATTCGCGGCCTTCGATGAGCAAACGAATCTTCGGCTCGGTCCCGGAATAACGAAGGAGCACGCGGCCTTTGCCGGCGAGTTCACGCTCGGCTTCATCTCGCAATTTTACTACTTCGCGCAGCTCTTCGATCGGCGGCTTTGATTTTACTTTGAGATTGCGCTGCGCCTGCGGGTATTTTTTCAGGCAGGTTTTCAATTTGCTCAGCGGTTCCCCGGTGGCATGCATGATCCGCAAAATTTGCAGCGCGCTGATGATGCCGTCGCCGGTCGTGGTGAAATCGCGAAAGATAATGTGGCCGCTTTGCTCGCCGCCGAGATTGAAATTGCGGGCAACCATTTCTTCGATCACATAACGATCGCCCACTTTCGTGCGCACGATTTTACCGCCATGCGCGGCGAGTGTTTCGTCGAGACCAAAGTTACTCATCACCGTGGCGACCAGCGTATTGTCACGCAGTTGGCCAGCGCGCAAGAGATCGACGGCGGCGATGGTGAGAATTTCGTCTCCGTCGACAATCTCCCCCTTCTCGTCGCAGAGCAGGACGCGATCGGCGTCGCCGTCGTGCGTGATGCCAACATGCGCTCCGCTCTCTTTGACGACGCGCTGAATTTCCTGCGGATGCATGCTGCCGCATTGCGCGTTGATGTTCATGCCGTTCGGCTCGTCGTGCGCGACGATCACATCGGCGCCGAGCTCACGCAAAATGCATGGAGTCGATTTGTAAGCTGCGCCATTCGCAACATCGACAGCGACGCGCATTTCCTCGAGCGACATTTTCCTCGGGAAACTTGCTTTAGCGAATTCAACGTAGCGGCCGAGCGCGTCGTCGATTCGGGCGGCCCGCCCGATTTTTCCCGCGGTCGGCCGGATGGAATCGACTTCGCCGCTAAAAACGAGCTGCTCGATTTTCTCTTCGACTTGGTCGTCCAGTTTGTAGCCGTCGTGCCGGAAAAATTTGATGCCGTTGTCTTCGTAGGAATTGTGCGAAGCGGAAAGAACGATGCCGGCATCGGCGCGCAGCGAGCGAGTGATGTAGGCGACGCCCGGCGTGGGCAGCGGGCCGATGATAAGAACATCGACACCGAGCGAAGTGATCCCGGCAACGAGCGCATTCTCAAGCATGTAACCGGAAAGGCGCGTGTCTTTGCCCAGCACAATTTTGGGGCGCGCGCCTTCCGGAATGGTGCGCGGATTTAGTTGCGTGAAAACATGCGCGGCGGCGCGGCCGAGTTTCAGCGCAGTCTCAGCGGTGACTGGCTCGACATTGGCGACGCCGCGGACGCCGTCAGTGCCGAAAATTCTTTTTGGCTGCGTCACGGGGTAATTGAAACGCTCGAAGGCGATTCGTAAACGGGAAACTTTTCTCAACTCGCGAAAGCTTTCGGAGTCAAATGTCATTCGAACCAGCGACGGATCACGAGATCCAAGCTTGATTTTGGGACGATTTTTTACTTGGATCGCAGCGTGCCTGCTGGTGATGAGGTGACCTCACTGAGCGCCTCCGGTGATCGCGCGCGAAACGGAGCGGTCGCATTTGCCACCACGCATTGGAGCGTGGTGTTAACCGCGCAAGGCCGATCGCCCGAGGCAGATGAGGCACTGGAAAAACTTTGCCGCACTTATTGGTGGCCACTCTACGGATTTGTCCGACGCAGTGGTTACAAACCGGAAGAAGCCCAAGACCTGACCCAAGGCTTCTTCGCCATGCTTCTCGAGCGGCGAGATTTGGATGTTGTGCGTCGCGAGAAGGGACGCTTGC
>QHPX01000136.1:34404-35858 GCA_003219195.1 Verrucomicrobiota bacterium
CCGATCTGGAACCAGCCGACAATTTGAGCGCGGACCGAATCTACGAGCGGCGCGTGGGCGCTGACTCTGTTGGAACAAGTTCTCATACGACTGGAGGCCGAGTATGAATCGGCGGGGAACGCGAACTTGTTCGTCCAGTTGAAGGACTTGTTGGCCGACGAACCCGGTCGAAAATCTCAGGCTGAGATTGCGGCTGAATTGGACATGACCGAGAACGCAATCAAGCAAGCGTTTCACAGATTGCGACAGCGCTATCGGCAATTGTTACGTAACGAAATCGCGCAGACCGTCGCCGTGCCCGGCGATGTCGAGGACGAACTTCGACACTTCATTTCGGTATTGCAGACGTAACTTCTGGAAGAATTTCGAGCAGTACAGATAGAGACACGAACGATTGAGCACCGAAACGACCAATACCGGGAGAGTGTGCGCAAAATGCGGCGCGACCGTGTTCGCGGATGCGCCCCACGGATTTTGCAGCGTGTGTCTGTTTCGGACAGGACTCGGATCGCTTAATGACGAAAGCGACCACGCCGAGGAACCGAAGCGAATGCAGATGGAGTTTGGCGATTATGAGCTGCTCGAGGAGATCGGCCGCGGCGGCCAAGGGGTCGTTTATCGGGCGCGCCAGAAAAGTCTCAATCGCACGGTTGCGCTGAAAGTCATTGGCCTGGGCCAGTGGGCGAGCACGCCGCACTTGAAGCGTTTTCGTCATGAAGCTGAGGCGGCAGCGCGTCTGGAGCATCCGCAAATCGTTCCGATTTATGAAATCGGCGAACGCGACGGTTCATGCTATTTCAGCATGAAGTTCGTCGAAGGCGGCCAGCTTGATGAAGTTTTGCGGCACAAGCCGATGTCGATCCGGCGCGCGGCCGAGTTGCTTGTGAAAATCGTGCGCACCGTTCAGTTCGCACACGAGCGCGGCATTTTGCATCGCGACATCAAGCCGGGAAATATTTTGCTGGATCGACATGGCGAACCGCATTTGACCGATTTCGGACTGGCTCGCCTGATCGAACAGGAGAGCACAGTCACGAATTCGTTCGATGTTCTCGGAACACCGAGCTACATGGCGCCGGAACAAGCCGCCGGTCACGTGAAAGAGCTGACCGCTGCGGCAGACGTTTATTCGCTTGGGGCTGTGTTTTATCAAATGCTCACTAGTCAGCCGCCCTTCGCCGGGGGGACGACTTACGAGACCATCCGCATGGTTTTGGAAACGGAGCCACGAAAACCCCGGCTTTGGAATTCGGGGGCGCGCCTCAGCCCGGGAATACGCCCAGCTTCAGCGGCACGGCGACGCTTCTCTCGCCTTGAGGTGTCCGATGCCGCCATGATCGGACACGCCTCCCTCGTACCGAAAGAAATAAGAAATAGGTAGGGCAATTGACCCCAATCGCCTGTTACTGGTGCGGACGAGACTCTGCCTGCCATGAGCGCAGTCGAATGGGCGC
>QHPX01000113.1 GCA_003219195.1 Verrucomicrobiota bacterium
AGAACGGCGAGGCGTTGCGGCCGGAGCAGGGCTTTCCGTTGCGACTCCTCATTCCCGGCTATGAAGGTAATATCAACGTGAAGTGGCTCCGGCGACTGAAGCTCGGCACCGCGCCGTTCATGACGCGAGAGGAGACGTCCAAATACACCGATCTCATGCCGGACGGCAAGGCGTATCAATTCAGCCTGGTGATGGAGGCGAAGTCGGTGATCACGTCCCCCTCGGGTCAACAGCAGATCCACCCCGGCTTTCAAGAGATCCGCGGGCTGGCCTGGAGCGGCCGCGGCCGCGTGACCAAAGTCGAGGTCAGTGTGGATGGCGGGCGCACCTGGCAGCTGGCCCGTTTGCAGGAGCCGGTTCTTCCCAAATGCCACACGCGCTTTCTATGGCCGTGGCGATGGCATGGCCAGGAGGCGATCCTGCAGTCCCGTTGCACCGATGAAACGGGCTATGTCCAGCCGACGCGCCAGGAGCTCGTGAAGGTGCGCGGCTCCAATTCAGTCTTTCACTACAACGCCATTCAAAGCTGGAGGGTAGACCGCGATGGAAGGATATGGAACATCTACGCATAGGTCTCTGCTGATCGGCGTCGGCACCGTGGCCTTGACCCTCGCCTGCGTATGGGCGGTCGGGGCCGCCGGCGAGGACGGTGAAGGCTACGGCCTCGGCCGGGCGGCCACCGACGAGGAGATCCGGGCCTGGAACATCGACGTGTCGCCGACCGGAGAAGGCCTGCCTCCTGGGCAGGGCACGGCGAAGCAGGGCGCGCAGGTGTTTGCGGCCAAGTGCGCCATGTGCCACGGACCGACAGGGAAGGAAGGCCCGAAGGACCGACTGGTCGGCGGTCAGGGCACCCTGATGACGGGAAAGCCGATCAAGACGATCGGCAGTTACTGGCCCTACGCAACGACGCTGTACGATTTCATCCATCGGGCGATGCCGTTTAACGCGCCGGGTTCGCTCAATCCCGACGAAATCTACTCGGTGATCGCCTGGCTGCTGTTCCAGAATGGAATCGTCAAGGACGATGCCGTGATCGACGCACGGACGCTGCCGCAGATACAGATGCCGAACCGGAACGGCTTTATCCCGGACCCGCGGCCCGACGTGCCGGGCAAGTAGCGATACCGATAAAGGGGTCAGCCTCCTGAGGTGCCTGACCCCTGACTAGGCTGTCTTAGTTCTAAGAAACTCGAATTTTAAGGTTCGCAAATCGTATGGTTCGGGGAGTGGTACAACTCCAGGGCGTCCCAGTCAGTGACAGGCTGGAGCAGGGGAAGTTGTGGCAGCGTACGGATTCAAAGAAAGTACGGACTCGTGTTGAATCGATAATCCGTGCTGTCGACCACGCGAAGAATGCTGTGTTGATACCGGCCGTCTTGGTCTTTTTCCGTGAGGTCAACGTCAGGGCCGCCGACGGGATTGCCCGCAGGGTCCGCATAGGGCTGACCCGAGGCATCGGTGACTTTTTTTACCCAGGGCCGGTCCGGGGTCTGCGGGTTCGAGCTGGGTCGCATGACAACTGCAAGCTCGTTGCTGTCCAGCTGGACAAGGCTTCCAATCGGGATGAGGCCGACGCAATTCACGAAGAGTTTCAAGAGAACTGGATCAAAGGATTTGCCACTTTCTTTCAACATAGCCCTTAAGGCCTGCTCTGGAGCGATGAGGGTTTGCTGTTGCGTGCGGGCTGAGGTTATGAGGTCGTAGTAGTCCGCAATCATGACGATCTGGCCCGTAATCGACTGTTCCCATTGAATGCCCAGTTTCGGGTACCCGGAAAAGTCGTAATTCATATGATGCTCGAACGCTGCTGCAGCGAGCCTGACAGGAAAATCTTTCGTGCCAAAGAGGCGCGCAAGGCTGATCACACCCCTCGTCGAATGTAGCTCCGTCTGCCACCATTTCTCAGTGGTAAATTCGGTAGACTTATCGAGAACCGTATTGACATCGAAAACCCTCCCGACATCGTGGAATAAGGCCGCGAGCCCAAGCTCGGCCAGGGCGGTCTTTTCGTAGCCCGCGCGGTTGCCCAGGCTGATCGAAAGAATGGACACGTTCACCGAATGGTTATACGTGTATTGGTTGTAGCAACGCAGCGTCGTGAGGCCTAACATTAGTGATTCTTCCTGAAGAATCAGGTCAACCATGCCCTGGACCACGCGCTTGGCCTGCTTGAGGTTGGGTCGTCGCCCTTCCTTGACCATTTCCATTGCCTCCCCCACGGTCGCAAAGGACTTGACATACAAGCCCTTCGCGACCGTCCCAGGGTGCGTTTGCTTGGCCCCTCCACGAATCATGGTCGAGGCGACCTCTTCAAGCTCAATCCCCTGGATTCCGCGCTCCTTTAGTTGGCTTCGCAGATGGACACATGTGGAGGGGTGAGGATCAGTGGCGACCAACATATAGGCAAAGTCTATCAGGTCATTTGTCTGTGCTTGGGTACTCAGCGAGACCCCCCCAATGCCTCGTGCATTGAGAGTTTCAATGAACTCCATGAAAATGGAAACGGTTTGAGCGGTGACCTGGAGGAGCTGCTCATCAAGATAAAGGAAAAAATTCCGATGTCGGATGACCGCTGGCTTACCCTCTGCGAGTGACTGAACAGTCGTGCACAGGGCGCTCAAGATGCTTTGTAACGCCTTGTTGTTTCGATCATGGACGCTCGTGGTTTTAAAGAGAATGTTGAGTTGGGTGACGAGCCGCGTGCCGAGCCATCTCCTTGCTTGATTAAGAACTTGTCCTACGTCCGAGTCTCCGGCCATCTTGCCGGCCAGCGACTTGTCGAACGTCAGGAGCGGCGCGATAGAGGGGTCATCGGGTTCGAGAGCCTTGGGGGATTCGCCGGGGTCCTTCATCACAGGCCTGTCACGGTTTTCCAGTGTGTTGTCTGGGCAAGGTTGTCAGGCTCTGTTCACAGGCATTGCGAATAGCCCGATTGAAGCGCTTTTGCCCGTCCTTCAGGGCCATGACGGCCGCTTCAGTGCCTATGCGTCCAAGAGCTTGGGCAGCCAGCGCCCCCAACTCCTGCTTCTGCATACGCTTCGTCCAGAGAGGTTGCATCACCAGATGGCGCAAATACGGTACCGCCTCATCGCCAAGGGCGAACTCCATGGCTTTGAAAATTGTTCGAACCTCCGAAAGAGGCCGACGAAGCAGGGTTGGGGATGTGACGACGGAAGCCCAGAGACTGAATGGAACTTTGTATTTGCCGGTTTTAAGGAGCCCAAGAGCGGAATTGCGGATTTCTGGGTCTGGATCATTCAGGAGACCAATCACGCGATCACCCCTGCCTCCTGAAGGCAAGAGATGCAGAATGTGAAGGGCCTCGCGGCGGACCAGACTATCGGGGTGGCCCGCCAGCTTTTCCACATAAGGGGCAAAGCCGGGATCTCTCATTTTCCCGATGACAGACAGAACGTTCCGAACGACTTCCGATCGCGAGTCGGCGAGCCCTTTTGCCAACGAGTCCGGATGACTTCTCGCGAGAATGCTGAGGACCTCGTAAACTGTCTGGCGGTGCGCCTCCAATTTGAGGTCGCTCAGAACGGAATACAGGGATGGAATGGCCTTGGGACCCAAGTTCAGCAAGAAGCCTAGCAACTCGTGCGTGGCAGTCTCACGGGACGCATTCATAGCCTGTTCGATTGGCTTGAAGCTATTCGGCTCGCCCAGAGACTCCAGGATGGACGACAGGGCTTCTTGAGACTTCTTGGGCAGATCGGCCCTCTGGCTGGCCTCCTGCAGGATTTCAATGACGGTGTTCGCTTTTCCCCACCTAGCCTGTTGAATGAAGTCGTCCAGCAGTTTGCGTATCACTGACAGAATTTCGTTAAACAACACGGGCGCGTCCTGGCTGAACAGGACGGCCCTGACTAGTTCGAGCAAGTAGGCAGCGTTGTCTCTCATTGATTCAGCTTTGATCCTCAGGGCCAACTGGTTCAGTTCCTGCTGGGACACGTCAATGCAGACAGGACTACCTTGAAACTGGGGGTTTTCTACTTTCGTGCTTTCCGCGGCTTCCTGCTGCGTCTGACGGGCGGAATCAGGGCTGCTGGCAGCACTTTGGCCGGAGTCGGCTGTCGGACGGGAAGAACCGGTAGTGCTTCCCGGGGCAGAGGCGGTACCCCCCTGACCGGCAGGTATCCCGGCAGCGACTTCCTTCAGACTTGAAAGTGAACTCGCGAGCGTTGAAGAATCTTGCGGGACTAGAGCATTAATAAACCCTGGAGTCTTTACGATTTGATCGGCTGTTACTATGGAGATAGTCGGCAGGTTCTTTGCCCAAAGACGTGTGACGATGTCATCGTCTGAGGCCTTGGGGTCATATGGGACTCCCAGAATTTCCAGGAAAGAGGAAAGGTCCTCCAGGGAAACTCCTGAACCGAAGGTCAGACCACAAATCCCATCCGTATAGAGCTTGAACGCCAAACTTCCACCTTGAGAAGGATTCTGGTACACGATTTTGCCGTGGCAAGAGATTTCGTACCGTTGCACCTCGAGGGCGAGCGGGCCAAAGGCTGCGAAATGGGCAGCCAGACCATCGTAAAGCTTATGAAGGAACTGCTGGGCCGACTGGTTGGTCCGGCCATACACCCGTACAGCATTAAAGGTTTTCTCCAGCAGATTCATCACCTGCTTGAGGGACCGCAACTCCTCGTCTCCGGTTGAAGTCAGCGGTTCCTTCTGGTCTGGCAGCAGCGGGGCACCTTCCATATCATGCCTTCGTAACTATTTAACTCTGTGAAATTCAGGGGGTCAAGAAATTTCCCCAATCGCTCCCGTCAGTGAAACGGGCTACTTTTCTGATCGCTGGATTGGTGTTGGCTGCTCGAGTATCTTCTCGAGAGCCTCCCAGGCGGTCACGGGCTGGGAGCAGGTGAAGTTGTGGCAGACGTAGGCTGTGGGCTTGCCGTTGATTGTAGTCTTTCCTTTGGCCGCAGCCGGCACGTAGCCGGTGCCCTTGCCGTCATTATCCACCAGCACCAACGTCTTGTTCGGCACATAGCGGCCGGCGATCTTCGCTAACAGGTCTCTCATCTCCGGCGTGTCCCGCTTCCCCACCAGCACGATCTCCTTCGGCTTGGCGAGATAGAAGTCCAGCGCGCAGAGCAGGGAGGCCATGCCGAAGGGATTCTGGTCCATGTGCCCCCGGAACAGGCGGAGCGTCTGCTCGGCCTTGTCCAGGTAGGCCTGCTCGCCGGTGTAATGAAACAGCCGCAGGAAGTTCATCGTCGCCACGGCGTTGCCTGACGGAATAGCCGAATCCTCGCCGGTCTTCATGCGCTGGATGAGCGGCTCGTGGTTCATTCCCGTGAAGAAGCAGCCGCCGGTCTGCGGATCCCAGAACTGCTCCACCATGACGGCGGTGAGTTCGCGCGCCTTATCCAGGTAGGCGGGCTTGGCGGTGGCCTCGAAGGCGTCGATCAGGGCCGCCGCCAGGAAGGCGTAGTCATCCAGGTAGGCGTTGAGCTTGCCGATGCCTCCCGTCACCGTCCGGAAGAGCCGGCCATTCTTGTACGCGCGCTCGAGCAAGAAGGCGAGGGCTTTTTCGGCCATGGCGAGATACGCAGGATTCCCCAGCGTCTGATACGCGTCCAGGATGCCGGAAATCATCAGGCCGTTCCAGCCCGTGAGGATCTTCTCATCGCGCAGGGGGTGCACTCGGCACTCCCGGACTGCCAGGAGCTTGTGTCGGGCATCCGCCATGATCCTCTCCGCGTCCGGCAGCTCATTGAGCTCGATCCGGCCGTTGGCGTGAATCAGGTTGGGGATGTTTTTGCCCTCGAAGTTGCCGCGGTCCGTGATGTCATAGACGCGGCAGAAGATCTCGCCCAGATCGGGCCCTAGGACGGTCTTGATCTCCGCCGGTTCCCAGACGAAGTACTTCCCCTCGTGCCCTTCGCTGTCGGCGTCCTGCGCCGTGTAGAACCCGCCGTCCGGATGGACCATCTCGCGGCGGATGTAGGCCAGCGTCTCCTCGACGACTTGCTTGAAGCGGGGCTCGTGGCTGAGCCGCCAGCCGTCCAGGTAGAGCCGGACGAGCTGCGCGTTGTCGTAGAGCATCTTCTCGAAATGCGGCACCAGCCACTG
>QHPX01000160.1 GCA_003219195.1 Verrucomicrobiota bacterium
CGATCGGTAACTTCCGGACGCAGGAGCCGGGCGTTGGTCGCCAGATACACCCAGAAGTCTTTCTTCGCGGCGTAATAGATTACCTTGTGAACGAAGTCCGGGCGGATGAGCGGCTCGCCGCCGGTTGGAGCGAGCACGCGGCACGGAGTCGATTCCAGCCAGTCGATAGCGCGCCGCGCTGTGTCCTCAGTCATGCCTTTGACGCGATTGTCGTACGACCAGCAGTAATGACAGTCCAGATTGCATTTCCATTCGGTAAAAAGGTAGGCGATGATCGGTTGAAACTCGCCTGGCAGCACCCGTGACTTGAGATACGGAAGCATCCAGCCCCGCATGGTTTTCATAACCTTGGACGCAGGCCAGTGCCGCTTGCCGGTCTGGAGGACGGTATCGTGCTCCGAGATATCGGCAGCATCGAGTTCGTGCATAAGAGCGGGGTGCTGCGGGAAGACTGGCGAGGGCAGAGCGAGCGAAGTTCCGGGCTCGTGCTCCACCCTTGCCAGCGGGGGGGAGGGATCAGGGGGCTTTTGCAAAAGGTTGTGCAGGGGCACATCCAGCCGAAAAGGCTGCGTCGGCAGAGTTGGTAAAGATTGAACCGGTTGTGAGGTCGAACTTGCCATAGAATCTCCTCTCCTCTTGGAGGCACTGCATCTCTCTTGCCAAATTCAGACGGGTCTGGGCACGGGTGCGCAGGAGCAATTTCTTCATGCCGCATAGTGGGAAGCCCTGAGCAAGAGTGAGCTCTCGCTGAACTCCTGTGTCGATTGTCACTTTCCCGTGATCCTCAAGCGTCTGATCTCGTTCCACCCCAGCGCAGAGTGCACTGCGTGTGCCAAAGACACGTTCCAACCGAGAGCACCACAACTGACTGAAGAGAGAAGAGTCTCAGCTTTGTGAGACTGCGATCCGTTGAGGAGTGTCGGAACTGTCGGAACTGTCGACACCTTTCTCGACAAGTGACGAGCGAGTTGGACACTTGGATCCAGTCACCATTTGTCCTGCGTCTTTGCTTTTTCCTGAGGCCGCTTGTTGATTCAGTCAATTAGAGAGTCACCGCGTTTCGTGCAGATCCAGTCCTCTGGCCCTGTATTTGCATTGGGCAACGACAAGAGGAAACGGTTTGTTGTATGCCAATGTTCGAGTTGCATAGACCGCGGGAAGCCTTCCGGCGCAAGCACTACCTGAGCGTGTTGTTGACCCTTGTTGTGAGCGCCTCCGCATCTGGCGCACGCGGGCAGGCGGCTCAAGAGAAGCCGCCGCAAACCGCGATGGGCACCATCCGGGGCGTGGTGACGGCGCTCCAGCAGGAAGTACAAAGCCCTCTCGAGGGTGTCCAGGTTGAACTGAAAGGGGGCGGTGGGGATTCGCAACCTGCCGTTGCGACCATCACGGATTCCGCAGGTCGGTTTGAATTCACGAAGTTGCCGCAAGACAGCTATACCCTCCGTGTGAACCAGCATGGGTTCAAGCCGTTTGCTCGATCTATTTTGCTGGGCGCGAATGAGACGTCAGTCCTCGACATCGCTCTCACGCTCGACACCGTCGTGGAAGAAGTCGAGGTGAAGGAACAAACCACACCGGTTTCATCGGAAAGCCCTTCTCCAGCTTCGACCGTCAACAACGCGCAGCTGGAGACGTTGCCGCTGGCACAACAGAAGTTCCGGGACGCGCTCCCCCTCGTTCCCGGCGTCATTCGCGGCCTGGATGGAAAACTGAGCGTCAGAGGCACGTCCGAGAATCAAGGAATGTTGGAAGTGGATTCTGCGAAGACTGTCGATCCCGTGACTGGGTCCTTCTCAATCCCCGTACCCATCGACGCTATTCAAACAGTCACGGTTGACAAGACGCCCTTCAGCGCCGAGAACGGAGGTTTTTCCGGAGGGCTGACAAGAATTGAAACCATCCCGCCGCCGAGTGATTGGTTCTACAAAATCAAAGACTTCAACGTAAGCCTGCGCGGAAAGAATGATCACCTCGTAGGCGTATCACAAGCGACGCCTCGAGTTTCTTTCGGAGGGCCCATCGGCGGTCGCAAGCTGAACTTTTCTGAGGTGTTCGAGTATGACGTCAGAAGAGATCCGGTGCGTGGCCTAGTGTGGCCTCACAACGAAATCAAGACCCAAGGTTTCAATTCCTTTACTCGCCTTCAGGCCATTCTGTCGCCTCAGCACCTGTTGAGCGCGGACATCAATGTCTTTCCGATGCGCACGCAGTTCGCCGACATCTCAGCGCTGGTGCCCCAGACCGCGTCCTCAGATTACAACCAGAAAGGCATCTCCGCAGGCATCTCGGACCTTCATAGTTTCAACTCGGGCGCATTGCTGAAGATTGCTTTCCGCTACACACGCTTTGATAGCAATGCTCACGGTCAGGGATCGGCGGATATGCTGATCAATCCCGAGGGCTGGGGCGGGAATTTCTTTGACTCCTGGGCCAGAGCTGCCAGTCAGCTCGAAGCATATCCAACATTTCAGCTTGCGCCCAAGAAATGGCTTGGCCGACACGAGTTGAAAATTGGCGCGGACGTGACGCATAGGTCTTATTCTGGCAACAGCCTGTCCCATCCCGTCCAATTATTGAGGCAGGAAGGCACGCTTGCCGAGGAAATCAGTTTCACGAGCAACGGACCATTGAGCGCTTCGGCCACGGATGTGGAAGAGTTCATCCAGGACCAATGGACGTGCAACGAGCACCTGGCTATTGCCCTTGGTGGCCGCCTAACCAGCGAGACCGCGGGAAGGACTACGGCCTTCGCGCCGCGCGTGGGCGTAGCCTATTTGCCAGGGAAAAATCAGAAGACCATCTTTCGGGCGGGAGCAGGGCTCTTTTACGACCACGTCTCCTTACTGGAGGCCAGCTTTGCGCACAATCCAGCGCGTACCGTAAGCGTTTTTGACGGGACCGGAAATCCCATAGGAACGCCCATTCTCTATTACAACGCCTACGTCGGAAATGGCGCCGGCTCTTTGTCTTCGCGTGTGCAATCCGCACCCAGCACCAGCCCCCGCAGTTTCGTGGGAAACATTGAAGTCGACCGCCAATTGTGGTCTACCGCGACCCTTCGCGTTAGCTGGCTTTATAGCCAGACGCGCAATCTGTTCATCGTGAATCCCGTGCCGGATGTTTTCGGAAGGGATGGCTTGTTAGGCCTCTTCAATACGGGCACAGCAAACTATCATGAATTCGAGGCCACGCTACACTTCCGACCCGTTCCGCACTCTGAACTGAATATTTCCTACATCTGGAGCCGGACACGCGGTGATCTGAATACCGTATCCAACATTTTCCTTCCATTCGAGCAGCCCGTCATTCGGCCCAATGTCTCGGGCATTCTGCCTTCGGACATTCCCAATCGAGTGGTCAGCTGGGGAACGTTCCGTCTTCCGTGGTCGCTCACGGTGAATCCTGTCGTCGACGTTCACACCGGCTTTCCGTACTCCAACGTGGACGTGCAGCAGAATTACTCAGGATTGCCAAATGGCCAGCGTTTTCCGACATTCTTGTCACTCGACTCACAGCTTTACAGAGACTTTCATCTGCATTTGCCTTTCACGGAACATGGAAGCCGGCACAAAGTGCGGGTAGGCCTCTATTCGATCAATCTCACAAATCATGGCAATTTTCATGACGTGTACAACAACGATGCTTCGCCTTTCTTTGGCAAGTTCACGGGTTTTCAGCGCCGCGTGGATGGCTTCATTCTTAGTTTCGGTAACTGAAAGTATGACGCACGGCCACGGAAGGAAACGTAAGAGCGTAGGAGGGCTCGGAGGTTATGGCAACGCACTTTGGACGAATTAAAGGAATGGTAGTGCTCACTTTCATCTTGGGGGCGGGTTCGGCGGCGCCACTTGCGGAAAGTCAAGACGCCGCGGGCCAGATCGCCCAGGAGATGGCTTTATCGAGTTATAGGGCTCCGGTTGGTCTGACCGGCGACGACATCATCGCACAAATGCTTCAGCGCAACCGATTGCGAAACCAACAGCTACAGCAGTACTCCGCAGTCCGAACGTACGAGATCAGAAACCTCGAGGGGAAAGTAGCTGCGCAGGCGGTCGTCCGCGTGAAGTATCGGGCGCCCGACAAGAAAACGTTCAGCAAGACCTCCGAAAAGGGATCGAGCATCGTGCGTCACCTTGTGTTCGATCGCCTGATTCAGAGCGAAAGCGAGACGTCTTCCGGTCAGGAGCATCACAACAGTGCGATCACGACCGCGAACTATACGTTCACGTTGGCTGGGGACGAGGAAGTCGGCCCGTATCATTGTTTTGTCTTAGAGGCCATGCCGAAACGCAAAGATAAGTATCTGTTTGAGGGGAAAATATGGATTGACGCCGAGGACTTCGCGGTTGTTAAAATCGCAGGCCACCCTGCTAAAAAACCGTCCTTCTGGATTAATCGAGCTGACTTTGTCCGGCGATATCAAAGAATAGATGGTTTTTGGTTTCCTCTCCGTGACGAGACGTTCGTCGAGGTGAAGATGTACGGGCGAAGAGTATTCATCGTCGATCATCAACAGTACGTGATCGATCCCGCGAATCATCTTCAGGTTCAGGCGGAGAAAGGAGACATGGGCGATCCGGACTAGCGACTTCGTTAGCTCGCACATCTGGCTTCAGTCCAAAACGCGTACCTCGATCAAATCCTCGACGCCAACTCAGACAACATCGACGAAATTTCTCGACATTGCGTTGCCGAACAATCTCGCAAGCGTGGTCAATCAACTGCGTGGCAAGAATGGAGCAGGGAATGCTGTGGTCAGCCAATGCGCCAATCCCGACTGCAGGCGGGAACTCCACTACTTGCGTGATGGCAAGATTTATCAGTTTGTTTTGTCTCCGGAGACAGGGAGCAAGCGGCTGGAACACTTCTGGCTATGCGGTGAGTGTTCCAAGACCATGATCCTGATTTGTGTGGACCAGTCTGAGGTGAAAACCGTGGAGAAGGACGGACACCGATCCTCCCCGAATTGAATCCTGTGACAGTCTGGCGCCATCCTAAGAAACGAGCGTTATGACCGACAAAGCAGGGAAAGTTCTGGTGGTGGAGTCTGACGACAGTCTCAGAGAACAAATCGTCGCGGCGCTGAACGATGCGGGATATGAGGTCTCGACCGACTGCCGGGAAGGAATGAAAGCGGTCGTCGCCTTCAACCCTGACACAGTTGTCCTGGGCGCTGATCCGCCCCAGCTCGATTGTTGTGACCTTCTTTCCGAAATCAAAGGGTCCGAGCACACGCACAACATACGCGTTGTGATGCTATCTCCGGGAGGATCAGCCGAGCGCACTCGGGGGCTGGATCTCGGAGCCGACGATGTGCTGTCGCTGCCTCTCGACTCTCACGAATTGCTGTCGCGGGTGCGTTTGCAACTACGGAATAAGTCTATCGCGAACGAGTTTCGAGAGCGGCTGCGCCTTACCGAGGAAAATCGGAACGCTACCCAGCAGGTCGTGACAGCAGTCAACGAAGAACGGCGGACGCTTCGGGTTGGCGGACTGGCTACCGTTGCTGTGCTTATCGTTGCTTCCGTTGTCTTTTTCTTCTTCTACCATCGCACCCAGGAACAGAATACCCGGGTCTATGCGGCAATCACTCGATTGCAGACGGGTGTGCTGACCGAACAACAGTTGATGGAACGTTCGCGTCGAGCCCTTGAAGACCGTGACCGCGGTCCATCCCAGGCTGGCGATCGCCAAAAGCTTCAACTTCAGAAGAAGAGCGAAGACCTGAGGTCGCAAATTGCAACCAGCGACCCAGAAAACGCTTCTGCTTTAAAAATCAGTTAGCCGCGGTAGAAAGCCGCCTCCTGAAGATTGAGACCGACGGCAAGTTTGCTGAGAGAATTATCCAGGCCTATGAACCCAGCGTCTGCCTAATCCACGTTGTACTTGCCTTCCGCAACCACACGACAGGATTGAGACTCCGCTATGCTGGGGTGACGAGCACCGGCGAGCCTGAGACTGACGAACACAACAATCCGCTCGTGGGACTCACCGGGAATGGTCCGGAAGTACACCTGGATGTCTTCGGCACCGGCTTTCTCGTCTCCGACACTGGACGAATTCTTACGAACCATCACGTCGCCGAGCCTTGGTGGCAGAATGACGATCTGAAGGAAATGCTCGATCACATTGCGGTCAACACCGAGAAGATTTCCTCTGCTGCGGACGTTGCTGTGGTGAAAGGAAACGTTTCAGACCTGGGAATCAAACAAATAGCCCTTGCCGATGGCCGCGGTTCGGCGGTCAGGGGTGGGCCGGTCGTGCTGCTAGGATATCCGACTGGTCTTGATGCAATTCTGGCTCGAGCAGGCGCAGAGACGCTCCAGTCCATCGCGACTGCATCCAAAGGTGATCCGAAACAGGTGATCGAAGAACTCGCTCGCCGTCATCTAATCCGGCCTACCACCACTCAAGGGCACATCGGCGACGTGCTGCCGGACAAGATTGTCTATGATGCCCAAACCACATCAGGCGGCTCTGGCGGTCCGCTTTTCAACAACGAGGGCAAGGTAATAGGAGTTAACTTTGCCATGGTGCGCGAGTTCGGAGGATCGAATTTCGCCATTCCTGTTGGCTACGGGAAGTCTCTTCTAAAACCTTAAGCCCCGCAGAAATCGATTGGCAAGGCCATGGGCATGAACCGGGTGGCCTCTACTCGAGGTGAGGAGTCGATGGATGTTTGAGAGTATTCTCTGCCAGGTAACAGATCATGATCCCGAAATTCTTGAGTCCCTGATTGGGCTCGCAGTCGAGATTGCCCGCGAAGGTCGAGAGGGAAGGCGGGTTGGTACCCTATTCGCACTCGGGGATGAGAACGCCGTGCT
>QHPX01000137.1:0-47124 GCA_003219195.1 Verrucomicrobiota bacterium
GTGAAATTTCAGGGTCGTTGCGCAGCGCGGCGATTTTTGGATGTTCGGTCAAATTACGAGCGCCGGGATATGAAAGAAAGCGCTCCGCCGTTTTCGGACTTGAGACCACCTGGCCAACTTTCCCAAGAACCTCGTAAGTTTTTGCCGGAATAATGTCAGTTTTTTTGACGGCGTCGCCGATGACGCCCATCTCGAGCGAATTTCTCAGACGCCCGAGCGAAGTTATCAACTGTGGAAGTTCCTCACTCGATTCATTCAATGGACGAGGCCGGACATCGACAACGTGGAGCGCGCGCGGCTGCGGCAAAGTCGTCACATCACCTCTCTGCCGGCGCACTCGTGGATCAGCCACCGCTCCGACTGATCTCACGCCGACAACCAGCAGCCAGATGAGAAACGCGCCGAAAAAGAAGATCATCAACGCCAGGACCGCGCCCGCCAAGATCGACAACAACGCGTCGGGCATTTTGAAAAACGGGCGAACGATTGGCAGCGCAAATTTACCGCCGAAAAACGCGGCGAAATAAGCAGCGATCAGCGCAGCAAGCCGCGCCAATTGCCGGGCAACGCCAAGTCGCCAGCCGCGCAGGACCTCAAGCAGGATCAAGAGGAGAGCGAATGAGACGAACACCAATTGCCAGAGAGGCGAACCGGCGGCTTGTTGAATTTGCGGATTCAAGCGTTCCGATTAATTGCGCGCTGACGTAATGCGTGATCGCACAGCACCAAAGCAGCCATCGCTTCCACCATGGGGACCGCGCGCGGCAGCACGCATGGATCATGACGACCGCGCGCCGCCAGTTCAGTTTCATCGTGCGATTGCGTTACAGTTTTTTGTTCCCGCGCAATCGTCGCCGTCGGTTTGAACGCGACCCGAAAATAAATCTCTTCGCCGTTGCTGATGCCGCCCTGGATGCCGCCGGAATAATTTGTCGATGTCCGAACTCTGCCGCGGCGCATTTCAAAGGCATCGTTATGTTCCGAGCCGCGCATTCGCGTTGCGGAAAAGCCAGAGCCGATTTCAAAACCTTTCGTCGCCGGCAAACTCAACATCGCTTTCGCCAGGTCGGCTTCGAGTTTGTCGAAAACTGGCTCGCCTAATCCGGCCGGCGCATTTCTGGCGACACACTCAATCACGCCGCCTAACGAATCGCCTGCCTCGCGTGTTTTCTCGATCAGAGAAATCATTCTCTTCGCCGCCACCGCATCCGGACACCGAACGATGTTCGCATCGATATCTCTCACTTTTACTTTCGACTTGTCGACCGTGGCCATGACTTCGGCGATTTGCGCGACGTAAGCGACGATGTCGATCTTCGCATAAAGCGCGCCCAAAACTTTTCGCGCAACCGCGCCCGCGGCGACACGCCCAATCGTTTCGCGCGCCGAGGCACGTCCGCCGCCCTGCCAGTTTCGAATTCCATACTTCGCTTCGTAAGTGAAGTCGGCGTGGGACGGACGAAACTTTTTTGCAAGATCGACATAATCCTCCGGCCGCGCGTCTTTGTTTCGAACGAGGATGGCGATCGGAGTGCCAAGCGTTTTGCCCTCGAACACACCGGAAAGAATTTCACAGCGATCTTCTTCTTTGCGCCGCGTCGTAATTTTGCTTTGACCGGGGCGCCGCCGGTCGAGCTCGCGCTGAATGTCCGCTTCGGAGATGTCGATCTTAGGCGGGCAACCATCGATCACCACGCCGATGCCGCCGCCATGTGATTCGCCGAAAGTCGTGATGCGAAAAAGTTGGCCGAATGTGCTGCCCACGGCGGGAAATGTTAGGTAGATGCCGCGTAATCACAACGCGCAATCTGGTTGGGTAGGGCGCGCGTCCCCGCGCGCCGATCCGGACGTCTCGTCCGAAGCAACGAACCAAATTGCGTCCGGCGAGACACCGGACGCCGCGTGCGAGACGCATGCGCTACCCCGGATCAAATCGCTTCGAGCGCGGTTTGCAGATCGTCGATCAAATCGCGCACGTCCTCGACACCGACCGAAAGCCTGACAAGGGAGTCGGTGATGCCAAGCGCTTCGCGTTGTTCTTTCGGCACGGACGCGTGAGTCATGAGCGCCGGATGATTGATCAGGCTTTCGACACCGCCCAAACTTTCCGCGAGCGAAAACAGATGGGTATTTTCGAGAAAACGCCGCGTACCGGCGAGATCGGTTTTCAGAATCATCGTGACTATTCCGCCGAAACTGCGCATCTGCACGCGCGCGAGATCATGTTGCGGGTGCGACTTGAGTCCGGGATAACTGACTGACTTCACCTGCAGCTGCTCTTCCAGCCAGCGCGCGATCTCGAGCGCATTCGCGCAATGACGCTCCATGCGCAACGCCAGTGTTTTCAAACTGCGCAGCACCAGAAAACTGTCGAACGCCCCCGCGATCGCGCCGACGGCATTTTGCAGAAAGGCAATTTGATCGCCGAACTCTTTGTTGTCGCCGACGACGATGACGCCGCCGACCATGTCGGAATGGCCGTTGAGATATTTCGTGGCCGAATGAATCACCAGGTCGAACCCGAACTCGATCGGCCGCTGAATCCAGGGACTCGCGAAGGTGTTGTCCGAAACGGAAATAACATTTTTCTCGCGCGCGGTTTTTGCGATCGCTTCGAGATCGATCAGTTTGAGCAGTGGATTGCTCGGCGTCTCAATCCAGACCATGCGCGTGTTTGGCTTGATCGCGTCCTCGAATCGGTTTGCGTCCGTCAGATCGACAAAGGTGAAATCGAGATTAGCGGAACGGCGACGCACCTTTTCGAAAAGGCGGAACGTTCCGCCGTAAAGATCGTCGCTCACGACAATGTGTGAACCGCTGTCGATTGCGTCGAGGGCGGTGGACATCGCGGCGAGGCCGGATGCAAACGCGAAACCGCGTGTTCCGCTTTCCAAATCGGCGATGCATTTTTCGTAGGCGAGGCGTGTCGGATTAATCGAGCGCGCGTAATCGAAGCCTTTGTGTTTGCCGGGACTCTGCTGCACGTAGGTCGATGTTGCGTAAATCGGCGTCATGATCGCGCCGGTGGTTGGGTCAGGTTCCTGGCCGGCGTGAATGGCGCGGGTGGCAAATTCGTGCTGCTTCTTCATGTCGATCTTACGTTATACAGATTTGACGGATTAGGTAGGGGCGGTTCACTGAGCCCCCCGCGGGCGATCGAGGTCAATCGCCCCCGCCACATGTCGATCTTACGAAAATTCGCGGCTCGGGGGCACGGACGATTTGGGCATGTGCAGCCGCAAATAGGAAAGCAAATCGGTGCGCGTGATCAGGCCGAGAAACTTATCCCCATCCATGACAATGGCGACGCGGCCCCGATCGAACACCGCCAGTAGATCGTTGATCTTCGCTTTTGGCGAAAGAGTCTCAAGCCGATCGGTCATCGCATTTTTCACCGGATCGTTAAAATGCGTTGGGTCGCGATGCACTTTCACCAAAAGATCGGATTCGTCGAGGATGCCAATGGCACGTCCTTTTTCATCAACGACTGGCACTTGCGAAACATCCGCCTGCCGCATGCGATTAAACGCAGTCAGGAGACTGTCGCTTGGGCCGACCGAAATAACTTCGCCCGCTTCCACGCGGTGGCTGATTAAATCACTGAGGTCCCCGTGCGGCGGGCGATGAATGAATCCCTGCTCCGCCATCCAAAAATCGTTGAACATCTTGGAAAGATATTTATTCCCCGTATCCGCGACAAAGGTGACGACCCGTTTAGGTGCAGTTTGCTTTCGGCAATAACGGAGCGCACCCGTCACCAGGGTACCGGTGGATGAGCCGCCTAAAATTCCTTCGTGCCGCAAAAGCTCGCGCGCGGTCGCGAAGCTTTCTTCGTCATCGATCTCGAAGGTGTCGGTCACGTACGACATGTCGGCGATCTCGGGAACGAAATCTTCGCCGATGCCTTCGACCGCCCAGCTTCCCGATTCTACCAGCTTGCCAGTCTTGACGTATTCATAGAGAACGGAGCCAGTGGGATCGGCCAGAACCATTTCGATGCCGCGCCGCGGCTTGACTCGATTAAAGAATCGGCCAAGTCCAGTGAGCGTTCCACCCGATCCGACGCCGACGACAATCGCATCGACATCATGCCGCATTTGTTCCCAAATTTCCGGACCGGTGCTGCGCTCGTGCGCCAGCGGATTCGCCGGATTGCCAAACTGGTTCACATAAAATCCGCCCGGAATCTCTTCCGCGAGCCGCGCGGCAACATCCTGATAATATTCCGGATGGCCACGGGTAACGTCCGAGCGAACGATGCGCACTTCCGCGCCGAGTGCGCGCACGTGCGAAATTTTTTCCTGGGACATTTTGTCGGGAATGACGAGCAGCACGCGATAACCTTTCGCACCGGCGACGAGGGCCAGACCGAGACCGGTGTTGCCGGCGGTTGCCTCGATCACCGTGCCCCCCGGTTGCAATTTTCCCTCAGCCTCGGCCGCTTCGATCATGGCAAGCGCGACGCGATCTTTAATCGAGCCGGTGGGATTTTGGTTCTCGAGTTTTACGAAAAGCTGGCATGGCCCGGTGTCGATCCTCGTGATTTCGACGAGCGGGGTATCACCGATGAGCGAAAGGATCGCTGGCGGACGATCGGCTGACTTTTGCGTCGGGAGCAATGTTGTGATCATGATCTACGGATCACTCGGTGGACGGCTCACCTTTATGGGACCACTGGGATCCGCTGTCCTCGAGAAATTGCTGCAAGACCGGAAAACGCATTTCGCCGTAGTTCAAGGCATAGCGCAAATCGCCCCCGCTATAAACCCACGTGGTCGGAATCCACGAGAGCGGCAGACCGCCGAACTGCTTAATGTGATTGCTTCCGCGCGGTCCGGGATCGGCAAGGATTGTCACGTTCAGTTGATCGGCAACCTCAAATTTTTTGAGCATGGCGCGACCGTCCTCGCCGCCGTTCCAAACCGAAACGAAATAAAATTTGACCCGCGGGTTGTCCTTAATCGTTTTCAGCCAGCCGCCGCTTTTTAATTCGGCCTGGCAATTTAAACACCACGGCGCCCACAGATGCACGACGCTGAGTTCTTGCGATTTAACCGCCTCGAGAATTTTTTGCTCGGCCGGCGATTCCGCGCGCAGCGTTGCGGCAACCGACAGCGCTACGATGGACAAGCGTAAGATCGACATGTGAATCAAATATGGAGAGAAAGAGGGTCTGCTCAAGGGATGCCGGTAGGGCGACGCTCTGCGGAGCCGTCGAAATCAGTCGGCTCGACAGAGTCTCGCCCCACCGACAAGGGTTTGACCTATTCTCGGAAAACACCTACTGTGGCGCTCCGCTTGCGCTGCGGTAATCGCAGTTCGCGGCGGAGCAGACCGGCGGTCATAGACCGCCGCCACAGTGTGCCCTAAGGAGGCCTTATTTAATTTATGATTCAGATGCAGGATGTGATGTCGAAACCGATGCCGGACTTCCGCGAAGGCAGCATCGTCAAGGGACGCATTTTGGAGATTCGACCGCGCGAAGTGCTCGTCGATATTGGTTACAAGTCCGAAGGCGTAATTCCCATCACGGAATTTGAAGACATCGATTCGCTCGAAGTTGGCGATGAAGTGGAAGTTCTTCTCGAGCGGCTGGAGAACGACGAAGGCATGGTTGTCCTTTCGAAGGAGAAGGCAGCTTATCGTCAAAACTGGAACAAGATTGCGAGCGTGTTTCAGGGCGACGGCCTGATCAAAGGCAAAGTGAAATCAGTCGTCAAAGGCGGACTGATGGTGAACATCGGCGTCGAGGCATTCTTGCCCGCATCGCAGATCGACATCGTGCCGCCGAAAGATTTACAGCAGTTCGTCGGCAACACCTACGATTTTAAGATCGTCAAGATCAACGACGACCGGCGCAATGTCGTCCTGAGCCGGCGCGAGTTGATCGAACAGGAACGCAGCGAAAAGCGGCAGAAATTCCTCGAAGGCGTGAACATTGGCGACAAGGTGCAGGGCACGGTCAAGAATCTCACCGACTTCGGCGCGTTTATCGATCTCGATGGCATGGATGGCCTGCTCCACATCACCGACATGACCTGGGGCCGGCTCGGGCATCCAAGCGAGTTGGTCAAAGTCGGTCAGCAGCTCGAAGTAGTTGTGCTCGACATCAACAAGGAGAAAGAGCGCGTCTCGTTAGGCCTGAAGCAAACGCAAAAAAATCCGTGGGACCAGATTGAAGAAAGATTTCCCGCGGGTCAAAAGGTCAAAGGCAAAATTACAAACCTCGTTCCGTATGGCGCGTTCGTGGAACTCGAGGAAGGCGTGGAAGGTCTCATCCACGTCTCCGAACTTTCGTGGACGAAACGGAACATGCGTCCGTCCGACATTTTGACCGTGGGCCAGGAAGTCGAGGCCGTCGTGCTCGGCGTAAATAAGGAGGAACAGAAAATTTCGCTCGGCCTGCGTCAGCTCGAGCCGAATCCGTGGGACGAGATCGAGAAGAAATTCACCATCGGCAGCCGCGTGAAAGGCAAGATCCGCAACATGACCGCTTACGGCGCGTTCGTCGAACTCGATGAAGGCATCGACGGAATGATTCACGTCTCCGACTTGAGCTGGACGAAGAAGATCAATCAGCCGAGCGAAGTCCTGAAAAAGGGCGAAGAAGTCGAAGCCGAAGTTATCGACATCGACAAGACGAACCAGCGCATCAGCCTCGGCATTAAACAACTGAGCGAAGACCCGTGGAAGAACATCGACCAGAAATACAAGATCGGCGATCTCGTGAAAGGCAAGGTGACCAAGCTCGCCAGTTTCGGCGCGTTTGTGCAACTCGAGGACGACATCGACGGGCTCGTCCACATCTCGCAGTTAAGCGAAATCAAGGTGGACAAAGTCGAGCGCCGCATCGGATTGTCGATCAAAGCGGCCAACTATTCCGAGGAAGAACTGCGCAAAGAATCCGAAGCCTTCGACACACTCAAGCCCGGCGAAGACATGGTTGGGCTCGAAAAAGCCTTCGCCGCCGCCGAGCAGGAAGATTATCGCCCCGGCGAATCGAAAAAAACGCCCAAGGAGCCCAAGGAAGCGAAGGAATCCAAGCACGAGTCGAAGAAAGAATCGAAGAAAAAGTGACGGCGACTAGACCGCTGTCATGCTGAGCGAAGTCGAAGGATCTTGCATACTGGCTAGCGAGATCGCTCAAGGCAGGCCACCGCTCGGAATGACAAAAGCGCAGTACGCGAAACGCGCCTCTCCGTTCCGCCTTCATGGGTGAGGCGAAGCCGAAAAGGCGCGAATGTTAATTGTCGATCTTAATCCTCGTCAAGGATCACTCGATCGACGACCATGTTGCCGCCTTCAGTCATGTAGTGAACGCGGACGGGAGCGCCCACTGTGATTCTTGTTCTCACCGTGGCTTCGTCTAGTTCCCTACCGCTACGTGTGACGTAGACGACGCGTTTGCCAAAGCGATATTGCCTTGGTCCGGCACTTTCTTTCAGCACGATCGTGCCACCGGGTCCGAGCTCGGTGATTGTGCCGCTTCCCTCAGTCGTGGTCGTTGTCGTGGTCTCAGTGACCTGTGCCCACGCAAACGGCGCGGCGACTGCCAACGCCATGCTTAGTATTACCTTCTTCATTCGTTATTAGACGCGACGCCGGCGGAGTGTATTCGGGTTTTTCGAGAAATGGATAACCCGAGGACCGAAAAGGCTTTGCGCGACGTAGTTTCTCGGATCTTTGCAGATAAAGCAATCCACTAGGAGCAACCCATAAGATCGACAATCAACTCTCCGGCTCAAGACAACTGCTTTCGCTTCGCGGTGCCCAGGAAGCCGGTAGATAAGCACCCGGCGAGGTGTCCACGCCCAAAGACAGACTTTACAGGATTGCAACGAGTGGCTCGATTGCGCATTCTCCCGATTGCGCTCGCGCCAGAGAAAATCCGGTGATCATGCCATTTAGTTTTGCCCGATATAAGTTCCAATTGCTGATAACCGCCATGGCGGTCTTGCTGTTGGCAATGGCCGGCTGCGGAAGTCCTTCCCCTGAAATTGTCGGTAAATGGCAGATGTCGGGCGACCCAAAGGCAACCGTTTGGGAATTCTCTACGGATAGGTCTGTCCTGATCGGGAGTATCCGAGGCAGGTATAGTCTCGGCGACAATAACCGAGTTAAGATTCAGACCCCGTACGCAACTATGGCTTATCATATGGAATTCTGGGGCGACCACATGATTTTAACAGAGGTCAACGGTGCCAAGCTTGCGTTTAACAGGATAAAATAAAACCGGCGTGATGCCTCGACTTGGGGCCAAGCCCAACGGAAGAGAGGGCAGAGTCCAGAGATCAGAGGTCAGTCTCCCGCCAGCTATTCCACCTTCAGTCGAACGAAGATCGCAATGTGAACTGTAATTAGCAGCGGGACGAGAAAGCCGGGAATCAAAAGCCACGGCAGGGTTGTCATGATGGCTGAACTAGTTTCTGCGAAAATCAACCGCAGCGGGCCGGGCGAAGACGTTGCTCCCAATCCGATCGCGGCGATCAGATCCGCGATTCCAATGACATTCCAAATCCATAGGATCGCCCCAGCATTTGTGGTCTGTCGGTAGGCAAGCCACGCGACTGGGACAGCGGTTGCTCCGACAAAGATGTCGCCCCAGCCGGCGACCGGAGCGAACGGCGCGGGCAAACGCCCGGCCGCGAAAAGAATGATAAAACTCACGCCGAGCAGACGGACCGAGTGCACACCGACAAGAAGCCAGAGCGGCACTCGATGGAAAGCCTCGCGCAACGATCGGATGCGCGCGGCGGTTATGCAAAGGATCGTGATCGGAAGCACGATGGCCAGGCCGAGACCGGGCGTGCCAAGTCCATGTTCGTAATAGAGGGTGCGGGTCGCGGCCAAAATTACGACGATGACGAACCAAATGCCAAGCCAGACAGCTATGCTAACTCGCGTCACGGGGTTGGAACCGAATCCGATCGACAAAGCGGCAATAACGATTGCGGCTGAAGCGGTCAATTCAATGGAGCCGATAAGATCAGTGTTCATAGATCATCCCTTTCTTTTTCATTTCGCTTTTCCGCGCCTGTCCCAGACATCGGCGGCAGAGCGAAACGGCGACAATACGGGATTATGCATCCTCTTTCCATCATGCGTGTATATACATCCTTCACTACAAAAATTTATCTTGGGCGCGTCAATGGCTGTGATCGTAGACCAAATGGTCGGAACCGAAGATAAGTGTTCATATTTCACTCCACGGTTCACTACGAGTGGATGTTTTGCGCTAAAGCCAGCATTTTCGCGCGCGTATTTTCTTTTTCGAGGAACCGTCGCGAGAGACTCGTTCGACTCGGCTCAGGCAGGCTACGGTGGAACCATCGATCAAGTGTATATACACATCTTTCATTGCGAAAATTATTTTGAGCGAAGCGGTGGCCGCACCGGCCGCGACTGCAGACCAAACCGCCGTAAGACCGTCTCCGCGCCGGCGTCCGCGCGTTTCCAAACTGGCAAGGCGGCCACGGCTTTCTTCCTGCCCTTTGGTGTTAGTTCCATCCTTCGTATGCGCTGATCGCAGTGGGCAATCGCACAGACCCACCTTTTGTTTTCAAGCAGGCGCAAATTTCGCGACAGCGTTGTTCGCTCAAGACCGAGTTTCGCAGACAACTCGGAGATGGAGAGCGGGCCGGTCTGTGCGAGCGTGGCCAGAATGGTGAATTGGGTTGCACGAAGCCCGCTCCCTCGAAAATGTCTCTCGTAATGCTGGGTCACGGCCCTGCTGGCGTGGCGCAGGGCAGAGCACGCACAAGTGCGACACGCGTGGAACGAAGGTGAGGAAGCCATTATCCGTGTATATACACGCATGATGCGAAGAGTCAATCCGCTGAAGCAGATTTTCTGTTTTAGAGACGAGCGTGGGCGCTAGGGGATAGAAGTCCCCACTTTCGCAACGTTATTCCGAATGCTTTGACTCTCTCGTTTCCACTCAATCGACCTATTGGCTTTCCAGCATCTAGGTCGCCCTGATCGCCGTTGACGCCATTCGCAAACAGGCGGCGAGGCAGGCTGAGATCAGAAGTCAGAAGCCAGCTCGGAACTGAAAGAGCGGCGCAATCGTCGTTGCTACATCGGCCGCTGCAAGCCGTAAGCGCGTACCCAAGCCCGAAGCGCAAAAGAAGGCTTCATGATATCGAAGCGAGGGCTAAATTATGCGTTCCACCGGTTATGTTCGCGGAAGAGAATCCTGATTGTCATGCCATTTAGTTTTCTCCGATATAAGGCCCGATTAGCGATAAGCGCCGTGGCAGTTTTGCTGTGTGCCATGACCGGCTGCGGCGGTCCTTCCCACGACATCGTCGGTAAATGGCACACGCCCGGGAATGCAAATGCAATCGTTTGGGAATTCTCTGAAAATGGTTCTGTTCTGATCGGAAATACGCGCGGGAGGTATAGTTTCGGCGACAATAACCGGATCAAGATCGAGACGCCGTTCGCTACCTCTGTTTATCAGATGGAATTCGCGGGCGACCGTATGATTTTGCGAGAGGTCAACGGCTCCAAGCTCGAGTTTACGAGGATAAGATAAAATCGCGGCAGATATCAGCGTTTTTACACAGATCCCCAACCGCAAAGCAAACGTTCAACGCCCAACATCCAACGTTGAAGTCAGAACAGAAATCCGGGGATCCGCGCGGCTGTTTTGTGCTTCATTGAATCCGTTTTTATTCGCGTAATCCGCGGTTCGTGGTTCGTACTAGAACTCGGCGCTGCCGGGGGTTCGCGCGAATGGAATGACGTCGCGGATGTTTGACACGCCGGTGAGGAACATAAGCATGCGTTCGAAGCCGAGACCGAACCCGGAATGCGGGACCGTTCCGTAGCGGCGAAGATCGAGATACCACTTGTAATCGGCCGGATCCATTTTGTGCCGGCGCATGTTCGTCTCCAGAACTTCGAGGCGCTCCTCACGCTGACTTCCACCGACGATTTCGCCGATGCCGGGGACCAGCAGGTCCATCGCGGTAACCGTTTTATTATCATCGTTCAAGCGCATGTAGAACGGCTTGATCTCTTTCGGGTAATTGAAAACGGTGACCGGGCATTTAAAATGTCTCTCAGTCAGCCAGCGCTCGTGTTCCGATTGCAGGTTCAATCCATATTCGACCGGGAACTCGAATCTCTCCCCGCTCTTTTTCAGAAGCTCGATCGCTTCGATATAGGAGACTCTTTGAAACGCCCGTTCGACGACGAAGTCGAGGCGCGCGAGTAATTCCTTGTCCACGAACTTGGCAAACAATCCGAGCTCTTCGGGACAATTCTCTCGAAGATCGACAATTAGATATTTCACGATCTCCTCAGCGAGATCCATATTGCCGTTTAAATCGCAGAACGCCATTTCCGGCTCGATCATCCAAAATTCGTTTGCGTGCCGCGAGGTGTTCGAGTTCTCGGCGCGAAACGTCGGGCCAAAGGTGTAGACCTTCGAGAGCGACAAGGCGAACGCCTCCACCTCGAGCTGACCGCTCACGGTCAGGTAAGTCTGGCGCGCGAAAAAGTCTTTCGTGTAATCGATCTCGCCATTTTTCGTTCGCGGAGGATTCTTGGCGTCGATAGCGGTGACGCGAAACAATTCGCCTGCGCCTTCGCAATCGCTTCCCGTGATGATCGGCGTGTGGACGTAAACGAAGCCGCGTTCTTGAAAAAATTTATGAATGGCGAAGGCGAGCCGGCTGCGCACGCGAAAGACGCAACCAAAAAGATTTGAGCGCGGCCGCAGGTGCGCGATCTCGCGCAAAAATTCCGGCGTGTGTCCCTTCTTTTGCAGCGGATAGCTGTCGTCGGCGAGGCCGACGATGTCGATCTTCTCCGCCACGACCTCCCAGCTTTGGCCTTTGCCCTGGGATGCAACGAGCTCGCCTTCTACTATTATGGAAGCGCCCGTGGTCAAACGCTGAACCTCGGCATAATTCGCCAACAAATTTTTGGCAATAATCTGAAGATTGCGCAGGCAAGAACCGTCGTTCAGCTCAATGAAGGAGAAATCTTTCGCATCGCGGCGCGTGCGCACCCAACCCTGCACCAAAATCCGCGCAATCGGTGCGGAGCTTCTTAGCGCATCCTTTACCGAAATTGGTGAAAATGTATCGCTCACAATTTCAATCAGGAAACCAGGAACCCAGGAAAAGCAACTCGAAGAAACGCGATCGCTCGCCAAGCGAAGATTCCGTTCGGAGCCCCGCCGCAAACAGTTTGAGATTCATGTTTCTCCGCAATGTCGGATCGTGTTAGAAGCAGCGAATGCAAAATCTGCACACACTCGCGGGAGCTCTATTTCTGTCGCAGATCCTGGTTTCAGCGTTTCTCGCGATTCTTTTTCTGCAATCCGGCATCGACAAGGTAGTCGACCGGCGAGGAAATCTCGACTGGTTGAAAGGGCATTTTGCCAAAAGTCCGCTGGCTGGGATGGTGCCGCTGATGGTCCTTGCGATCACGACCCTTGAGCTTGCAGCGGGAGCTTTGTCCGCGATTGGATGCGTGCTCGTAATTTTTTCGCACGATACAACGGTGGCGTTTTACGGCGCCGTCGTTTCCGCGACGTCGATCTTAGCGCTCTTTTTCGGTCAGCGAATGGCAAAGGACTATGGTGGCGCGGCTGTCCTCGTTCCTTATTTTTTTGTGACGTTGCTCGGGATTTATCTGCTCGCTCAATAGGCAAGGGCAAAGAAACGGCGAAATATGCAGAAGATTAATACGAAAGATATCGCCGAGGACTCGTGGACTTCGCCGAAAGGGAAGTTCGCCGGGTTCGGCAGGAGCGTCTCGATCGCGCTGGGGCGAAAAGAAACTTCGACCGACTTGCAAGATCGACATCCATTCGATCTCGAAATTCTGCGCCTAACTCCGGGGCAAACTCCATACCCATATCACTTACACAGCGCGCAATGGGAGCTTTATCACGTCGTTTCGGGGAATGGCTTCGTTCGTCACAAAGATGGAACGACCCCTATTGAGACGGGCGACGCATTTATCTTTGGACCTGACGAGCCTCATCAACTTACCAATAACGGCAAAGAGGACCTCGTCGTCTACGTTGTCGCCGATAATCCGATCGGCGAGTCGGCCTATTACCCTGACAGCAAGAAATGGCTGGTGCGGTCGCCGGAGCGCAGACTGATGCGTTCCAAGGCGCTCGATTATTACGACGGCGAGGAATAAGTCGCCGAAGTAAATCGCCGAAGTGCGGCAAAGGTGACTCTATCGTCTGTGCCCACGCGATTCGCCGCGATGACATAGCTCTGGTTTTCAATCGCGCGGGCGTGGTCTCGTTCGTAATACTTTAGGCTTGCCGTCGGAATTGTCTGCTGTCAGCCTAGTCGGCGCAGAGGCAGGCGACAAAACTGAAAGGAGACTTAATATATGTTTGGTCGAATCATTGCGTTTCTCTACGGACTGGTTTGTTACCTCATCTTCCTGGTGTCATTCTTGTATGCAATCGGTTTCGTCGGCAACGTTATCGTTCCGAAATCGATTGATTCCGGGCCGGAAGGGCCGCTGGCGAAGGCGCTCGTCATCAACGCTGTTTTACTCAGTCTTTTCGCCGTTCAACACAGCGTGATGGCGCGGCAATGGTTCAAACGCGCCTGGACAAAATTTGTCCCCGAGCCGGTTGAACGCAGCACTTATGTGTTATTGGCCAGCCTGATTTTGTTGCTGCTCTTTTGGAAATGGCATCCGATGAAAGGAATCGTTTGGGACGTCCGCAACCCAAATGGCCGCACCTTGTTGCAAGGCCTCTATTGGATCGGCTGGGGGTTGGTTCTTGTTTCAACTTATCTCATCGATCATTTTGGTCTCTTCGGCATGAAGCAGGTCTATAACTATTTGGTGGCCAAACATGACGAGCCGCCACCTTTTAGGACGCCGACTTTGTACAAGATCGTGCGTCATCCGCTTTACCTCGGGTTCATCACTGCGTTCTGGGCCACGCCGCACATGACGACAGGACACTTGTTCTTCGCCGTTATGACCACAGCTTACATCCTGGTGGCGATCCAATTCGAGGAGCGAGATCTGATCCGCTTCTACGGCGACAGCTACCGAAAGTATCGAAAACAAGTATCGATGTTGTTTCCGCTTCGCCTGCGAAAGCGATAACGCTGACGCCGCGAACTGTAGGGAACGCTATTAGCTTCCCTTTTCTTTAATCGGGAAGGCAACGCCTTCCCTACAGAAGGGAAGACGCTGCGCTCCGTCTGCATCTCCGCAATTCGCGGTCAAGAGTCATTCAGAAAACGCGCGAGAAGTTTGCGGAAGTGATGCGTGCCGGCTTCGCGGCGGGGCGATTAACGCCCGCGATCATAGAGACGCGACCGCAGACCGCGCTGAACGGATTCGACAACTTCTTCGTCCTCCATTTCAACACGATGCAGATCGGCGCCGACGCCGCTTGATTGTCGATCTTTGTCCCAGACGTAACTGAGAAATGAAATTCGCGTGCGTTCCGGACCGACCGGATAGACGACGTTCACCGAAACACCCCACGGATAAAAATTCATCATCAAGTTTGGGAAGAGCCAGTAATAAAACGCCGCGATGTTGCTGCCGTGATCGGGATGATCTTCTGGGAGCATGAGTGAATCTTCTTTCGATTTGCCGACGCCAAGCTGTAGCGTTCCGTACGGATAAAGCTCGGTACGGTATTCGCTGTAATCGAGCCCGGCGAGACTGGTACCGTGCACATACGGGAGATGAAATTCTTCAAGGTAATTATCGATGTAGAGCGCCCAGTTCGCTTTCAGGAAATAATCGCGTGATGTGGATGGATCGAACACGGCGCGATCGAGCGGGAGAAAGTTTACTCGCTCGTTCATCGGCTTAACGAGTTCGTCAAACGCAAACGCGGGATTGAGATTGCAAAATAAAAACGGACCCCAACGTTCAAGCGCAACGCGCAGCAGATTGTCTTTTTCGCTCGGCAAATTTGCGACACAATCGAATTCCGGCATGGACGAAAACGATCCATCAAGCGCGAACTTCCGGCCGTGATAACGACAGCGCATTCCCTTGAGGTGTCCTTCGCCCTCAAGCACGATCGCGCCGCGATGCGTGCAGACGTTCGACAAACAATGTGTTTGCACGTTTTCATCGACCGTCAGGAACAGCGGTTCGTCCAGACAACCTTCGAGCAACGTAACCGGGCGCTTTCACTTGCGCGGCTTCACCGATGAACTGCCAGGCGCACGCGAAAATTCTTCCCTTGGCGCGTTCGTGCCACGCAAGATCGACATATACATCCGCGGGCAATGTTTCCGCGCAGGAAATGTCGTCGTTTATTCGAAAACCAGGAGAAGATTTATCCACAGATTTTGCAGATTAACGCAGATTCGACGCAGACGTCCAACGCTCAGGCTCATAGCAGTTGTGGGGCAACCGCTCCGGTTGCCAACTAAAGTAAAACGGCAGCGATGCGCCTGCCCTACATAGCCAGTCTGCCGGTCACGCTTAACTCAGCGGCAACCAATTGCCTGGTTGCGACGGCGGTTTGATGCCATTGAGTGAGAGGTACGTGTATTCCTGCAAGAGGCGCTCGTAATCGGAGAGAAGTTTCATCGCGTCGTTCGGTTTTAAACGGTCGGTCTTGATCGCGGCGTCGACTTGCGTTTTGAGAAGGCGCATAAGCTCGACTTTGTCCCATTGCGTCATGGCAAGAACTTCGCCGATCGTACTGCCTTCAATCACTTCCTCGATGTACCAGCCGGATTCTTCGTCGGGATCGAGAAAGACATGCACCTCGGTGACGCGTCCGAACAAATTGTGCAGATCGCCCATGATGTCCTGGTAGGCGCCGACCATGAAGACGCCGAGATAATAAATTTCGCCGGGCGCGATGCGATGAAGCGGAAGCGTGTCGCGAACGTCCTGCAGGTCGATGAACTTCGAGATTTTGCCGTCGGAATCGCAAGTGATGTCGACAATCATGCCGTTGCGATCGGGCGGCGTGGTTAGTCGGTGGATCGGCATGATCGGGAACAATTGGCCGAGCGCCCAATGATCGAGCAGCGATTGGAAAACGGAAAAGTTGCAGATGTATTGATCGCCCAGCGAAGTCTCGAGCTGCTTTATTTCGTCCGGCACATAGCGCAAACCGCGATGCATATGGACGATTTGCTGCGCGAGCTGCCAGTAAACGGTCTCGATTTTTGCTTTCGATTCGAGATCGAGGGCGCTGCTTCACATCGAGAATGTCGGGCACGAGCTTGTGGTCCTTTTCGCTGGCCTCGACCTTCAATTTCGGCGCGGTTCTTTCGAGGGAACTGAACGCTTCCATCACGAGCACGGAATGATGCGCGACAATCGCGCGACCGCCTTCACTCACGATCGCGGGATGCGCAACACCTTCGGAATCGCACACATCGGCGATGTTCCAGACTACATCGTTAGCATATTCCTGAAGGGAATAATTCGCCGAGCTATCGAAATCGCTGCGCGAGCCGTCATAATCGACGCCAAGACCGCCGCCAACATCGAGATAACCGAGTTCGTGACCGAGTTTTGCGAGCTTCGCGTAGTAGCGTGCCGCTTCGCGCACCGCGCGTTTGATCGTCGAGATGTCGGGTACCTGTGAGCCGACGTGGAAATGAACGAGTTTGAGACAATGGGCAAAGCCGGCGTCTTTTAATATCTGGCTCGCAGCGACAAGATTGGTCGTGTCGAGACCGAACTTCGCGTTCTCGCCTCCACTCGGCGACCATTTGCCGGAGCCTTTGCTGTGCAGCCGTACGCGAATCCCAATGTGCGGTTCGACGCCGACTTCGTTTGAGGTGCGAATCGTTTGTTCGAGTTCCTCAAGTTTTTCGACTACGATGACAACCGACTTGCCGAGCTTGCGGCCGAGCAGCGCGATCCGAATGAAGGCGGGATCTTTGTAGCCGTTGCAGACGATCAGGCTCTCCGGGTCCTTGTGCATGGCGAGCGCGGCGACGAGTTCGGGTTTGCTGCCGGCTTCAAGACCGAAATGAAATTGCTGGCCGGCATCGACAATCTCTTCGATGACTTCGCGCAATTGATTGACTTTGATCGGAAAGACGCCGCGGTACTGATTGCGATAGCCGAACTCGCTCATCGCGGTTTGAAACGCGCGGTTGACCGATTCGACGCGGTGGCGCAACAAATCCTGAAACCGGATGACGAGCGGAAAACCGAGACCGCGCGAGCGCGCTTCGTTGACGACTTCGAGGATGTCGATGTTGCCGCCGTTTTCCTGGAGCGGCCGAGCCTCGACATTCCCGGCGCTGTTGATCGTGAAGTAATCGCCGCCCCACCGGTCGACGTTGTAAGTGGCGATAGCAGACTCAACGTCCCACTCGGTTTTCATTTTGATTCGTGCCGCGGTCGCAGCCGCCAAGCGCATATTCAATCAGCGCGCCGAACATGCAAGCTCAGTTCGAAAAAATTCGCGCGAACTTATTCACAAGTAGCGCGCTGCTTGTTTTTCGTATTCGGTCAGATACCGTTCCGCGGGATGAACAAAACGGTGATTGAGGTGCAGGTGCGCGCGGTCCTGCCCACAAGCGGCGGGTGTGCCGTGTTTCTGGGAAACAACGACAAAGTGTTCATTATCTATGTCGATCAAACCGTCGGCAGCGCAATCACAATGTTCATGCGCGAGATTTCCAAGGAGCGTCCGCTTACCCACGATCTCCTCGGGCATTTGATGACCGCTCTGGGCGCGAAAGTCGAGCGGGTCATTATTAACGATCTGAAGAACGCGACTTACTATGCACGCGCGATCATCCGGGCGGAAAACGAATTGCAGCAAAAAAAAATCATCGAGTTGGATGCGCGGCCAAGCGATTGTATCGCGATAGCCACCCAGCAGAAAGCGCCTATTTACGTGAGCCAGGAAGTGTGGGACGAAGTGGACGACATGAGCGATGTCCTGCGCAAAATGGAGGAGGAAGGGCTCAAGCCCGATCCGGAAACGGAATCAAGCGAGGAAGAATAGATGCTGTAGCGGCGGCTGTCCTCAGCCGCAAATGAAGGAATAGCTTCTGCGCGTGAGGACACGCGCCCCTACAGTTGTTACCCAAGCAAATCCCCGTAACGTTGGTTCGCTAATTCAAGGCACCGATCAAGAATCTCCGACGGGGTCTGGAGCTTGAGCGTTTCATCGACAAGCTGCCCGCACTCCGCAATCGTTAGACTTTGCACCGCGCGTTTGACTCGCGGCACGAGTGTCGCGCTCGCGCTCAATTCATCCATCCCGAGGCCGAGCAGAAGCGGAATGAGCGCGATATCGCCGGCCATCTCACCGCACACGCCGACCCAAATGTCATTCGCGTGGGCAGCATCGGCGATCATCTTGAGCAAGCGGAGCACGGCGGGATGCGTCGGCTCGTAGAGATGCGCGATGCGCTCGTTTACGCGATCGACCGCAAGCGCATACTGAATCAAGTCGTTGGTGCCGATGCTGAAGAAATCCACTTCGCGCGCGAGGAGGTCGGCGGAGATAGCGGCACTTGGGATTTCGATCATCGCGCCCGCTTCAGTTGCATCGCCGGATGTCGATCCGGTGCAACGCAGTTCTTCCTTGCATTCGTTCAAGATCGACATCGCGCGCCGCAAGATGTCGGTGTTCTCGAGACAAACGCGAATCGCGCGCCAGCCGAGGAACGGATTGAGCTCGTCGCTCACATCGACGGTGCCAGCGGCCAGCTTGTCGCCTCCAAGATCGAACGTGCGGATGATCAGCGGATCGGGCGAAACGCGCTCCGCAACTTTTCGATACGTCTGGTATTGTTCCTCCTCGGTGGGAAGCGTGTTGCGATTCAAATAAAGAAATTCCGTGCGATAAAGGCCGATTCCCTCGGCGCCATTGGCTGCAACCGCATCGATATCGTCCGGAAGTTCGATATTCGCGGAGAGGACGATGTGACGTCCGTCGCGGGTGGTCGACTTTGTCTCGCGAAGCTCTTTTAACTGGGTAACGACTTTGACTCTTCTTGACTCGATTTCGCCGTAATACGTCAGCGTCTCCGGCGTTGGATCGACAATGAGCAAGCCGTTTGTGCCGTCGAGCAGGACATGCTGGCCGGTCTCGAGTTTTTCGGTCACGTTATGCAACCCGACGATCGCGGGAATGTTGAGCGAGCGCGCCATGATCGCGGTATGCGAGGTGCGGCTGCCGAGATCAGTGGCGATGCCGAGGACGCGCTCCTTGTTCATGGTTGCCGTGTCCGACGGTGTGAGATTGTGCGCGAGAAGAATGTGCGGCTCGGTCAGGGCGAGGAATGTTTTCGGCGCTTTTCCCTGCAAGTTCCGAATCACGCGCTTGGTTACATCCTGGATGTCGAGCGCGCGCTCGCGTAAATAGGGATCGTCGATCTTGCTTAGCGTTTCCGCGTAATTCGCGGCAACTTCCTGAAAGACCCACTCCACATTGCAAAGGTCGCTCTCGAGTTTGCGCAGCACTTCATCGATCAAAGTGCGGTCTTCGACCACGAGCAGGTGGGCGTCGAAAATGCCCGCGTCTTTCGCCCCGATCGATTCGGCGATCTTTTGCTGCATCTCGAGAATCTGCACGCGCGTCTGAATGAGCGCCGTTTCGAAGCGCCCAATCTCGTTCGTGATTTGCGAGGGCTCGATGTGATAGCGCGCGACGTCGTCGAGGTCATCACGCACGACGTGAATCGCGCCCTGGGCAATTCCCGGAGAGACCCCCGCTCCTTGAAACCGAATTTCCGGCCGCGCGTTATCGCTCATTCACCTGCCAGAGTAACGGGGATGTCAATCTTCGTTGAAGCGCGCGTTGATTAACTCCTCGAGTTCCTCCATCGCGCGGGCGGCATCCGGCCCCTCGCAGCGGATGCGCAGCTTCGATCCCTGCCCGGCCGCCAGCATCATCAAGCCCATGATGCTCTTGCCATTGACTTCTTCGCCTTCTTTTGCCACCCAAATTTCCGAGCGGTAACGGCTCGCGATGCGCACGAACATCGCCGCCGGACGCGCGTGGAGACCGAGCCGATTCACAATCGATATTTCCTTCTCGATCTTCTGGCTGCGCGCTGCGGCGCTGGCTCGGCGATTGAGCAATCCCATTATTTCGATCCTGGATCCATCAAATTGAGCAACTTGGCATTGAACTCGACGGCGCTGTTCTGGCCGAGGCCCTTTAACTTTTGATCCATCGCCGCCACTTCGATCAGGCGCGCGATATCGCGGCCCGGCCGCACCGGAATGGTCACGTGCGGCACTTGCAGTCCGAGAATTTCGTAGAATTCCTGATCGAGTCCGATTCGATCTACCGCCTCCAGATCCTGCCATTCCTTCAACGTGACAACGAGATCGAGGCGCTTCTCGATCCGGATGCTGCCGATGCCGAACACGGAAGCGACGTTGATAATGCCAATGCCGCGCACTTCCATATGATTGCGAGTGAGTTCCGGCGCCGTCGCCATGAGCTCACGGCCTTCCAAAGAAGTTATCCGTGTTACGTCGTCGGCCACGAGACTGTAGCCGCGTTCGATCAAGCCAAGTATGCATTCGCTTTTGCCGATCCCGCTTTGGCCGCGAATCAAAACGCCAACGCCAAGAATATCGGCCATGCTTCCGAACTCGGTCACCGTCGGTGAAAAATCGACTTCCAGCGCGATGGTGGCGGCGTTGATAAACTTCATTGTGATCATGGGGGTGCGAAACACGGCGATCTTCTCTTCGGTCGCGACCGCCAGCAGCGCCGGATCGAGATGAAATCCGCGCGAGACCACGAGACACGGAATTTTTCGAGCGCAGAGATCGCGAAAACGTTTCACGCGGATTTTTTGCGCCAAACTTTTGAGATACGTATGCTCGGCGGCGCCGAGGACCTGGACGCGCTTCTCCGCGAAGTAACTGAAAAAACCGGAAAGCGCCAGACCCGGGCGATTGATCGTGGGCTCGCGAATTTTCCGATGAAATCCCACTCGCGGACCTTCCAGCTTCATCTGCAGCTTTTCCGCGTGCAAATTGTAAAAGCTCTCGACCGTGACAACCGGCACGCTCTTCTCCTGATCGCTTGTCGATGTAATCGTTTGGGAGCCGCTGCGCTTCGCCATAAGCGTCTAACTTGTAACGCGGAAGCGGCGCGATTTCCAATGTGCATCGCGCGTTAGCAGTTTTCAGGATTGCATCATGATCGGCCTCGAGGCGGGTTCTAATCCCGCTCTTGCGACGATGGTTTTTGCTCAACCTGCTCGATGGCGCCGTTAATTTCTTCACTGTCCTCCAAAGATAAAATGCCTAGTCGGCGACGATAAAGACGACCCCACGCATGCATCGCGTCTTTGGTGGGCTGAAAAAACTTCTGCGCGAAGAGGGTCGGAACCAGCGCACTCAGGATTACCACTGTCACCAGGATGGTGTACTGCCGCTGATCGATGATGCGGTTTTGGAATCCGAATAGCGCCGAAATGGTGCCAAAGGTCAGGCCGGTCGCCATCAACAACGTCGTGTAAGCAGCTTCGCGTGGACGCATGTAATGCAGCCGCGCCAGCGGCCAGACACCCGCAATTTTCGTCAACATTTTCAGGAGAAGCAGTCCGGCCACAATCGCGAGCGCCGGCCAGAGTGCCGGCAGCGAAACGTAGAGCCCGGCCTTAATGAAGTAGAATGGCGTAAACGTCGCGAAGGCGATGCTGCGCATTCGATGGACCAGTGTTTTGTCGCGAAGAAAAACTCCTGCGACCACCAGGCCAACCAGGTAGGCCGGCAACACCGCTTCGCTTTTCGCGCTGGTGGCGAGGCCGCCAAGAAAAAACAAAACGAAAAAGATAAACTTTACTTCCGGTTCGCTCACTCGCGTCGCCCCGAGCCGGACGATGATCGACTTGGTCCACCTCGGCATGAACCAAAGCACGACGCACATGGTGACGACGAAGCCGAGCAGCCAGAGGTTGTAATTGGCGAACAGTCCGCCAAGCGCGAGGACGGTCCCGAAATCAGTGATGAAGCAGGCGGCGAGAATCATTTTGCCCATGGCCGTGTCGCTAAAACCGCCTTCAACCATCACCGCGTAAACCACCGCCACTGATGTGGTGGAAAGCGCGATGCCCGCGATTTGCGCTTGATGAAGCTCCCAGCCCAGAACGAATTGCGCGAAGAGCCAAACCAGTACGAACGGGGCGGCGAATGAGATCACTCCGATAAGCGCGCTCGCCCGCAGATTTGTCTTTAACGAACGCGGATCGATTTCTGCGCCCGCGAGAAACGTCAGCACGCCGCTTCCGAGCAATGCGAGAAAGTTGATCCATTCGTTGCTCGCCGTGAGATGCAGGAAATTCCCGGCAAGAACGCCGACGAGAATTTCAATCAGCGCGACCGATATTCCCGCCCAGATCGAGATCAAACTCGCCGCCAACGCCAATCCCATCCAAACCGCGGCGACAAACCAGATGTTTTGAAAAACTCCGCTCGAACCGAAACTAACCCAAATAGAATTGAGCATAATAAAACTCCTGTCCGCGCATTGCTGCGCCAACAGGAGTCATTAGCTCTGAAACTGGTCAGGCGGTTGTCCCACTTTTGGGAAAAGGCAAACTCCATTGCCCTCACGGACAGTATCGCCATTCTAATTTGGAGCAATTACATCTTGAAGCGTTCGCCGAGGTAGAGCTGGCGGCTGATCGGGTCGTTGATGAGGAAATCTTTCGTGCCTTCGCTCTCGACGCGGCCTTCGTAAATTAAATAGGCGCGATCGACGATCGACAATGTTTCGCGCACGTTGTGGTCAGTGATCAAAATCGCCAAACCCAATTTGCGCAGATTGACGATGATCTGCTGCACGTCGTAGACGGCGATCGGGTCGACCCCGCTGAACGGCTCGTCCAGCATGAGCAATTTCGGTTTTGTCACTAACGAACGCGCGATCGTGAGCCGCCGTTTCTCGCCGCCGCTCAGAGTGAGCGCCTGGTTTTTCGCGATTCGCTCGATCCCGAATTGATGAAGCAACTGTTCGCAACGCTGCCGCCGCTCGTGTTTCGACAACGACAACGTCTCCAAAATTGCCATGATGTTTTGCTCGACCGTCAGTTTGCGAAAAATCGACTCCTCCTGCGGCAAATAGCCCATCCCGAGTCGCGCCCGTTTGTACATCGGATAATTTGTGACATCGGTGCCTGAAAAAATAACGCGACCGCTGTTTGGCCTAACGAGTCCAACGATCATGTAAAAACTGGTCGTCTTGCCGGCGCCGTTCGGCCCGAGCAAGCCCACGATCTCGCCGGCGCGCGCGCCGATGTTAACTCCATTGACGACTGCGCGACCGCCATAAATTTTCACCAGCTGCTCGGTCGAAATGACATTATCGATCTTCGCCGCGGGCGGCGCAGCCACTGGCGAAGCCGGGGAAGATGTTGCTTGGCTCGTCATGGCGTAGGTGTGGGTGTGGGCGAAGGCGTCTGCTTCGTTTCGTCGTTCGGCTGCTGGCGAATCTCAGTGCGACTCGGCCCGTGCGTACTGAGCTGGCCGTTCTGATTGATGACCATGACCGTGTCTGCGCTGGTAGCCAAATGCGTATTTAACCCTTCCTGCACGCGCGGCGTGCCGCTCAACTCCACGTCGCCGGTCGCGGCCGTGTATATAGCCTTGTCCGAACGGCCGACCGAGCGGGTCGGTGGCCCGCCGTTCGGATCAGGCCGGTCGCGCACAACCGCCACATTGCCTTCCGCAATCGTCTTCTCCAGTTTCTGATTTTCGCCTTTGCTGATGTAAACGGTCAATTTGTCGGATTGAAGATTGAAGCGCGGGTCGATCACCTTCACGTGACTGCTAAAGATGCCGATGCTTTTGTTCGAATCAAAAAATGCCTCGTCCGCGTAAATTTCCGTCGTTGTCGGTTCATTAGACTGCGTTTTGGTGCTCGGTCCGAGAAACTTGTTGGCGCCTGATTTATCTTCTTTTTCGGTCGCTGTCTTCCCGGCCTTTTTCGTAGGCGGGCCGGACTCCGCCGGCGAGACCGTCAGCTGCGCCCGCAATTGCGCGGTCATGCCACAGATCATCACGACCACCGCCAGCAGCCTTCTCATTCGTTTTCTTTTCCCATGAGCTGCGATTGCTGCGTGATCACCATTTTCACATTGCCGACTAAGTGTCCGGTTCGCGTGTTCGTATCGAACTGCACCGAGTCTCCAGTGATGTTAAAATCGGCCCGCTTGATCGTAGTGCGCTCCGGCGAACTCAATACCCGCGTTTTCAAATCGAGCACGGAAGTGTGCATGTCGATCGTGAGATCGGGACGATTCTCCCGCGTGTAGGTCATAATTTCGAGATCCTGAAAACCGACGTGTTCCTCATCGATTCGTCGCGCAGTTTTTGCTTCGAACTTTCCCCGCAGACGGCCATCGGTGCCGAAATCGGGCAGCACGAGGCCCTTGGCTTCGTGACCAACCGGGAGCGGAATATTAGTCAGACTTTGCTCACCCGGCGACGCACTCGATGTCGCGGCGGAAGGTTTCTTTTTCCTGCCGCCTTTTGCCTGGGCAAACGCCGGCCCTGTCGAGATTAAGATCGACAAGAACAAGATCGACAAAACCGAAACGAACCAGCTCCAGTTTGCGGAGCGGCCGCTACGAGACGGCAGCATGAATAGCCTTTAACATGCGCAGGTGCTTCGGCAAAGTTTTTAGCGGAATCTGGTTCGGCCCGTCCGACAAGGCGCGCGCCGGATTTTCGTGCACCTCCATAAAGATGCCGTCGCATCCGGCGGCGATGGCTGCGCGCGCCAGAACCGGCGCGAGTTCGCCGTTGCCGGAAGTCGCGTCCCCTGCTCCGCCGGGCCGCTGCACGGAATGGGTCGCATCAAAAATCACCCGGTAACCCGCTTTGCGCATCCAATGCAGTGAGCGCATATCGGCGATGAGATTGTTGTAGCCAAACGTCGTGCCGCGTTCCGTGAAACAGAATTTCTCGTTGCCGAAGGCGGCGAGCTTTTCCGCGATATTCTTCACGTCCCACGGCGCGAGAAACTGGCCTTTCTTTACGTTGATCGCGCGACCTGTTTCGGCCGCGGCACGGAGCAAATCCGTTTGCCGGCAGAGAAACGCCGGGATCTGCAACATGTCGATCTTTCCCCCCGCAATTTCTGCCTCGGCAGGCGAATGCACATCCGTCGTCACGGAAATTTTTAAATCGCAGCCGATCGCCGACAGAATCTCGCACCCTTCGCGCACGCCCACTCCGCGAAACGAATGGACCGACGTTCGATTCGCTTTGTCATAGGAAGCTTTGAAGATAAGGTCGACATCTTCCTGCGCGCAGATTTTCTCGATGCTCCTCGCCATGCGCCAGACAAACTTTTCCGATTCGATCACGCACGGCCCGAGAATGAATACGGGGCGTTTCCCGCCAATGGTGACCGATCCAATTTTGAGCGGCTTGGGTTTCACGAGTAAGAGAATCAATCAGGAAAACAGAGAAAAAGAAAACATCTTGTAGCGCGGCGATCTTCGCCGCCCTCCAACTACAACTTTCCTCCCCGCACAAGATCGACAATCGCAAACGGCGCATACAGAGCGATGAAAAAGAGCAAGGCCACTCCGTGCATTTGTACGAGATAAAGCGGCCGCCAGTCGGAAAGAAAACTCAAAATAGAAAACGCCTCCGGTTTATGGAGCAGAAATCCGTAGTTATAACCGGTCATCTCGTCTGCGATGAAGGTCACGACAAAATAAAATTCCGACCACGCGAATACGCGCAAGATCGACATAGGACGCGGCCGGTACCTGCGGGTCAGCATCAGGAAAATCACGCCAATGATGATGCCCGAATGCGAAATGAAAAAACTGAAGAAATGAAAATCCGGAAAGCCGAAGCGGAGATTTGGTGTGAGCACGGCTTGGAGCGTCCCGCCGATCCCCCAAAAATATGCGACCTCAAACCAGCGCGGACTGCCGCTCCACATCGCCACGATTACGACCACCATTCCCCAATCGCAAAGTTGGAGCGGCAACATTTGCTCCCAGCTCATCACGCTGACGTTGCGAACAAGAATTAAATAGACCGCGTAATTCAGCCCGAGCAGGGCGGAGAGCGATACGACGATTACGCGCTCGAGGAGGCGCGATTTTGCTCGACGCACAATCGCCGCCAGGACGACTGGCAGCGCGATGGTTAGGAAAATGACTGTGAGATGCGCGGCGCCGTAAGCCTGAAACGGATGATTCATTGTAATTGTAGGACGGTGATCCTCGCCACTTGCAACCCGGCCGCCAAAATGGCCGCCCAACAATGTTTTGCGTTAGACAAGATCGACAATTGCTCAGCGAATCACCCAGAGGTTGCACGGAATCACGTCCGTGATCCATGCGATGTGATTGGGCAATCGCTCGCCGGTCGGGCCGCTCGTCTGCACGGGCACAACGAGCAAATCCGCTTCCACCGATTGGACGAAGTCGGAGGCGGCAAACCCGGTGTTACCGCGAAGGCAGCGCGCTTCGATGGGCACATCGGTCTGACCGACCGCGAGAACGAATTCTTCCAAAGCGGCTTCCTCCTCTTCGAAGGTTCGAGGCCGCGGGGCGACATCTCCAGCATCGGACCGCAAGGAGGCGCGAGCTTCATCGAAGGTAGTGTAGATGCGAACAACATAGAGCCTTTCGCACGCTTCGGCCGCGGCCAAGCCAAGCGTCTTCTTGAGCGCCTCCTGACCGTGCTCGGAATAGTCCGCGATGAAAACAATCTGCCGCAGCGGCTTTGGTTCATGTTCCGGCTTGGTAAAAAGCAAAACAGAACAAACCGCCTCGCGAACCAGCCGTCGCGCTACATTCCCGAGAACCGGCCGTAGAATGACTTCTTTCTCGAGCGCACCGGCCACGACAAGATCGACATGATTGTCTGCCAGCGCTTTCAAGATCGCTTCGGCGGGGTCGCCCTGCCGGTAATGAATGGTCGAGTCGTGCGGAAGTTGCAATTGCACGAGCGCGTCGCGGAACTTCTGCGCGGTTTTCTCATCGCGTTCGCCGACATAAATCAAACTTAACTCCGAGCCAAAACGATCGCGGATCCGTTTCGCTTCGGAAAGCACCTGCTCAAACCGCGGGGAAAAAGTGCTGGCCACGGCGATCGCTTTGTAGGTCGACAAATTCATCATACCCGGTGAAACCAATCTCCTCGCTACGTGAACTTCGGCAACTACCGGTAGGGCGACGCTCTGTAGAAGAGGACGTTCTCGCCCCATGAGAAGCCAACGGCTTCTTCCTGCAGACGTTGATTGTAGAATGTTACGAATTGCGCGGCGCGGTTGCGGCTTTTCATTTGCATTTTCCTCTGCAAATTTCCGCGCATGAGACGCGCGGTTTATCCAGGCAGCTTCGATCCCGTGACCAATGGGCATCTCGATGTGATCGAGCGTGCACGAAAACTGTTCGATGAAGTGATTGTGGCCGTTGCGCAGAATGATGAGAAAGAGGCGCTCTTTTCGCTCGAGGAACGCCTGCAGTTTCTGCAAGATTCCATCGGCAAGATCGACATGGTGCGGATCGCGCAATTCGACGGGTTGCTGGTCGAGTTTGCCACTGCACAAAAAGCGAGCGCTGTCATCCGCGGCCTGCGCGCGGTTTCCGATTTCGAATTCGAGTTTCAAATGGCGCTGATGAACCGGAAACTGGAGGCGGGCGTGGAAACGATTTTTCTGATGCCGAAAGAGGAATACACTTATTTGAGCTCTCGCATTATCAAGGAGATCGCGCGCCTCGGTGGAGATGTTTCAAGTTTTGTGCCGCCGGTGGTGAGTAAAGCGCTGGTCAGGAAATTCGCCGGATGAAAGTTCATCTGAAACAGATTCCAGCCGACGGTTTGCATCTGGAAGGAGACGAGGATTGCCCGATTCCGGAATTGGAGCCGGAAGGAATTCATTGCCTCGGGCCATTGTTTTACAACATCGACATCGGAGTCTCAGGAGGCGCGCTGTGGGCGAACGGATCGCTCAGGCAAGGGGTGGAGTTGAGCTGCGTTTGCTGTCTCGAAAAATTTGTCTACGAAATCAAGGTGCCGGCATTTGCCCTGCGGATAGAGCTGCACGGGCCGGAGACGGTCGATCTAACGCCGTTTATGCGAGAAGATCTTTTGCTGAATCTGCCGGCCCACCCCCGTTGCGATCGCGATGGCGGCCGCATTTGCAATGCCGCGACGAGCGGGGGCGAGGGCCGTGAGCGAAGAGAAGAGCGCAGACCGGACTGGAGCGCGCTGGACAAACTGAAGCTAAAACGTTGAAAAGGTTACAATGGGTTACAACGCCATATCCATCTCCACGCCTACTTTTATAACTATGTAACTCTTTTAACGAATCACTTCGCCGGTTTGTTTATTTCGCAAAACCATGCTTTCATAGCAGGCTGACATGGGAGTTCCAAAACGCAAAACCTCAAAGATGCGGTTGCGCACGCGCAGAGCCGCGAACCGGTGGCATGCATCGCAACTCAGCAAATGTCCGCAATGCGGCAGTACTGTCGCATCGCACACCGCTTGCCCCTCGTGCGGATATTATAAGGGCCGCCAAGTGTTAACGGTCGAAGGGAAATAGCTGTAGTGGCCCCGAATGTTTTCGGGACAAAATCGGTCGCAAGAGAACTTCTTCTCTACTTACGCCGGGGAGGACGGTCGTGTCTCCAGTCGATTTTCGCTTTGCATTGCACAGCTAAAATTCGCAAAGTTCCTCTGCGATGAGGATCGCCTTGGATGCGATGGGCGGCGATTTTGGGCCGCCAAATCTAGTGGCCGGAGCGGTAATGGCGCTGCGGGAATATTCCCACATCAACAAGCTCTATCTGGTTGGTGACTCGGAAAAAATCGAAGCGGAACTAAAAAAGCACGGCTGCACCGACAGCCGGATCGAAATATTCCACTCCACCCAGGTCGTGGATATGAGCGATCGCGCCGTGGAAGCGGTGCGGCGAAAAAAAGATTCATCCATCAGTCGTGCTGTCGACCTAGTGAAACGCGACAAGGCGGACGCGGTTGTCAGCGCGGGTCACACCGGCGCGGCGGTGGCGGCGAGCGCGATCAAGTTGCGCACGTTGCCGGGAATCGATCGTCCCGGGATTGCGGCCGTGCTCCCGACGGAAACAAATGTGTTTGTTCTGATCGATGCCGGGGCAAACATTGATGCGCGCCCCGAGCATCTTCTTCAATATGCGTTCATGGGCACGGTCTATTCGCGGCATGTTCTGGGATACAAGAGTCCGACGGTCGGCCTGGTATCCCTCGGAGAGGAAGACGTCAAAGGCAATGAGATGACCAAGGAAGTTTTTAAGATGCTCAAGGCAAGCTCGCTGAACTTTGTTGGCAACATCGAAGGCCGCCACCTGTTCGAAGACCCGGTCGAAGTTGTCGTCTGCGATGGTTTCGTCGGCAATGTGATTTTGAAAACGTGCGAATCGATCTCGGTGGCCATTTTTACATGGCTTAAGCACGAACTGACACGCACGCCGATGCGAAAAGTGGGCGCCCTATTTGCGCGGGACGCATTCAACACGATCAAGGAAAAAACAAACTACGAGGAATACGGCGGCAGCCCGCTTCTCGGTGTGGACGGCATTTGCATCATTGCGCATGGCGCGAGCACGCCGTTGGCGGTCAAAAACGCATTGCGGGTCGCCGCCGAGTCGATTGAACAGCAGGTGAATCCGCATATCGTCGAAGAGATTCGCCGTTACAATGAAGCGACAGCCCAGCTCGAGCCCGCGCTCCACTAAACGCCGCACCGTCTCAATTATCGGCACCGGCAGTTACGTGCCGGAAAAAATCCTCACCAACGAGGATTTGTCGCACATGGTCGACACTTCCGACGAGTGGATCACAACGCGCACCGGCATCAAGCAACGGCGCATCGCGGCTAAGGATGAAAACACCAGCGACATGGCCACAAGAGCCGCGCTGAACGCGATCGAGCAGGCAAAGATTTCACCGAAAGAAATAAACCTCATCCTCGTCGCCACCGCCACGCCCGACATGTTGTTCCCGGCCACTGCCTGCTTCGTTCAGAAAAAGATCGGCGCGACCAACGCCGCGTGCCTTGATGTATCAGCGGCGTGCGCCGGTTTTCTCTTTGCTGTCGAAATCGCGCAGCAATTCATCACCTCGCACACTTACGATACCGTCCTCGTCATCGGCGCGGACAAACTCACCTCCATCACCAATTGGACCGATCGCAACACATGCGTGCTTTTCGGCGATGGAGCGGGCGCCGCTATTTTGAAGCACCGAGGCGGCAGCCACGGCGTCATCAGCACTCACATCGGCAGCGACGGTCGATACAGCGACATCCTGTTTATGCCTGGCGGCGGTTCGCGCTGCCCGATCACGCGCGACAATGTCGATCTTAATCTCCAAACCATTCACATGAACGGGAAGGAAGTTTACAAACAGGCGGTCACCGCCATGCTGAGCGCGGCAAAAAAAGCCCTCGAACAAGCGGGCTTGTCGATCCACGACATCGCTTGCGTCATTCCGCACCAGGCGAACCTGCGCATCATCGAGGCAATCGCGGATCGTCTCGGCATCCCGCTGGAAAAATTTTATGTGAATCTCGATCGCTACGGCAATACGTCGGCCGCCGCCGTAGCGATCGCGCTCGATGAAGCCAACCGCAGCGGTAGAATCAAGGCCGGCGATTACATTCTCATGGTCGTTTTCGGCGGCGGACTCACCTGGGCCGGAACGGTGATCGAATGGTGATTGTCGATCTTTCGCGCTGGGCAACATTTGCATGTTAGTCGAAACGCACGCGCATCTCGATTATCCCGATTTCGCGAACGACTTCGATGAGGTGCTTCGTCGCGCAAGCGAAGCCGGCGTCACCCGCATCATTACGATCGGAACATCAGTCGAAAGCAGCCGGCGCGCTGTCGATCTTGCCGAAAAGTACCCGAACATTTTCGCAGTGATCGGCGTTCACCCGACTTACGCCGCCGAAGCTGACGAAGATGTAATCACGCCTCTAGGCAAGCTGGCCAAAAGTCCGCGCGTCGTCGCCATCGGCGAAACAGGTTTGGATTACCATCGGCTTCCGAGCATCGAGCTGGCGGACAAACGCGAAGCACACGTTTTTCCGCACCAGGAGGTGTTTCACGCTGTTGCCAAAGCGCTTCAATATTCAACTGAAGATCAAATCGAAGCCGGCATTCATGACGGCGCCTACAAATCAAAACAAGCGAGTTTGTTCGAGCAACAGCTCGATCTCGCCGTCGAACTCGGACTAAACGTTGTCATTCATCAGCGCGATGCCTGGGAAGACACGCTCGAAATGATGCGACCGTACTCAGGAAAATTGCGCGGCGTATTTCATTGCTTCGGCGGCTCGCTCGAACAAGCAAATGAAGTTGTCGATCTTGGCCACCTGGTTTCGTTCACTGGCATCGTAACATTCAAAAATGGCGCGACCGTGCGAGAGGTCGCGGCACGAATCCCGCTGGACAAATTCATGGTGGAAACAGATTGCCCATATCTCGCGCCCGTTCCTTTTCGCGGAAAACGTTGCGAGCCGGCACACACCCGAATCGTCGCGGAAACGATCGCCGCTGCACGCGGCATTTCGTTGAAAGAAGTTGCCGAAATGACAACCCAAACCGCGCAAGAATTCTTCCGTTTCAACCGATGAAGACGGTAATCAGGAAGATTGGAGGGCGCTGCCCTATCGGCGGCAGTATATTAGGAACACGACGGCGCGTGTCCGTCCAAATCCAATTAACATCGCAGGCGGAACGCCCGATCCAGCTCACGTGTTTGCTTATCACATTTGTCCTTGCTTCGTGCGCGACACGCGACGCGCAGCATCACGTCGTCATCAGCACGTTCGAACAAAAATTAGCAGTGCTCGATCGCGGCAACTTGATGGCGGTCTATCCGGTTTCCACTTCCAAATTCGGTCTGGGCGATTGGCCGAGAAGTTATCGGACACCTTTGGGCGAACTGGAGATCGCGGAGAAAATTGGCGAGGGGGCGGCGCCAGGCACTGTTTTTAAAGATCGGCGACGGACCGGCGAGATCGTTGTGCCGGATTCGCCGGGCCGCGATCCGATCGTCACGCGCATTCTTTGGTTGCGTGGGCGCGAACCACAAAATGCGAATGCATTCGTTCGCGATATTTACATTCACGGGACGCCGGAAGAACGCAACATCGGACTGCCCGTGAGCTACGGATGCATCCGCATGCGTTCCAGCGATATCGTCAATCTTTACGCCATCATCGGCCGCGGGGCGCAGGTGACGATTGTCGATGCTCCGCTCGCCGCGGTCATCCCCGGTCTCAACTCGAGCGCTCAGATGGCTGGAGGGAATTCTGCCAGCATGGTGATTCGTTAGTCAGGGCAACTTGCCGAGATGTTTTCTCGGTGTTTCGCGTGAAAGCAATTCCATGTCCGCGTCCACCATGAGCCGCACAAGTTCGTGGAAGCGTACTTTCGGTTCCCAATCGAGGATTTTTCTCGCTTTCGAGGCGTCGCCGATGAGCAGGTCCACTTCCGCCGGCCGCTCGTAACGCGGGTCGTGTTTCACGTATTTTTTCCAGTCAAGATCGACATGTGCGAATGCCGTTTCCACAAATTCGCGTACGGTATGGTTTTCGCCGGTTGCGAGCACAAAGTCGTCGCCTTCATCGTGCTGAAGAATCCGCCACATGCCCTCGACAAATTCGGGCGCGTACCCCCAGTCGCGCTTCGCATCGAGGTTACCCAAAAATAATTCGTGCTGCAGATCATGTTTTATGGCAGCAGCAGCGCGCGTAATCTTGCGCGTGACGAAAGTTTCGCCGCGCCGCGGGCTCTCGTGGTTGAACAAAATGCCGTTACTCGCGCAAAGGCCGTAGCTCTCGCGATAATTCACCGTCGCCCAAAAAGAAAAAACCTTTGCGACGCCATAGGGACTGCGCGGCCAGAAGGGAGTTTTCTCGGTTTGCGGCACTTGTTGCGCTTTGCCGAACATTTCGCTGCTTGACGCCTGATAGAACCGCGAACGAGTTCCCGCTTCCCGGATGGCTTCGAGGATCCGAATCGTCCCGACCCCGGTGATGTCGGATGTGTACTCGGGAATGTCGAAACTGACACGGACATGGCTTTGCGCGCCGAGATGGTAAATTTCGTCCGGCTTCAATTCGTAGAGCAACTTCACCAAGTTCACCGAGTCGCTGAGATCTCCGAAGTGGAGAAACATGCGCACGCCGTTGTTGTGGGGATCGGCGTAAAGATGATCGATGCGCGAAGTGTTAAATGTGCTCGCGCGACGAATGATTCCGTGCACTTCGTAGCCTTTCTCAAGCAGTAGATCAGCGAGATAACTTCCGTCCTGGCCGGTGATGCCGGTAATGAGCGCTTTTTTCATGTCGATCTTGCGGTTTAGCTTAACGACATCGCCGCAGCAAATGATTTAGTTCTCCGGCGGGGAGACCATTATCCGTGCGAGCACCGCGCGCTGCGCAGCGATCAAATCCGCGATTCCTTTGCGACCGAGCGCGAGCATTTCGTCCAGCTGTGATTGCGCAAAAGTTGCTTCTTCACCGGATCCTTGCACTTCCACGAAGTCGCCGTCCTCGGTTGCGACGAGATTGAAATCGACTGTGACGAGTTTGTCCTCTTCATAGTTAAGATCGACAACTGCATTTCCGTCGAGAATGCCCGCACTGACTGCTGCCACTAATTTCTGAACCGGAGGCGCGTCGAGCTTTTTTTCCTTCGCAAATTTCCGACAGGCGATCGCGAGGGCCAAGCTCGCCCCGGTGATTGCTGCCGCGCGGGTCCCCCCGTCGGCTTGCAAGACGTCGCAATCCACCCAGATCGTGCGTGGCCCAAGCTTTTCAAGATCGACAACTGCACGCAGCGATCGCCCAATCAAACGTTGAATTTCCATGCTGCGGCCATCGATTCGACCCTTTGCAATGTCGCGCGGTTTTCGGGTCTGAGTCGAGTACGGAAGCATCGAGTATTCGGAGGTCAGCCAGCCGCCGGTTACGCCTTGCTCTTTCATCCAGCGGGGCACGTTTTCCTCAATGGTCACGCCGCAGATCACACGCGTGTTGCCCACGGTAACAAGCACGGAGCCGTCGGCATATGGCGCAATGCCCAGATCGAACGCCACTGGGCGCAGTTGGTCGCCGGTTCGTCCGTCAATCCGATCCATCAGCGCAAGGTAGATCGCGGACGAGCCCTCGTCATCGCGGAGTTTTTTTGCGTGGCCGTATCCTCAATTTCCTGGCGCCGATGGCAAGATAGAATAGATGAACCATTTGGGATTGCGTTGGTATAGGCGACAGACCCGTTGAAAATGCGCCAGTAAGAGAGGATGCTTTTCCCGAAGTTTCGCGTGCTGTGCAGCGACGATTCCCAACCAAACGGCCCCTTCGGCACGGAGCTTTTCAAATGCGATTATCGACTCGCGATCGTCCTCAGGGAGCGCCATCACGTTTACAGTTGCTGGGGGGGGCGGGGGGAAAAGCCAACCGCGCCGTTGGCTATAATAGAGAACGATCGGGTCGCCAAGGACGGTTGCCATCGTGACCACGAGGTCACGGGGCTGGCTTATCTTTCGCAGGGCCAATCCCAATTCATAGCCTGGCTCGTGATAAGGCGTATACATTAGCCTCAACTGTATCGCTCCCAACAGAGTAATAGTAATTAAAGAAGCTGTGATTATCGCTACTTTTACGACCAATCTGCCGGAAGGCCGTGCGAGCTTGGCAATAAACGATGAAATCGTAATGATTGCATAGCTGGATAACGCCGCAACGGCAGGATCAGTGATGTGAAGATTCCATTGATTCACAACCAGTTCCTTCGCCCCTATGAGATAATAAGGAAGTATTCCAAGAAGCCAGTAATGGAAGAGCCATGGAGCCTTAGCCGAGCTACCCGGTGTCGCTGGCCTAAACGGAGAATTCTGGCTACGCCCCTCTCGATCAAAACCAAGAAATGGGAAGATTATTCCCAACGGGACTAGAACCGTAACAGGCTGAGGCGCGCCGAGCATTAATTTTTGACTCAGGAGCGGAAGGTAGTAACTTTTATCCCACCACTGCTTCAATCCCTTCCCCTTACTCCAGACCCAATTTCCCTCACCGGCCATATGATACGGAGGATATGAATGAGCGAGATGCAGGGCCCAAAGATAGTATGCCACGACCGGGAGAAGGGCCAGTACAGCAACAATGCTTATCACGGCTAGCTTCTTCCGATTCAGCCTGTGCCGGAACCGCAGGATCGTCAGCGTTGCATAGACCATTGCGAAGCCAACAATGAGGCCCGGGAGTTTGCTTAATAAGCCCCACGCACCAGTGATGCCGGCTAGCAACAGGAAGTGCAATCGGTCTGTTTGCAAATAAGCTATCAACATCCAAACGCTGGTTGTCATCAGTGCGACCATAGCTGGGTCGGGAAGAAACGAGCGGTCGATAAAAATGCTGAGCGGCAACAAAGCCATCACGGCAGCACTCAAAAGCGCGTGCTCTTCATCCCAAACCCGGCGAACGAGTTGATAAAGTGCAAAGATGCCCCACAATCCAAATGACGCAGCCACACTACGCCCGACCCAATCATGCTCGCCGACGAGCAGATAGAGAAGGGCCGCGATATAACTCACCGTTTGGAATTCACGCCCTTGATAACCAGGCGCTGTCGGGTTAGTCCAGCTTACCTCCGGATATAAAATATTCCAGTTCCTATGGTAGAAGTTGCTGGCCATCATAGCAGTGCTGACCTGCCGCCAATCAAATCCGTCAATGAAGGGCTGAGTAATATTGTTGAACCGCAAGACAGCTGCCAGCACCAAGATGCCTGCCAATAACAAGGCATTTCGTGGAATAAGGTAGGCGGTGCGGCATTTGAAATGAAACTTCATTCAGCTGGATGTCGATTTTATGTAAAAGGAAGTTTTGGGCAAGATCAATGGTCGACCAAGCGGCCGTCGAAATCCTGATACTGCATAGCGGCAAGCCTGGATCGCATACGGGTCCTCGTGATCGAGGTTTGCTATTTTCTAAGAATCCCAATGTGGCGTGCGCTAATTCGCGTAGCTTTTATTGCACGACCAAAGATGGTCGCGCGCTCGGCTCCACGCAATGAGCTTGACTCTGAGTGACTACGCGGTTTGTTTGGACACCGATGACGAGGTCCGCTAAAGCAGGTTCCGCTCATGTGCAGAGTGACGCTGATCCTGGGATGCCGGCGAAACGACGGAGTGGGAAGCGTTCGATAAGACCCGCGCGAAAGAACAAGAAATCCGGTAACATGATCGGATCGCGAGCGGCAAAAAAGTCGGATGGAGGTTCTGGGATCAGGGAGACTGAAGAAGCACGCGCATTACTCGCGGATCAATTGAACAACCTTTACTGGTGGGTTTTCAACGCTTTCAAGATGAAAGGATTCATTCGGGCAAAAGCATTAGACGAGTTACAGCGCGCAGACGCGAACGGCAGTGGCACACACCCTGAGCAACGCGATTTTGCTGAGGCTCACGCTTGGCCGGAAAGCAAACGTCCTAACAAGTGACCGATCCGCTTCGCAAACCGACGGAAGGGTACGCTCCGCCACACCCAAGCAGGGTGTCGGTGGTAATTCCCTGCTACAACCACGCTCAGTTTCTCGCGGAGGCCATTGAGAGTGTTCTGGCGCAGAGTTATTCGAACTTCGAAATCATCGTCGTGGACGATGGCTCAATCGACCACACCGCCGAAGTTGTTAGGTGCTATTCGCTGGTGCGATATGTTTATCAGGAAAATGCCGGCCTTTCCAGTGCACGCAACACTGGGCTGCGTCAGAGCCGCGGTGAGTTCCTCGTTTTTCTCGATGCCGACGACCGCCTGCTGCCCCACGCTCTCGAGACCGGCATTAGCTGCATGCGCGAACATCCGGAGTGCGCCTTTGTTTCCGGCCACTGCCGCGTGATCGATTCAAGGGGGGCAATCCTTCCTTCGCCAAGACAACTTCGCATTGAGCGCGAGCATTATCTGGCGTTACTCCGGGGAGGTACTTACATTTGGTGCCCTGCTACGGTGCTATACCGCCGGCAGATCTTTGATTTTGTGGGCGGGTTCGATCCCACGTTGAAGCGCGTTGAGGATCACCCGCTGTATCTGCGCATCACGAGGGATTTTTCGGTGTATTCACATAACCGCATAATCGCAGAATATCGGCGGCACCTTTCCAGTAGACTGTCTCGCGATGTTACAGCAATGCAGCGTGCTGCACTCGCCGCGCATAGCGCACAGTGGGATTTTGTTAAGGCGAATAGTCGTTACAGGGAGGCGTACGATGCCGGAACGCGGTTTTGGCAAAATGATTATCCCTTTCACGAAATGGTTGGTAGAATTCGGGATATCGTCCGCGAGCGGCTCCCGCCCGATGCGATAGTCGCGGTTGCAACGGGCGGCCACAGTGAACTACTTCGCTTGGATGGCCGGCGAGGCTGGCATTTTCCACAGGAGGAGCAAAGCAGCAAAGGCGAATTATTCGCGCAAGGAGCAGAAGGTTCGGTGGCCACGCCGGCTTGGATTGACGCCGGAATGACGTACGAATTCAGCCTGTATGGGGGTACGGACCGTTCAAACCTGTTGGCCCGGCTCTTGGTCCGAGGTGTTGCAAATCCGGTCCTGATAGCAAGCGCTGAATCGGTGCCGCAAGAACCTGCGCGCGAGGACGGGGTTTTGTTAACGGCAATTCCGAATCCGGTCCCGGCCGCTGAGGAGCCGGGGGCGACCAATATCACTTGGAGTACCGGGAACGGCTCCGAAGGGCAGGTGTATCTATCAGGCGCCGGTGTGTACGCAGGCGACAATCCGGCCGATAGTGATGAAGCTTGGGATCGCTTGGAGTCAGCAAGAAGAAAAGGCGTCCAATATCTCATAATCCCGGCGAAATCTTTTTGGTGGCTCGATGATTATCAAAAATTTCGCAAGCGTGTAGAGGCCCAGTACGAGACCATCGTGCGCGAGGAAAATACCTGTATCATTTTTAATTTGGGCGAATCATCAAAATGAATTCGGCAAATACCAGCAAACATAGTGCGGCAATCTCGGTTGACGGGTCACTCAAGGGTGTGTCTATGCCGGAGTCCGGTCTCGTTTCAGCAATTATACCTTGTTACAACCAGGCACACTTTCTTCACGAGGCAATCGAGAGCGTTCTAGCCCAGAGTTATCCGAATTTTGAGATCATCTTGGTAAACGACGGCTCAACTGACAGCACCGCCGATGTGGTCAGGCGCTATTCCCCGGTGCGATATGTTTATCAGGAGAACGCCGGTCTTTCCAGCGCTCGTAACACAGGGTTGAAGAAAAGCCGCGGCGAATACGTGGTTTTCCTCGATGCCGACGACCGGCTGCTGCCCGAAGCTCTGCAAGTTGGGGTTGACTGCCTGCGTGAGCATCCCGATTGCGGTTTTGCCTCAGGCCATTGTAGATTCATTCTCCCGGATGGCGTGTCTCTACCCAAGCCGGAGCAGCGTTGCGTTGCGAGCGATCATTATCTGGAATTGCTTCGTGGAAATTACATTTGGTGTCCCGGCTCGGTGATTTACCGGCGAAGTATGTTCGAGGTTGTCAGGGGTTTCGACACTTCGTTAGGCGCTGCTGAGGATTATGATTTATATCTCCGCGTCACGAGAGATCATCCAATCTTCTGCCACAACCAAGTGGTTGCAGGCTACCGGCTCCACAGTTCAAGCATGTCCACCGATCACTCATTGATGCTTCGGAATACACTCAAGGCCCTCGGCGCACAGTGGAATTTTGTAAAAGGAAGCGATCGTCATATCGAGGCATTCGAAAGTGGGAAAAAGCACTGGCAAAGCTATTACGGGTATCTACAAATGGCAGATCGGATCGTGGCGGTTGTACGTGATAATCTACCGCCGAATGCCATTGTCGCAGTCGACGTCCATGGCACTTTCCACAAGCTGACGCGGATGAACGTGGGCGACTCTTTCAGCAGGGCACGCAAGGCTCAGCCGACGTGCCTTGGATCGAGGCGGGAATGAGATACGAATTCAGGCTTTTTGGCGGGCCGAAATACTCGAACAAGCTCGCCGCCATTTCGGTGACCGGCGTCGTGGATGCAGATCCTGGGAGTAATGTCGATCCAATTCCATCAGGACAAGCCTACCTGATGGCTGTCCCAAATCCGGTCCCCGCCCCGAACAGATTCGGCCGAACCACGATCGCTTGGAACACCGGCAACGACTCCGAAGGCCGGATTTACGTTTCCGAGGGCGGTGAATATGACAGCCGTCGGCCGGCAAACAGCGACGAGGCTATCAGCCACCTGGAAGCCATTCGAGCGCGAGGCGCGCAATACCTGTTGTTGCCAGCTACAGCATTCTGGTGGCTCGATGACTATAAAGAATTTCGTGATCATCTGGAAGCGCGGTATCCAGTGATCGTGCGGGATGAGGGCACATGCATCGTTTTCGATTTAAGCGAACCATCCGCCGCATCGTTCACTCATCGTAAAAGCTCTTTCTGAGAATCCTACGATGGAGCACTGTGCCCAGCTAGCAACAGGATACCTAGGTGCGGCCTGCGTGGAGTCACTGGCGGAATTTGGCCTGCCCTCAGGCGCGGAATGGATCATGTCAGCTGCTCTCGTCTCGATCTCTGCGAGAAGGTTATTGAGCTCTCGAAGAGCAAGTTCCCCGCGATTAATTACTATTGTGTCGATTTACTCGGTTTTGATATGATAGATTAGTATGCCACTCATATACGTCACAGGTGTCTCAGGCTCTGGTAAATCAGCGGTTCGCACCGAACTCATGAAGCGGGGTTACAAAGCATTTGGCACCGATGAGGATGGAATCGCCACCTTTTATAATAATGAAACCGGAAAAATGATTGATAACCCCACAAACGCGCAGGGCCGCAGCCCCGAGTGGTATGCGCATCACACATGGAAAATGTGTCGACAGCGTGTCGAACGTCTGGCGTTACAGGGCAAGGACAATCCAGTGTTCCTCTGCGGAGGTGCAGCGAACGATGAAGAAGTCTGGGATCTGTTTTCGCAAATCGTTGCCTTAATTATTGACGAAGCGACGCTTAAAAAAAGAATTACGACACGCACGACTAACGACATGGGAAAGCTACCCCATGAATACGCATCGATACTTGAGTGGCAAAAGAGAGCAGAAGCATATTATCAAAGGATAAACGCAGTGCTGGTCGATGCCACCCAAGGGATTGAAGCGGTCGTGGATGAGATTGTTGAAAAGGTATCGAAGCTCGCCAGACGAGTTAACGAGCTAGCGGCAGCTGTGCTGCCGCCGAAGGCTACTGCGATCGTGATCAGCCCAGCGTACGCAGACCTCCCGCGATTTGATGCGCAGCGAGTGTGGGCTTTTCCTGAGCCTATCCGCAGAGATAGGCGACAGCTTTTTGCGTCCGGCGCGGCTGGATCGAAGGAAGCGGCATGGATCGGCGCTGAAGGTGTCTATAAGTTCTGCCTGTACGGAGGTCCCGCACAAGACACACTTCTGGCATCGGTTTCCCAATCGGAAGCGGGCCGGGTAAGATCGCTATTAGCTGGAGCACTGGCGATGGTTCGTTCGGCAGGGTATATGTTTCTGTCGAGGATCAGCGAGTGCACTATCCTGCCAACGGCGCAGCTGCAATCGAAGAGATGGAGCAGTTGCATTCGAAAGGCGCTGAGTTTCTGCTAGCGCCGCACAACGCATTTGGACTCTTCGAGCGGTATCCGGAGCTAAAAGGGCATCTCGATAAACGTTACCGGCTCCTGGCATCCGAAGAAAACACCTGCTTAATCTATGATCTGCGGGAGGCGCCAGACATGGTGAAAGGCTAACGGTTGGTTTGCTGTCAGCATTCGGGATAAATTCAAAACGGTCGACCGTAACAGCGGCTAAAGCCCCCAGAGATTACGAGTTTCATTGCGAATAATCCTCAAGATCGACAACGGCATTAGGGAGAACGGAGGAAACAGCAATGCTCCGCTGATTAGCGTTATCAGTCCGACCTTTAACCGCTTATTGGCGCCTCGTTAAGAGTACCGTGTTTGTATTTGGATCACGCGGTTCATAAAGTACCGGCTCTTTTGACGCGGCTGCTCCTGCCAATCAAAACAACGGTGATTCGAGCCCACGATGCGTGCGGCCGGTTTCAAATCTGCGCCTATCGCACGGAATATTGCCCCGTGGCTCGCATCATGGCCGGTACGTCAGCAAGGGCTACTTGCCGATTTATGAGATTAGCAGTAAGGAAGTCGTTAATGTCCCTCAATTGATGCTTAATGTTTTCTTCACAGCTCTTGTTGGCGCTCTTGCCCCAACATGTCCAAATGTGCGGCGCCCTGAACGGGCAGGAGTCTCGCAGTGGCCCTGCTGGCTTGCGCTGGATTCTCTGCTTTGCAAAAGCAGATGAAAGAAAAGGCCGATTCAAGTTCTACAAAAGCGCTAGTTTTCCGTCTGCGTGCACAATAAAGCGCCGATTTTCGTCGCGATGCGCATTAGCAACGAAGACGTGAATGCTCCAAATCGTCTGTCCGACACAAGAGCATGAATGCTGTCACTCGGAACATACTCCTGTTGCTCGCCATTTTCGGAGGATTCTGGATGCGATGGGACGGACTCGACTGGGGCCGGAAATCCGGCGTACAATTTCACCGCGACGAGGGGCGCTTCGTTAAGCAGGCCTATGCGCTTGACCACGACGGCGCACTCTTGAAGTCCTACGTCTTCGGCTTCGGCGAGGCCATCCACATCGTCCACGCCATCGCACCATCACGCGATTACGCCCGCATCGGCCGTGGCCTCAGCCTTGCATCGGGAATGCTCCTCCTCGTTGTCGTCTTCGCCCTCGCTCGCGTATTGAAACTCGGACCGAACGCCGCCGCAGTAGCTTGTGCGCTCACGAGCCTCAACACGATGTGCGTCATCCATTCGCACTATGGCACCGCCGACATGGCCTACGTGCTGCTGCTTTATCTTTTCGCCCTCGTCGTTCTTCGCGGCTGGATTTTCATCGCCGCCATCGTCGCCGGCCTCGCGATGGCCACAAAATTCGGAATAATCTTGGTTCCATCATTGATCTGGCTCGCTTGTCGTCGCGTCTTCGGGCGGAATCCACACCGCTTGAAAGCGGGACTACAAGCCGTTCTTCTGCTGCTCATCGCCACATCTGTCTTCCTCGCCGCGCAAGGCTTCACCTTCGATGGCAAATCCATCCGCATGATTTTGCTCAGCGCGGAGCAGGACGAGATCGGAGGATTCGAACACCAGAAATGGCAGAACATCATTACCTATCTTGGCGTCTCGATTCGCTCCCTCGGCATTCCCGTTTTCGTTTTCGCGGCGATTGGATGTGCGCGTGTATTCCAGGCTTGGCGGGGCTCGCGCTCCACGCGAGACATCGACGCGCGGAGTGCGACGGCCACCCTGCTGATCGCATTTCTTCCCTTCGCACTTCACGCCGTCGGCCTGCTCGCAATCAACACTGTGTTTCCGCGCCACTTCCTGCCGCTGGTCCCGCTGCTGCTCATCGCCGCTGCGTACGGCATCGAAAAACTTCCACGTCTGCGCGCACCCGCCGTCACTCTTTGCCTCGGATGGTCCGCGCTGCTTGCGTGGAGCGATGGCCGCGTCTTCGTCGAAGACCCGCGGGAGAAGGCCTATGCATGGCTTCGGACTAGAACGGATATATCGCCAGCATATGTTTGGTCCGATTCTCGATTCACAATATGGCGTCTTAGCTCCAAACAGCAGGACGTCCGAGACATGTGGCAACTGAGATTTGTAGTTCTTTCCGAAGCGTGGACATGCCGATTTGAACGCAGCGAATGGAACCCCTTGCGAGCGCCAAACGAACGTCAGCTCTATCACGTTTCCCCCGACGCATACTTTGTCTACTGCGGGTTCAAACATCTCGTTGTCTCAGACGCATTGCCTGAACGACCCGCGTATGAAACCTTGGCACGCGAACTACACCGCCTCGGAACGAGAGCCGAATACCTTCTTGGGCCTTACAACTCCTGCAAATATCGCAGAGAGGTTTTTCGCGCTGAACCCTTGAAAATTCTGCCCGAACAAATTCTTTACGACGCGGCTTGGGGCAGCTTCGAAAAGCTGGCTGGCAAATGCGTCGTATACGATAGCGTGCAAACACAAATTCCAACCACTAGAAAAAGTGGATCATGAAGTTTCTAGGGTTTTCGGGATCGTGTCCGTGGTCAGTCGAAAATGTCTTTTGGAATTGCGCTTCGATTTTTTTGGCGATCGATCCTTGCCGTTTGTCGCAGACGCTAGCGACGTTAGCGAAGTGGCGCGAGTGCCTGCATTATGGAAAGCGTTTTTCTCACCGGAGCCAGCTCGGGCATTGGCCTAGCCATTGCGAAATTACTCGTCGCTCAAGGGCACGAAGTGTGGGCCACGTCACGCAACCTGGAACACATTCCGAAGATGCCGCGATTGCATCCGGTGTGTCTCGATCTGGCCGGATTGTTAGTCCGCAAGGCCAATTTTCTAAGGTCGAGTGTGATTATGCGAACAAGCCGAAGGATTCGGTGTGATGCTCCGGTGTTTAGTTGCCTTAGCAGTCGGAAGCGGTGTATGGTGTGCGGAGGAACATGGATAAAGTGCTCGATATCTTAGGTAAGTCGAAGTGGTTGGTGGTAGCTGCACTCTTTGCTTTCTGCGTGGCTCCCACTTTTATTAGTTATCAGCCATATCAGTTCCGATGGGACGATTCGAATTATCTGCTAGGGTCTATAAAGGTCAGCCAGGCCTTTTGGTCCGGGAATGTACATGGACTCGGAGCGATGGTGGGCAAACGGCCCCCCGCTATGGCGTTGTTGGGCTTGCCTTGGGGACCGTTGGCATCCTGGGATGCCGCCAGCAAGTGCTTTATCACGCTAGCTGCAGTGATATCGCTCTTGGCGGCCTTATGTCTGTATCTGCTGCTCCGCATCGGAGTAAAGCCGTTCTTCCTCGTTGCAGCCAGTGTCTGCGTGGTCGCCTCAATCGGACCATATCCGCCGGGAGCGAGTGCGCATTGGGACGCAACAGCGTTCATGGCGGACAACCTCTTCGCGTGGACGACTCTGGCGGCGGTGCTCCTCATCCCGTATGAAGCGAGGACGCATTGCCCGTCAATCAAAGGCGCTGTCATGCGGGGCATTTTGTGGGGGTCGATACTATCACTTGGGGCGATGACGAAAGTGAATTTCTTTTATTTTATAGTGCTTATCGTCCCGACTCTCTTTTTCATAAGGCTTCATTACGGAGGACTACGAGGTGCTGTTGCGGCGCTTATCGCATTTGCCTGCTGGTCAGCGCCCTCTGCTATCTATTTGGCTCGATGGGGGCGACCCGTCTTCGACAATGCGAAGGCATTCTCCTTCGGACGGCTCGCGGACTTCTACTATATTCCCCTATTGCAATTTCTCGGCGATACTATTCGAGAATCGCCGGGCTTAGCGCTCTCCTTCGTGCTGACGGTTACCGCGCTCATATACATTGTGATTCAAAGGCGACGAATCTTGTGGGGACCGGACTTCCTGACGCTTCTGATCATGATTGGTTTCGGCATAGTTGTGCTCGCGTCTCATAACAGGCAGATTCGGTTTGCCTTTCCGGCAATCGTGGCGCTGCCGTTCTTGACCGGCATACTTATGTCCGGTAAAGGACACTCGGCTCCCGGTCGATCCGCAGCTCTCGCCGCTGGTCTCGTTCTCTGTGGTCTCCTTGTGGCTAGTGTGCCGACGCGGCATCGGGCCAACAGGCAACAAAGTCTCGGTAGGGCCGACGCCGTATTGGCCCAAGCTGCTGGATGCAATGCGAAGCGTATCATGCTTGCTACCGATAGCCCAACATTGAACCGGAATTTGATGCATCTTGCTATCGCGGTTTCAGCATTGGGAGCCGCGGTCAGAGTGGACACGTTGGCTTATCAAGCTATGTCTGGTGCGCCGATCGAAGAAGATTTCCGCGCGATACGAGAATCTGATGAGGTCGTCTTTCAAGACAAGGACGCATTGAGTCCCCCATTCGCAAACCAGCGAGTTTTGGAATACGAGCGGTATACCCGGCAACAGGGTGGGTTTGATCCGATCAGGGTTGGGGGCGATGTCAGTGTTTACCCGATGTACTGTAGGAAGAAATAAAGAATCCGCTTTAAGTACGTACGACACACCGGAACCGGAAGAGTCTTCGACGTAGGGCAAAATCGGAAGAGGAAGCAAGTAGGATACGTATTAAATATCGCGCTCGCCTTCATCGTAATGGACGCTGACGTTTACAATACATACAGAGTGAGCCAACGGAATTTCACTACTTCGCAAACCGGGCCGAACTGGTTGCAAAATTACTTCGCCGGGCGCGACCCCCACCCCCCTGTTTGAAAAAACTAATGAGTGGAAATTCGTGCTACGACTTGCGCCTGCCGCAGCCGTGGCTAGGTCTGGGACTCGTAACACATCTTCGGACTCGATTGAAACTCACAACTACATAACCAGTTATGTCACCTGATCGGTTGTGCGCGGTGCATCGGCCGCGAACCGATAAAGCAACTGGTGAAAACGAAGAGAGTTGGAGTCGGCTTGATTTGTCTGCTAGTTCTTATTTCTGCGGGCTGTTTTTGGTTTTATCACGTTGTTTCGGCAAAACTTGTCGCCCTCACATTTGATGATGGCCCTTACGGAGAGGCGACAAATCAGATTCTCTACATATTGAAGAAGGAACATGTTCATGCGACCTTCTTTTTGCTTGGTATGAACGTGGAAAAATATCCAGCTATCACAAAACGCATTGTTAGTGAGGGACACGTAATCGGAAATCACAGTTATCGGCATTCACCATTACTGTCCAAAATGTCAACCGTCGATTTTCAGGCTGACGTTAGACATGCGGAGAATTTGATCGTGAGCGCTACTGGTCTTCATCCTCGCTATTTCCGACCTCCATATGGCAAGCACACACCCAGCATGGATCAGCAGTTGAAAGACATGGGATACTTCATGGTGCTATGGGACGTTGGTGCTAAGGATTACGAGCAGGATACTTCTTCCGAAACGATTGTTGAACAAATTATCGGAAACACTTTGAAGGGGCAAAAGCGTCAGCAAATCATTCGGCTTCACGACGGGCGAGATGTTCAAATTGGATATCCACGGCAAAACGTTATTCAAGCTCTTCCCAAAATCATTGACCAATTGAAGAAACGGAGCTACCGGTTTGTAACGCTTGAGCAAATAATCCATCAATCACCTTATCACTGAAATCCGTGCTAATCTGACAACTTTTCGAGAGTTTGTGCATTCAAGTTGGCGCTTTCCCGAAAAAAGGAGCATGAGGATGCGGTAACGTTGCGTGAGCAACACAGCAAACGGGTCTGTGGTACAAATTCCTGAATACGCACGCGGAGAACCAATGGCAAGATTAACAGCGAATCCAGACCAAACTAACCAAACTAATTTAACGGGATTGATTTCGCGAAACTCTTATCCTATAAGAGGGGAAGCCAGTTTCTGGTGCAGGCTCAGTGAGCTTTTACACCGGCTATTCGTTGAAAAACACCACGAGAAGTTCAATGATCGCCGAAGACCAAGCTAAGCCCGGCGGATCGATCACGTCGGAGAGGCGAAGTGCGCAACTAACCCCAAGTGACCAGCCTAGGCATTTGTCCATAAGTGTTGTAATCCCGACCTTCAACCGCGCGGCCATGCTCGCCGCGACTCTCGAGAGCTTCGCGGCCCAAACTTTGCCAGCGGACCAGTACGAGGTCGTTGTGGTTGATGACGGTTCGGAAGATGCGACCTCGCAAGTATGTCGCGATTTCGCGTCGCGAATACAGCTGAAGTATCTGCACATTGAGAACTCAGGCACATCGGTTGCGAAGAACACCGGGATTCTAGCGTCACGCGGCAGAATTTTGCTTTTTTTCGATGATGACGATGTCGCCGACTCTCGTTTGCTCGAAGAACACGTGAAGGCTCATCAACAGCATCCAGAGGAGAACGTAGCGGTCCTGGGATATACGACTTGGGCACCGACGCTGCCAGTTACACCTTTGAGGCGTTACGTCACGGAGACCGGCCGTTTCCTTTTTGCCTACGACGGTCTCAAGGACGGGCAAATCCTCGATTTCACCTACTTCTGGGCCGGCCGCTGTTCGTGCAAGCGATCGCTTCTCGCTAAACACGGCGTCTTTAATCGCCAGTTCCG
>QHPX01000137.1:47149-56047 GCA_003219195.1 Verrucomicrobiota bacterium
CTCACATTTGAAGGATTTTGCGATCGCTGCGAGCGACAGGGCGAGGCTCTTTTTCTATTTAGCCAATTGCACGATGACCCGGTGGCACAGCAATATTGCCAATTAGCCGATCCGTTTATTGAAAATCAAGCCGTTGGCGTGGATGCCGACGCCAGATGGCCCGCGGTCGCAGCCTTATTCCGGGAAAAAGTCGATCAGGTTAGCCGGGTTGAACGCTTCTTGGCGTGGGGCTTCGAGCCCGAAGCGATTTCTGAAGCCGCAGAGTCCAAACAAACGGCGCAAGCAGAGGCCTATCGGTTGCAGATGCACGAACTTTTCGCAAAGTGTAGCGAACTGCAAGCGCAGTTATCTGACCAGACAGCGGCGCACCAGGCAGAACTTGCGGCGCATCAGGCAGAACTTGCGAAGCTTGGCGAAAATATGGCTGATCTGAGAAACCGTCTTGCGGAAATCAACGGCCTTCTCCACAGCAAAAGCATAAGTCTGGCGGAACAGGAGCAGCGCGGAGTGGAGCTGACAGATCGGCTGCGCAAACAGCTTTGGAGTGTTAGGAAGCTCTCGCGCCTGCTCGATGATGCTGAAAAGGCCGCAGCGCGTCTGCGTTCTTCCCGCCGCTGGAAATTGGCAAATCCGATGACCGCAATTGAAGCAAAATTATTTCCTGGCAAGGTCTCGATGGGTTATGGCCATCTCGAAAAGATCGTGGCCGCCTATTCGGAATGGCGAGCTTCCCATCCCGAAATCGCGAAAATTGAAGAGCAAATCAGCGCGCTTCAATTCCCGACCGTACCAAAATGGCCGGGCGTCGATTCGGAAAAAAATACTCAAAGCTCCGAGGCTGTTGGACCTCCCGTTCCATCGCTGCCTGTTGAATCGATCCATTTCCCCACGCACGAAGATGTCGAGGTTTCGATCATTATTCCGGTGTTCAATCAGTTTCAATACACCCACGCCTGTCTTGGTTCGCTACAAACTGCCGAGGAACGGTCGACCTTTGAAGTAATCGTGGTCGACGACTGCTCCACGGACGAGACGGCTGAGCTTGTCCCGCGGATGGACGGCGTTGTTTATGTGCGCAACGAGACGAACTCCGGTTTCATCGCTTCCTGCAACCGCGGTGCGGAGAAAGCGCGCGGCAAATATCTCCTTTTTTTGAACAATGACACGATTGTTAAGGAAGGCTGGCTGAGCGCGCTGGTGGATACCTTCGCCGAGGAACCGCGAGCAGGCATCGTCGGCTCGAAGCTCGTTTACCCAGATGGTCGTTTACAGGAAGCAGGCGGAATTATATGGCGAGATGGCTCGGGATGGAACTACGGCAAGTTCGATGATCCAAAAAAGCCCGAATACAATTATCTTCGGGAAGTTGATTACTGCTCGGCAGCAGCGCTTATGATCCCCAGATCGCTCTTCCAGGGGGTCGAAGGGTTTGATCCAAGATATGCGCCCGCCTATTATGAAGATACTGACTTATCGTTCAAGGTTCGCCGGGCCGGTCACAAGGTATTATATCAGCCGCTCAGTGAGGTAATCCACTACGAAGGTGTAACCGGCGGCGTTGATCTCTCGACAGGAACAAAAAAACATCAAGAAGTCAATCGCGCAACGTTTGCCGAAACGTGGGCCGTTGAGCTGATGACAAAACCAGCAACTGGCGATTTGACCTTCCTAAACCAGGCGCCACCTGGTGGAAAAAACATTCTCGTGATCGATCATCATGTCCCGATGCCGGACCGGGATTCAGGATCGCTGCGAATGTTCCAAATTCTCAAACTCCTCCACCAACTTGGCCATCGCGTGACTTTCATTCCAGATAATCTGGCGGACATTCCTCTGTATAGCCGCAAGCTCCAGAAACGCGGGATCGAAGTTGTTTATCACCCTTACATTAAAAAAGTGCGCGACTATCTCATCGCAAATGGTTCCAAGTTCGATGCTGTGGTACTGAGCCGGTGCGATTTTGCCCGGAAGCATATTGCAGATGTCCGGCTGCATGCGCCGCAAAGCCGCATCATCTTTGATACCGTCGATTTGCATTTTGTCCGGGAGAGCCGCGGCGCGGAACTAGCCGATGACCTGGAGCTTCGGCAAAAAGCGCAGGAGAAGCGGCGGCTTGAATATGATCTAATCGATCAAGCCGACGAGACGTGGGTCGTCAGCAGCGTCGAGCATCAAATACTCAAAGAAAAATGGCCGGCCAAATCAATCGAGATCGTCTCTAACATTGTTGATGTTCGGGGATCTGCCACGCCTTTCTCGCTGCGCCGCGATTTTCTCTTTATCGGCGGTTTTCAGCATCCCCCGAATACTGATGGAGTGCTCTATTTCGCGGACGCAATTTATCCATTGGTGAAAGAGCATCTGAGCGACGCGAAGTTTTACATCATCGGCGAGAAACCGCCGCCGGAAGTAGTTGCGCTGGCGACTGAGAACATCATCGTCACGGGATTACAGACCGATGTTCGGCCTTTTTTCGATAGCGTTAAATTATCCGTCGCGCCATTGCGCTATGGGGCCGGTGTAAAGGGTAAAATTAATCAGAGCATGGCTTTTGGCGTGCCAGTTGTCGCAACGTCTCTGGCCGTGGAGGGAATGGAGCTTACTGATCGCTTGGACATTCTCGTCGCCGACGATCCGCAAGATTTTGCACGGGCCTTAATCGAGCTTTACGAATCAGAGGAGCTTTGGAACCGACTCTCCGAGAACGGCATCAAGAGAACACAATCGCTTTATTCCGCCGACGCGGCACGCGAAAAACTACAGGCCTTGTTCAGTGATCGACATCTCACGAGCTTAGGCGCGCCGCCAGCCTTTACGCAGCAAGGTGTTACGATGGCAGGTAAAAGATAGCTTTGGCTTCAGAGAAGTGAGTAAGACAGACGGCGGTCGAGACAACAAATCCACCTGGTTTGCGCAGGCTAAGCGCAAGAAAATCGACAACGTCGCGTTCCTCCTCGATAATCAAAATCCTTTGCCGGGCGCCGCTTCCATTTGTGCTAGTTTTATCGCCGAGATTACTTCGATTCGCCAGCGGCGCCTTCTTCGAAGCCGGTTTTCTCGCTCAGCGCCTTCGTGGATTCCTCTAAAACGGAAACGATGTCATTCCTGGCCGCGGGGATTTTCGCTGGAGAAAAAAGAGCCGTTGTGCTTTACTAAACGTTTCGACATTTGCTTTCAGAATGCCTGTGCAAGTTATTAAGATCAGCGGTGCATGCTAGTACAATCCAACGTTTCATTATTTAGAGTTCTTTTGATCTATGTCCGGAGCCTACCTTAGAGAAAGAAGCGTCCCTGATTCATCGAACGATTGCCACTCGCTGTCGAGATCGACTTACGTCGCGGTGGCGACTGAAGCGGTCAAAAATTATCATGGAAATTATGCCAGGACTTGGTATGAAGACGAGGCCGATCCGGATGATTCCTCGGGCAATTACGCCTTTCAGCGGCTGCGTCAGACTTTGTTTACGCCGAAGATCGATCCGCAGTTCAAGTTGCAGCGCGACGACAAGGTCTACGCTATCGGCTCGTGTTTTGCGCGGGGTCTCGAATCCTCTTTGATTAGTCGCCAAATCGCGGTCGAAAGCGCAGCGGCAGAGTTTGCGAGACTCCAACCAGCTAATAGGGAGCCATCTGGGCTGGGATTTATTAACAAGTACAACACCTTTGCGATTCTGAACGAGTTGCGCTGGGCACTCGATCCGAATGCGGTGTTTCCTGTGGAATCGATCGCTCAAGTGACCGAAGCGACCTGGTTTGACCCACACGCCAACCCCTCACTCAAGCTGGCTGGTTTCGAGGAAACTCTGGCGCGTCGTTCTTTAATGCAAACAGTTACCAAACGCATAATGAACTGTCGGGTAGTGATCCTCACGCTCGGACTTGCCGAGGTCTGGCGCGACATTCAAGCAGACGTTTATATTAACTGTACTCCCATCCCATCTTTGTTTAAGACTCAGCCGGATCGATATGTGTTTCACGTGACCGGCTTCGCCGAAAACTGGGCTAATTTGGAAGCGATCCACGCTTTGCTGTCTCGATATGGGCATCCTGACCTCCATATTGTGGTAACGGTTTCCCCTGTGCCTCTGATGAATACCTTTTCAAAGATGGATATTGTGCTGGCCAACACTTATGCCAAGTCGCTTCTGCGAGCAGTCGCCCAGGAATGGACTGCCGCGCATGATAACGTGGATTACTTCCCAAGTTACGAGATCGTGCAAAACTCGGATCGTTCCACAGTATGGGAACCCGATCTCAGACACGTAAAAGGCGCTGTCGCGCACCACATCATGGAGCTGTTCCTGCGGGCCTATCTTGATGACGCGGTATAGCGAAGCGATTTTCGGGACGACGGTGAAATCACGCCTAGGGAGATGTTTGTTCTGCTGCTCGCGGCCCGGCTGCGCTTTAGGCCCCGCGCTCGTTCTCTCTGGCGATTGCGTTGGGTATCTACGCCGGATGCCTGAATACCAGCATAACTCTTTTCCATCACCGTTCGCGTTCGTGCTCGAGGACCAGGATTGTTTTGCCGAATGCCGCTTCCATTTCCCAGCAGCTTTGCCGTCGAAACTACTTCGATTCGCCAGCGGCGCCTTGTTCGAAGCCCGATTTTTCTGGTCGAGGCCTTCGTGGATTCCTCTAAAGTGGAAACGACGTCACTCATGACCGGGGGGATTTTCGCTTGGAGAAAAAGAGCGGTTGGGTTTGACTAAACCTTTCGACATTCGCTTTCAGAATGCCCTACGCGAGTTAACAAGATCAGCTGTGCGCCAGCACAATTTCGGGAGCCCAAGATCAACATTTATGGGCAGGCGAGCTTGGCAATTCGCCTTGCGCAGTTGGCTCGACCGGCCTCGCGCGGGCAATCTCCTACTGTGAATGATTTGCCATTGACATAATCCCGAGTCGTATCGTAGGCATAAAGTACGTAATGGCGTGGGCGGTTCGATTTTACCGGAAAGGCCCATGCCAGCTTTTGCCCAACGCTGAAATGGAGGACCGTTTTCTCACGCTTCACACGACGCTCGCGCCGGAGGCGCTGATGGAAAAGCTGCAACGTTGGGCACCGTGGAGCCATCGCTTCGATTTCGATAACGGCATGTCGACGCGGGATTGCGCCCAACTCACGCCGTTTAACGAGCGACCCTTGGACAAATTCGCGCTGGCCGCGTCAGCGGTTCCGTTCGCGGAGCTCGCTGGCGGTCGTCTGCTCGACGTCGGCTCCAATGCGGGTCACAATTCGATTCACGCCGCGGTAAAATATCGCTTTTCCACGACCGGCATGGACATCGACCCACGCTATATCGAGGTCGCACGTTTTCTGGCCGGCCTGGCGGGCGCGTCGTCCGAGTTCGAGCTAGGCAGCGCCGAAACGTTCAGCCGTCCCCGCGAGTTCGATGTCGTTCTTCATTTCGGGACGCTCTATCACCTGCCCAACCCCCTGCTCTCGCTCCGCCAGAGCTTCGAGAACCTGAAACCGGGTGGCTACCTCGCGCTGGAGACTCAGGTTTACGATCATCCGCAGGATCCCAACATCTGTTATTTCATGCACATGCAGAACAACGATCGCACCAACTTTTGGGCGCTGAGCACACCAGTCTTGAAGAAGAATCTCGAACTGATTGGGTTCATCGACGTGCGGGAAGTGAAAAAGATCGCCATGTCGATCCTGGCCGAACATATGACCCGAATAATGGTTGTTGCTCGCAAACCTGTCCGGTGAAGCCCGCCGTGAAAGGCGCTGTAGCGCACCACATCACAGGCCTGTTCTTGCAATCCTATCTAGGATAAAGTTGGCTCGAACACTCCCTGGAAAGAAAAATGTGACGCAAAGGCACTACCGGCTTCTTCAAAAATGCAACGAACCATGTTTCAACGAGGAAAAGCGCCACTATTGGGGATGATTTCGTTGACCTTGGTTTGCTTTTGCGGGCAGAGGGAGCTGGCGACGCCGTCGTAGAAAGCTGATGAATACTCACGCGATCACCGAATTTTTTCTCAGCGAGGACGCGGCAAATTTTTCCGTCGAAAATGACGACTCGCCGTTAGCCGCGAAGCCCCTGTGGGTTCCCATAGAAAGATACGGTAACTGTCATTTAGCACTTGCCCTTGGCGTCGGACAGGCGGCGATAGGCCCTCTCATGCAGTTTTCCAGCGATATGTCGATGTCCTGCGAGCTCAGGTCGAAGATAGACGAGAAGAACGCCGAAGGTGTTTCGTTCCAGGCGTTCTTTGAGCCTCACGACGATACATCGGCGAGAATCATACTGTTTGAAGCGCCGATGAACTACGACAAGAAGTGGGAGTCGAATTTTACGCTCAACTTGTCGGTATTGCGGAGCCGCTGCGGAAATCTGGGACTCCGGTGCTTCTCTTCCAGCGGCCGCGCCGACTTGGAGTCGAAGCTTGCAGTTGTTAAGTGGGTCGCCGGTCCGAACGACCGCATTAGCCTGCTAACTGCGCGCCGTCATCGATCGCGCCGAATTAAAACCACACTTGAACGCTTCAACGTAGCGTATGACCACGAGATGTTTGCCAACCGCAAAGCGGATGACGAGCGAGAGGATGCCTCAAGCTTTACGCTACTGGAGAAAGTCTCTTCGGGGCCTAAGCGCAAGTCCGAAGATCCGATTACGGCGGAATTTCTGCTGAATCTCCCGTCAGCAAAAGTTGCGGAAGGCGACGATGTATATCACTACGCACACAGGGTGTTGCAGAGTCTCATCCCGATTCAGCCCCCAAATTTCCCGAAGCGCATTCATTCTGTACATCAGCGCGAGAATCGTCCGGTCCGGATACTGTCGCTCTGCTCTGGCGCTGCCGCCATGGAACGGCGGATGGTTGCTAACGCGGGGTGCCCGGTAGAGATAACGCTATTCGATCTTAACGAGAAGCTGATGCGAAAGGCGGGGGCCTTGCTTTCTCCCATCGCCGAAACATCAGGTGTTCTTGGTGACGTAAATGCTCTATCGGTCGAGCAATTCGGAGATATGACTTTCGACGTGGTTATGTTCGTGTCAGGGCTGCATCACGTCGTGGACATCGAGCACGTACTCCAAACAGTCGCTGAACTACTTGTACCGAACGGCGAATTTTGGATTATTGGGGAAGCGGTCGGCCGCAACGGCAATCAACTATGGCCTGAAGCGCTGGCGGCGGCTAATCGGATATTCTCGCTGCTTCCCGAGCGTTTCCGCCGTAACGCGTTTACCGGTAACATCGATTCTACGGTTCCCGAAACAGACTTCTCAGCCAACAGTTTCGAAGGAATTCGGAGCGAGGAGATCGAGCTGCTACTGTTGCGGTACTTTGACCCCATAAAGATGTGGCGGAGAAACTGCTTCCTTTGGCGCTTAGTTAATCAGGTTTACTCCCGTAACTACGACCTGAAGAATCAAGGAGACCGCTGCATCGTGCTGTCCCTGGTCGCTGCAGAGTACAACCTATGGAAAAGTGGCGGGCGTCCAACAGAGAGTCATAGCGTGTACCGGAGGCGCTAATTCGATTCTTGAGCGGGTCAATCTGGTTCGAGGCTTCCGTGATTCCCTCTAAAGTGGTAACGACGTCCACTCATGCCCGTGGGGGCTGGGAGCACGGTAACTCAGGGCGCAAATGCGCAGGCGTGCGGTCCCTTGTCTATCAGGGGATGTGCTCTGCGCCGCATGAATCGATCTCTCCCGCGAGTGCCTAAACAGCTACTTCCAACGTCACTTTGTATTGTATTGACGATATCGACCGGCATAACGCTCCCTGATTACTTTAAGTGAATTCTACTATGTTCCATGAAATCCCTCCCTCCGGCTGATTCAAGCAGCGCGGCGGTGCCAGCTCCAGACGCAGCACCTGGAATATCTACTTTGCATTTGAGACGTTTTTTCGCCGGAATTACCCCAAATAACTTTCGCGTCTCCGCGCCGTTTTTAGTCGGCACATTCCTTCTTCTCTGCGCGTTAACGTTCTATCACTTCGCGGTGCTCACAATTGATTATCAAAAGACGGCGCTACTGGATCTCGGCCCGTATCCGGATGCTGTAGAATATTTCGCGCAGGCAAAAGCTATGCTGAAGGATGGATGGCCGTCCGTACGGATCGGATACGATAAGCTGCCATCAAGATACACCTTTGGTTATCCGGCACTGATGCTTCCCTGGCTGAAGATTCTTCCAGAAGCAGATTCCGTTCTGGCGCCGTTTAGGACGAATCAAACTCTGGGTCTCCTTTTTCTCCTTGGTGTCTTTGCATTCTATCTTTATCTGGCCATGCCCGTGACCGGCGGGTGCGCGGTGCTTCTCCTGGCAACGCTCCCCGGTTTCTTCACTTTCTGCCGTTCATCACTGAGCGAAATCAGTGGGTCAGCGCTCGTTGTCTTGGCGTTTATTTTTGCCTATCTCGGTCTGAGAGAGGGAAGGCGCTGGAAAATTTACTTATCGGCGGTTTTCCTCGGCTTATCGGTGAGTATCCGGGTGCAGTCTCTCTTCTTTGCACCGCTGCTGCTGGCGATGGCTTTGCTCCCTGCCGAAGAAACGCGCTGGCGGCGGTTTTTTCATTGTGTTGCAGTTACAATCGTTTTCGTTCTGGCAGCCAGCCCCGTGCTGGCGCTAAACACGATTCAGTTTCATTCGCCTTTCAAAACAGGATACGACTTTTGGGTCCCGTATTGGACCGAGAAACACCGGCTCTTTTCTCTTGGCTATATTCCAGCCAACGCTGGAGTCTTATGGAGGGAACTCACTCTGCGGCCGACCGGATATTCTGTGGCGCACATTTTTGGCACCGGCACATTCTTCGCCCCTGCCTTTGTTCTTCTAATTTGCGCGGGGTTGTTCTTCATCCGGATCGACCGATTCGTTGTCTGTGCTTTCTTAGCCGGTTTGAGTTTCCTCGGTGCGACCGCGAGCT
>QHPX01000161.1 GCA_003219195.1 Verrucomicrobiota bacterium
TGAACATCGGCTGGTCTGCAAAGTGGAGCGGTGAGGTTAGAAGGATTCTCTTTCTCATACTTATAGTTCCAGCCGCGTATGGGCAGACGCGCATCCCGGAGCAACCCTCAAACCCTTCCGGGCCGCCCGCCGCAACGGCGCGCGCAATCATTGATCAATATTGCGTACCCTGCCACAACCAGAGGCTGAAAACAGCGGGCTTGATGCTGGACAAACTGGATTCCAGCGAGGTTCGCAAGGACGCCGAGGTTTGGGAAAAAGTGGTGCGCAAGCTTCGGGCCGGGATGATGCCTCCGTCGGGTTTGCCGCGTCCCACTCCGGCCATCTACGAGGAGCTGATCACATCGATCGAAAACGAACTCGACCGCGACACCGTAACCCGCCTGCCTCCGCCGGGTCTGCACCGCCTCAATCGCACCGAATACGGGAATGCGATTCGTGATCTGCTAGCTCTGGAAATCGATCCAGCGAAGTTTCTGCCGTCGGACGATTCGACGCGCGGGTTTGATAATATCGCAGGTGCCTTATCGTTGTCGCCGGCGCTGCTGGAAGGATTCACGTCGACTGCGGCGAAAATCAGCCGTTGGGCTATTGGCGATCTTACAGAACCGTCATTGTTCACCTACCGTGTGCCGTCGGACACCTCTCAGGACTACCATCTCGAGGGCCTGCCTTTCGGAACGCGCGGAGGATTGATTGTGCAGCATGAGTTCCCAGCTGACGGTGACTACGTCTTCAAGCTATTCCCCATCAACCAGGGCCTCATGGACAACAATCGCGCATTTGGAGAAATAACGGGGGAAAAACTGGAACTCTTGGTGGATGGCGAGAGGGTACACCTCTACGATTGGGATAAGGATCTGGCGCGCGGCTCCGCGGTGCACGCCGGCACAGCCGACGTTCATTTTCATGTCAGCGCAGGCGTGCACGGGGTAGGCGTCACTTTCCTTGCCACTCAGTTAGCGCCGGGTAGCGACCTGAATCAGCACTTTCTCCGGAGCACGATTGAAACAGGTGGTCTGCCTGGATTTAAGTTCTATCCTCATGTAGGCAAGCTTGAGATCCTCGGCCCCTTCAATCCGGCCGGCGCCACGGATTCGCCCAGCCGGCGGAAGATCTTCGTGTGCCATCCCGCCAGTACGACGGAAGAAACCGAGTGCGCGGAGGAGATCGTAAATACGCTGGCCCGCCGCGCCTTCCGCCGGCCAGTGACCGACCAAGATACAGAGTTGCTTATGGGGTTTTACCAGCAGGGTCGCAAGGAGGGGAATTTCGATACCGGGATCGAAAGGGCGCTGCAGCGCATCCTCGCCGACCCAGAATTTGTGTTCCGCAAGGAAGCCGAGCCTCCTGGCGTTCCCGTAGGCGGTACGTGGAGGATCAGTGACCTGGAGCTGGCGTCGCGTCTGTCTTTCTTTCTTTGGAGCAGCATCCCTGATGACGAGCTGATCACGCTGGCAAGCCAAAATAGACTACATGATTCTTTAGTGCTCGATCAACAGGTGCGGCGGATGCTTGCTGATCCGCGTTCGGACCAACTCGTGGTCAACTTCGCCGGGCAGTGGCTGAACTTGCGCGCGTTGCAGTCCTGGGCTCCGACGGCGGCGTTATATCCGGATTTCGACGACAATCTGCGACTGGCGATGCGAAGGGAGACCGAACTGTTCATAGGCAGTATCGTGCATGAGGACCGCAGTGTAATCGATCTGCTCGACGCGAATTATACGTTCGTGAACGAGCGGTTGGCGAAACACTATGGAATGCCAAATATCTACGGGAGCAACTTCCGGCGAGTGGAACTTTCGCCGCAATTTGATATGCGCCGAGGACTCCTCGGTCAAGCGAGCCTGCAGACCATATCGTCGCAACCCCAGAGGACCTCTCCGGTGGGGCGCGGCAAGACCATCCTGCAGGTTTTCCTCGGTGTAAGCCCTCCCGATCCTCCTCCCAACGTGCCGGCGTTAAAGGAGCAAGCCAGCGCGGTCCACGCCGGCGGCAAGCCGACCATGCGCCAGCAGATGGAGATGCACCGCAAGGTGGAGCCTTGCGCCAGTTGTCACAAGATCATGGACCCAATCGGCTTTTCCATGGAGAACTTTGACGCCGTCGGAAAGTGGCGCATCACGGATGATAGAAGCCCTATCGATGCCTCCGGCGTACTCGTAGACGGCTCCAAACTGAACGGGGTAAAGGGACTGCGGGAAGCGCTTCTGCGCTACTCGCCCCAGTTTGCCCGCGTCATCGTCGAGAAGCTGCTGATTTACGGTTTGGGCCGCGGAACGGATTATTACGATATGCCTTTGATTCGCTCCATCGTGCACGAGGCGGAACCGAGCAACTACCGCTTCTCATCCCTGATCCTCGGCGTGGTAAAAAGCGACGCGTTCCAAATGAATCAAAAGCTTCCGGCCGGTTCCCAGACCCAGGCTGTCTTGGATCTTCGGGCGGTCCATGATATGGGAAGGAGGAGAAAATGTTTGTAACCAAGAAACACCTATCCCGGCGCACCGTCCTCCGCGGAGCCGGAGCCGCGTTGGCGCTGCCACTGCTGGACTCGATGGTGCCGGCGCAGACGCCTCTACTCAGGACGGCGGCCAATCCAAAGACGCGCTTCACCGGTATCTTTGTTCCGCATGGTGCGGCGCCAGGATGGTGGGTGCCGGAGGCGGGAGGTCCGGGCGAACCGAAGTCGCAGCCGGGCAGCAAGAATTTCAAGTATCCGATGATCTTGGAGCCGCTGGAACCGTTCCGGGATCGCACGGTGATTCTGAGCGGGCTGTGGTCGAAGTCGGCCGAGCCTCCTCCAGGACAGACTGGCGCCGACCATTGGGTCGCGGCGGCCTTTCTGTGCGCCAATAAACCGAAAAAAACCACCGGCGCCGACATCTACGATGGCACAACCATCGATCAGATCATCGCCCAGAAGATCGGCCAGGAGACGCTGTTGCCCTCTCTTCAGCTGGCGCTGGAGGACCCCGGAGCCAACTCGAGCAATTGCGGAGAGGGTTATAGCTGTACTTACTCGAACACCATCTCGTGGGCCGCGCCCACGCAGCCGCTGCCCATGGAGCTGGATCCGCAAGTGGCCTTCGAGCGCTTATTTGGCGCCGGCGGCACGGCGAGGGAGCGAGCGGCTCGCAGAGAGCAAGATCGCAGCATCCTGGATTCGGTCACCGAAAGCTTGGCTCGATTCAAGAAGGACCTTGGTCCAAGCGATCGCTCCCGGCTCGATGAGTACGAGACGGACATTCGGGAGCTGGAACGGCGGCTGGAGATCGCCAAAAAGGCCGGTGGCGCCGTATCGACCGAAGGAGTAGTCGTCCCGGCCGGCGTGCCGGAGTCGTTCGACGAGCATGTGAAGCTGCATTTTGATCTACAAACGCTGGCCTTCCAGGCCGACATTACACGGGTTTCCACAGTTCTGTATGCTCGCGACTTAACTGCCCGGTCTTATCCGGAGAGCGGCGTCAATGGCGGCTTTCATGGGATGTCGCATCACGCGGAGAATCCCGATACTATCGCGCAGTACGCGAAGATTAATCGGTACCACGTGAAGTGCCTGGCGTATTTCGTCGACAAGCTGAAGAGGGCGCAAGACGGAGACGGCAGCTTGCTGGACCATTCGCTGATTCTATATGGCAGCAACATGGGCGACTCCAATCAACACTTGCATTACGATGTGCCTCACGTGCTGATTGGCGGAGCGTCTGGGCAACTCAAAGGGAATCGTCATTTGGCTTATCCGAGCAAGACCGTTACGACAGGGAATCTTCTGTTGAGCATTCTGGACCTGTACGGGGTTCACCAGGACGGCATCGGCGACAGCACCGGAGCGTTGCCGAATCTTGTGTAACGGCTGACGGAGGAAGATTAAAGAAACATGCGTGTCCGCCAGCCAATCATGGCTTGTTGTGCAGCGCTGTTGATTTATCCGTGGGCATCTGGAGCTGCAAATAGCCCCGTGGCTGACGCCGCCATGAGGGGCGATAAGGCCGCGGTGCGATCTCTGCTCGAGCAAAAGTCGGACGTAAACGCTCCCCAGGCCGACGGAGCCACCGCGATCCAGTGGGCTGCGTACAAAGACGACCTGGAGATGGCGGACCTGTTGATCACCGCGGGCGCAAATGTGAACACGCCGAATCGCGAAGGCGCCACTCCCCTTTACTTGGCCTGCATCAACGGTAGCGCAACCATGATCGGCAGACTCTTGAAGGCTGGCGCCGATCCGAGCGAGCGCGGGCCGCAGGGAGACACTCCCCTTATGCTGGCTGCCCAAAACGGGAACGTGGACGGGATCCAGGTGTTGCTAGATCAGAAAGCGGACGTCAACGCAAAGGATAAGCTCCGCGGAACCACAGCGCTGATGTGGGCGGCCGAGCAGGCGCATCCTGCCGCCGTTCAGCTACTGATCGAGCATGGAGCGGACGTTCTGGCTGCGTCGAACCCAGATACCAGGAATGCCAGGAATAATCTTGCCGACACGGTGACCAAACGATTGAATTCCAGACTAGGCGTTCTAGGCCAAGCCCGAGCGCGCGCAAACAACAAGAGTGCACCGGGAGCTTCTCCAGTTGCGGCCGTCGCGGGTGCACAAAATCCGCCGGAGCCCCTTGGAGAGGATACTGAGGCTTTCCTTGCTCCCTCGAAGAAAACGGATGGCGGTGGTTTAACTCCTCTGGTGTACGCAGCCCGCGAAGATTGCCTGGAGTGCGCCAAGATTCTGGTACAGGCGGGCGCCGATGTGAATCAGCGAACCCATTATGGGTGGACTCCCCTGCTCGTGGCGACGCAAAACCGGCACTACAAACTGGCGTCGTATTTGTTGGATAACGGCGCGAATCCGAACATCGCGAACAACGGCGGTTGGACGCCCCTGTATCTTGCGACTGATAACCGCAATATTGAAAGCGGCGACTATCCTGTGCGCACGCCCGATATGGACCATTTGGACTACATCAAGTTGCTCTTGGCCAAGGGTGCGCAAGTGAACACCCGAATCTGCGGAATGGAATCGACGCCGGCGAAATGCATTGGCGACAGCACCGAGACGCGAAATAATTTCACCATGCAATGGCTGTTCGAAGACGGCGCGACGCCCTTCCTGCGCGCGGCGCAATCCGGCGATGTCGCCTTGATGAAGCTGTTGCTGGACCACGGTGCGAATCCAAAAATCTTTACCGCGCATAACGTAACGCCGTTAGCCGTAGCTTCGGGCATCGGATGGGTGGAGGGTGTTACCTTCGAATGGTCGGAGGCCGAGAGCCTGGATACTGTGAAGATGTGTCTAACTCTGGGTATCGATCCGAACGTGGCCGACGACGAAGGACGCACCGCGTTGCACGGCGCGGCCCACAAAGGAAGGACCGAAGTGCTTCAACTCCTAGTGGATCATGGCGCTAAGTTGGACGCGCACGACGGAGGGAGCCGGGACAGCATAAATGGTGCGTTGCTCGGAAAAACATGGATTCCACTGGATTGGGCGCGCGGCCTGGTTCGAGTCGGCGTGCAATCTGCCATCCCACACCCTGAGGCCGAAAGGCTTCTCATCAAATTGATGACCGAGCGGGGTCTTGCCATCCCACCTCCGCCCGCTTCCTCCATTTGCCTAACCAAAGGTTTCAGCGGCTGCCAGTAATCCTTCACCTGCTATTTTTGCCCCTAGCCGAAATGTTATCCGCCGGGAGGGCCGCGATTCTTTCTTTCCCAAGCGGGAAACTCTGAGCCCTGCATTTGACTAACCGTTCTTTTGGATAGCGCAAGGTGTCCTTAACCCGGCCACGGCGCTCTCCTGCTGCCTACACATCGACAGGGCGCATATCCCGTACATTAAGGATGGACGGAAAGGCCGTCGGACTAGGCCGCCTGCTCATAACGGTGGTGCAACCCGCCCAGTCGATCATGGGAAACCATGCAACCAGAGGTTACCCAAGGCGCAGTGATCCTGGCGCTCACGGCAAAATCGTTCACTTCTACACATTCGAGAAAAAGCCAATCATAGTCGCCTTCGCCCTTGACAAGTCCGTAGTAGCACGAAGAACTGACCGGGAGGTTCGGTAGGATATCCTCATAAATAAAGCGCTCGTGCTCTGCTACTTCCCGGCGGCAATACTTAGCGACAATGGAGGAAGGGCCAGGACCAAGGTGATCGATTCGATAGATGGTTGATTTGAATCGCTTCTTTAATACCCAAATCCTTCCGGGATCAACAGCCCCGGTGTTCAATCGGGACCAGGCCCATACTGCGGGATGATCCG
>QHPX01000183.1 GCA_003219195.1 Verrucomicrobiota bacterium
TCAGGGGCATTGTGTTCTGTGGCCGTGTACAGTCGAGCTGATCTACTCAGGATTCTGCATATCACGCCGCGCCAGTTGGCGAACTGGGAGCGGAACGGCTTGGTCACTTCCGCCGAGGCCTACTCATTCTCCGACCTGCTGGAAATAAAAAAGGTTCGCGATCTGTGTGCGATGAGTGTGCGGCCCAACGTGATTCGTCAGTCCCTCGACGCGATGCGGAAGCAGGCGGCGGGGCTGGAGAATCCGCTGTTGGAAGCAACCGCTTCGTCCACGGCGAAGCGTCGGGTCGCCTTCCGTCATGGCGGCAAGTTGCTGGAGCCCATCGCGGGACAGTTCCTGATGGATTTTTCCGAGCGCGAGAAAGTTGTGACCAGCGCACCGGTCGGTCGGCCCGGGCCGGAGCCGGTCGCCAACGAGAACGAGGTCAGTTCCTGGTTCGCGCGCGGCATCGCACTTGAGGAAGATCCTAATACTCATGGTGATGCGATCGCCGCCTATCACCGAGTGCTCGAACTTGCTCCCAACCACGCGGCGGCCCACATCAACCTGGGAACGCTCTACTACAATCGCCAGGATTTTGCCCTCGCCGAACGCCACTACCGTCAGGCAATCGAAGCCGATCCCCGCTATGCCTTGGCTTATTTCGACTTGGGCAACGTGCTCGACGAGACGGGACGCGTCCAGGAAGCTGTTCAGACCTACAAGACCGCGCTGCAGTTAGCTCCCACGTACGCTGATGCGCACTACAATCTCGCGCTCGCCTTCGAAAAACTGCGCGAGCCTCGCAAAGCGCTGAAGCACTGGCAGGCCTACGTGAGGCTCGATACCTCAGGCCCGTGGTCGGTGCATGCGCGCAGCCAGATCAAGCGCATCCTTCAAGCCGATGGGCTGCGTCTGGTCTACAAGCGCGCGTAACGGAGTGCTACCATAAAAGTTTGCTGAAAACTCGCTCACGAAGGTGTCTCCCATGCCCGAAACGCTGCAAGCCGCATCACCCGCCCCGCTGACCACGCTCACGGAAGACGAAATTCTGTTCCGCGACAACATCCGGCAGTTTGCCGACGAGAAGGTTCGTCCGCTGGTCAAAGAAATGGATGAGAAGGGCGTCTTCGACAAAGACCTCATACACGATTTCTTCCAGCTCGGTCTGATGGGCATTGAGATCCCGGAGCAATACGGAGGTGGAGGCGCCAAGTTCTTCGAGGCCATACTGGCGGTCGAAGAACTCTCGCGGGTAGACGCTTCCTCCGGCGTGATCGTCGACGTGCAGAATACCCTGGTCAACAATGCCTTTCTGCGGTGGGGCACTGAGGAGCAGAAGAAACGCTATCTCCCGAAAATGGCCTCGGAGATCGTCGGAGCCTACGCCCTCAGCGAAGCAGGTTCCGGCTCCGATGCATTTGCCTTGCAGACGCGCGCTACCCTGAAGGGCTCAGACTACGTTTTGAACGGCCGCAAGCTCTGGATCACCAACGCCAAAGAAGCCGGACTGTTCGTGCTCTTTGCCACGCTCGATCCAGCGGCAGGCTACAAAGGGATTACCGCATTCCTGATTGAAAAGGACTTTCCGGGATTCACGGTCGGCAAGAAGGAAGACAAGCTGGGTATTCGGGCGTCGTCTACTTGCGAGCTGATTCTGGAAGATTGCCGCGTGCCCAGGGAAAACGTTCTGGGCGAGCCCGGCAAGGGCTATAAGATTGCGATCGAGACGCTGAATGAAGGCCGGATCGGTATTGGCGCCCAGATGATCGGCCTGGCCCGCGGGGCTTGGGAATTCGCCTGCAAGTACGCGGTCGAGCGCAAGCAGTTCGGCAAGCCCATTTCCGACTTCCAGGGAATCCAGTTCCAAATCGCGCAAATGGCCACCGAACTCGAGGCCGCGCGGCTGATGGTTTACAACTGCGCCCGGATGAAAGACGCCGGCGTGAACTTCGTGAAAGAAGCTGCCATGACCAAGCTCTTCGCGTCGCAAGTCGCCGAGCGCGTTACCTCGCTCGCGATTGAGATCTACGGCGGATACGGATTCACGAAGGACTATCCCGTCGAGAAATACTGGCGGGACGCAAAGATCGGCAAGATCTACGAAGGCATGTCGAACATGCAACTGGCGACCATCGCCAAGCTGGTGTTAGGAAAATAGCGGCGTCCGGAACCAGCGTGGCTCCCGGAGGCCGCAAATCATTAGGGCGTGAAGTGCAGTTCTACGCTTTCCTGCGACTCCACACCGGGAGCGTATTTCCACTGGGTAATGGCAGTTTGGGCAGCCTGCATCAGAATCGGACTCCCACCGACTGGTTCGACTTTCTCGGAGCCACTTTGCGGACGACCCGTCGTCTGCTTTCGAGGGAAGGCTGTTGATTTTGCGCCCGGACAACCGGCGCCAGAGAGTAAGAGAGGGCAAGAGCAATAACAATAGCGAACAAACTCTTCATAGGTTGGGGTCCTGATATAAGGTAATTATTGTTCACAGCGTCTACGTAATAGGAATCTTATCGAACCGCCTCATCGATCGAAAAGTAACGCCCGTAACTTGGGGATGAACGATCGTTCTCACCTGCCGTTTGCACGCCTCACGGATCCGTAAATCTGCCGTCCCGATCTTCGCCTTTTCAAGCCAATCGAGCTTGCTCATAATGTGCAGCGAGTTGCACTTGGGGAATTGTTGGTGTTCTGCATTGTATCCATCAAGTCATTCCATATCAGCAGCTTAAGCAGTTTCCGCGAATTGGCGTCCTGGGTGCAATTCCCAGAGTGCCTGCGTGCTTGAGGCAATTAACCGGGGTGCACCTTGACGACGCTGTTCGGAACGATCGAATACAAAGAAGTCTCCGAAGTTGCTGAAACTCCCCGCAAGAAACATGGCTGGCTGCCATTGCTGACCGTGTTATTCATGATCTCTTATGGTCTGATGACGATGCTGATCGTCGAGCAGGGACAGACCATCGAATCGCAACGCGCCCTGATCCGCGAGCTCTTCCGCGACAGCACCGAACTGTCTGCCACAAAGATGAAGGCTGTCGAAGAACACAACCACGCCCAGGCATTAGCGCAAAACCCGTCATCCCAGAACCCGTCGACCCAGGCTCCAATGAAACAGGCCCCGTCTTCCCAGGCAGGATCGCAACAACGTGCGCAGAATCAGCTGAAACCGAAGGCAGATTTCCAGATGCCCTCGAAGCCGGCGGCTGATCTGGCTGACCATCGCCGGTCTCTGATCACGATTTAGTAGAAGCGCGATTTAGTAAAAAGAAGCACGGTAGCAGCGATAGCAGCAGGTGGTTCTGCAGTTCGAACAGTAGGCGCAAGCGAGCAAGAAACAATGAAGGTACTGACCCTAGCCTTGTTGTTCAGTCTGAATGTGGGGACCCTAACCCCACAGAAGCCCTTGCGCCAACCCACCAGCCAACTGTCCAAGCGCTCCAAAGGCGGACGCTGGTACTTCGCCGCTAGTGGACACGCCGTTTACTGCTACGGGCCGGTCATGACCGTTCCCGGCGCGAATGGCGAACTGCAAAAAGTAGCGACCTTCTGCCGTGACGGCAGCGCAGTCGTTCCTCTCAAAGACTAGTTTTCGCGAAGCGGAAAACGCGCAGTTTTCAATCTACCGAACTAAGAAGGCTCAACGGCTTGCGGATTCGGGCTCTGCCTGGCTTCCACACCACCAACAGGAACATTCCAAGTGCAAGGAGGCAGTTCACCTGCCATCGTTGAACAACATTCCTCACCGTAGCGAACTTGCGGACGCCGTGATAACTGATCAGGGAGGTCCCCAGCGTCTGCTTCGTGTGGGTGCCGAGAGAATAGTCTTCCTCGGCAAGCTGCTAGACAAAGCGGACGCGACGTCCCAATGCGCAGTAGTGCAACCACCCCAGAAATCTTAGCCGCCACGCTGGAAGGCTCTCTCTAGTCCTGGGACATTTCATACTATTCCTATTATGTCTACTATAATAGTAGACAAATACGTTTATTCCTGCTTAAATTGGAACT
>QHPX01000138.1:0-1189 GCA_003219195.1 Verrucomicrobiota bacterium
AGGAAGCGATTGCATTTCGAGATGGGCTCAAAGCCAGATGATGTTGTAATACCGTGCGGCCTAACCAAGCGATGCAGCCGACGCCGGGCCATCGTACTACCCAGCTTTTACATGATTAAAACCCTTCGATCCGCAGCGGCGCACGCCCTCGCCCGGCGCAGCTGATCTTGTTCTCGTTAGACCCCCTGCGATGTCCGCTCCGAGAAAACCCGAAGATAGCGCCAAACTTTGGGCCCGTTGGTATGATCGACTGCGGTGGTACTTCACAGACGAAGAAGCACATGAATACGCCGAGGAAGTCACCGAAGTCGCTGAAGGCCGCAAACGCGATTCGGAGAGGTCGCCGCAGGAAATCAGGCGCGACATGAACTTGTTGATGCGGCTCGAAGCTCTAGTTCAGACTGCGCGCGGCGTCGCCGTACTCGCCGTAGCATTAGGACTACCATTCTTGCTCATGGAGTTGCTGGACATAAATGGAGATGCCCTAATCGAACGCGTCTTGAGGGGCGCACTTTTACTGGGCAGCTGGGTCGCGGCAGCCGTACTTGCGTATAGACGCTTTTGGAAGGACTGGCTCACCGTGCTGCGGCAGAAACGTTTGAAATGTTTTTGGGAGTGGCGTTCCGCCACTTTGCGATTTCCCACTGATGCGATCATCGACTCGGGACTCTCTGACGTAAGCGAGCTACCGACAGAAGCAGCGGAGCGCCCGAAGAAGCCGCCGTACTCACTTGACTGATAATGAGCGAGAGGTCTAACCAAACGCTGGAGCCAACCGCTGGCCGCTGTGAGGTCCACATTTGATTTTATGAAACAGTTCTCGATGTTTGCCACGCTCGCCTCCGCCAGCGGTGGCTGAGCTTGTCTCGTTAGATGCAAAGACTTCTTGGAAAGCCAGTGTGGGCACCGTTCTTTGCCATCTTTGGCGTTGTCATGACGCAGCTCGGATACGAGGCGCGCGTCCGCGGCTTTGTCACGTACATCCCGCAGCAAGGTCCGCAGGAGATTCTGTCGCCGACGCATCGGCCAGCGCTTTACTGGGCCGTTAGCTCGGGCATGATCATTCTAGGCGTTCTGTGTCTCGTGCTGTCTGCGTATGCTGCTCTCTGCTTATTCCGGGCATGCCGAGCCGAAGGTGTCCGTCGGGTCTTCCACGCTCCGCCATTCGGCATTTTCATGTTCGGCCTTG
>QHPX01000138.1:1271-21704 GCA_003219195.1 Verrucomicrobiota bacterium
AGGGCGCTGTTGAATCTGGGTGTTATCGACAGCGCGTGAGGAGAAGAGTCTTCTCTGCAGTTGCGCGATGCAGCAGACAAGCCGATCTGGCAGCCGAATGTCTCAAATGGCTATTGAGCGTAACAGGTCTAACTAGGCGCTCCAGCCAACCGCTGGCCGTCGCGATGATCAGTTTGAATTTATGAAACACATTGTCGATGTTGCGAAAGCTCGCTCTCGCCAACGGTAGCTGAGCTCTGTCTCGTTAGACCGAACACTGAATTGGTATGCGCGGAGTTCAGATTAGCTACCTGATTGAGCACCCCGAATACATCCCGCAATTGGCGCAGTGGCTGTTCGAACAGTGGGACTCTATTCTTGGTGAAGAAACCCCTGAGGCTCGAATCAAAAAACTGAAGACGCACATGAATCGAGATAAGTTGCCTATTGCATGGGTTGCGCATGCGAATGGACAACTTCTCGGAACCGCCGCCCTTCGCGTGCACGATCTTGAGGGGCGCGAAGATCTGACTCCTTGGCTCGGCGGAGTATTTGTAGGTTCACATTTTCGTCGTCAGGGTATTGGTGCCGCACTATGCGCCGCCGTCGAGAACGGGGCTCGGTCTCGAGCAATACACACCCTGTATTTGTTCACGCTCGACAAACAGGCGTGGTTTTCCCGCCTAGGCTGGACAATACTTGGCCCGTGCATTTGGCAGCAGCGGCCCGGTGATATAATGTGCAAGCCGCTGCAGACGGTGGCTGATCTTGTGTCTCGTTAGACGGCTATGCAACCGGTGAAAGCCGAATTTATGTCTGAAATCGGAAGGCAGATCGCCTTTCTCAGTGCTTTCCTTGGCGGGTTTGCGGCGACCAGATATCATGTCCCCGACCGACTTTTGCAATCGGTTGGGGGCGATTCATGCCGTCATTATCGGGTCAAATGCTCGCGCTGACGAGGCGTCGGACAAGGAGATCCGACTTTCGCGAGGTGCTTGGCATGAAGGTCGTTCGCGAAGCCATCCTTCAAAGGTCGCCAAAGTGAAGAGCGAAAGAGCAAAACATCCAACCATTGGATGTGCAGCCAACTAAGGAAACAGTGATAAGTGGCGAGTGGCTCAAGTTCGGAAGGTGAACGGGAGCCGCATCCGGACTACGATTGGCTCGCCATGTTTCCGAGCCGGCGCGAACTGCCATGTTTGCACGGCAAGCATTGCGTTTTCTGCAAATGAATAAGCGGTCGCTAATACAGCGCGAACATCGCTGGTCGTGCCGTCGGCTGTTACGTTGAACTCAGCGACCACATAACCCCAGTGGCGCGTTTTAGCCTCTCGCGTGGGAAAAAAAGGAGCGTAGCCTTTCAAAAATCTGGGCGGCGTATCATAAGCACTCGAAGGCGTGACCGGTTGGATATTAGCAGCGACTTGTTTTTCGGGCATTGGGCTGCCTTCGGTCGCCAGTTGTGTAGATGCACAACCGCAGAAGAATAGCATCGTTGCTACCAGACAGAGCATAGCAAGATCGCGCCGACCCAGGCGTTTGCTCATAAATGAAAATACCCTTAGTCGCCCAGAGGACGAGCTCCGATCATTGCGACTTTTGCTGTCTAAGTAAAGCGCGACGAAAGGAGCGGCGCACTGCGTCAAGTCGACATCCCTTCGACTTCGCACAGGACGGGCTCCGCGCGGCGTCTCTACCAGCGGGCTCGTTCCAGTAAAATTGAAAGAATGCGGCTCTAGCCCGGATCCGAGAAATAATCGCTGTTTCCGCGCGCCAATCGCGCAGGTATTGCAGCGCCGGATTCTTGGTCATGTCGCGTAGCGCGGCTGGCGCTAGGCGGCCGAGACCGGTGGCGCGGATGCCGGTTTTTTTGTTGCCGCCATTACGTCGGGCAAAGTTTCATCGCGGGTCACAGCGAATTTTGTTTCCTGCCTCGGATACGCGATCCGGCTATGGAGCATGGTCATGAGCGTAAATCGAAACCGGTCGGCGATAATTGTTAGATCGCCAAGGGTGAGATCGCACTCATCCAACTGCCGATCCGCGATTCGCTCTTCGATGAGCTCGGTGACAAGCTGTTCGATTTTTTGCGGCGTTGGTTTTTCGAGACTGCGGGATGCGCTTTCAACCATGTCGGCGAGACTGACGATGGCGCTTTCCTTGGTTTGCGGCTTCGGCCCACTATAGCGAAAACTTTCCTCGCGCACTTCCGGAATGTCCTCTTCGCGGATGTTCGTGATTTTTCCGCCCGCGCGCGCGTCCTCCTGCTGCTGAAGCGCGCGTTGGTAGAAGTAGTAAACAAGCGAGGTGCCGTGATGTTCCTGGATGATGTCGATGATGCGCTGATTGAGTTTGTGCTTGAGCGCAAGATCGACGCCCTCCTTCACATGCGCGATGATGATCAACGCGCTCATCGTCGGCGCCAGATCATCGTGTGGGTTGCGCTCGAAGTTCATGTTTTCGGTGAAGTATTCCGGCTTCACCAATTTTCCGACGTCATGAAAATAGGAGCAGACCCGGCAAAGCGTCGCGTTCGCGCCGATGGCTTCCGCGGCGGCCTCGGCAAGATTCGCCACGACCAGGCTGTGGTGGTAAGTGCCCGGCGCCTCGATCGTCATACGGCGCAGCAATGGATGGTTAAGATCGGAGGCCTCGAGCCAGGAGATATCGGTCGTGATTTGAAAGAGATGCTCGAGGATTGGCAGCACGCCGCCAACCACGGTTGCCGTCACGATTCCATTTCCGACTGCGAGCGCGCTCTGGAGGCCGATCACTCCCCAATCATTGGCCATCGGTGAAAACAAACTGATCGGCCCGATCAGGCCGAACGTGAGCGACAATAACCAGATGGCGAGTCCGACCCCGAGGCCGGCACGGATCAACTTGCTACGCCGTCGGACCTGGAGCGTGAGATACACGGCGGTAAATCCGCTAATCAGACTGGTCACGAGCAGCGGCGCATCGATCTTTCCAAACAACACGCTGCTCCAAAGGCTGACGGAAACGCCGGCATAAAGGCCATGGTTACGGCCGAGCAAAACGCTTAACACCAGCGGCGCGAACGCGTAGGGCGCGATGAGCCCGCCCATCTCCGGCTTCAAAAATCGAAACGTGCTGTCATTGCAAAGCACGAGCAAGAGCTTAGTCACCGCCAGTTGCACCAAGATCGTTCCGAAAACGAGCAGGACCCGCGAGTTTTGCGAAAAAGTGCTGGGCTGATTGATCCAGAGTTGCGTCATCGCAATGGCCAGAAACAGCAGCGCGATAACGAAATTCTTCGTCGGTTCCGGCTGTTGCCCACTAAAGATGAGGAACGCCAGTCCGGCGGTGAAGCCAGCAAAGATCAATACTTTAACAGAGGAAGCGCACTCAAGACCGCGCAGCAGTTCGTTACGCGCGCGGCGGCGTCGCATCTTGCGCGAGGCGAGACCACGTCTTACCAACCGGTTGTGTCGCAAGAAATCGAACATGGCACGATTTTATTTAGACTCCGAGGTCAGCGGTGCCCGATGCTGCTGGTAAGCATTGATGATGGTACGCACGAGTTCGTGGCGAACGACATCGCGCTCGGTGAAATAAACAGTCGCGATCCCGGGAATATTCTTCAGCGCCTGCAACGCCTCGAGAACTCCGGACCGTTTGTTCACCGGCAGATCGATTTGCGTTACGTCGCCCGTGACAACGCATTTGGAATTTGTGCCTATGCGAGTCAAAAGCATGAACATTTGCTCCGTCGTCGTGTTCTGCGCTTCATCGAGAATCACAAATGCGTTGCTCAACGTCCGGCCGCGCATATACGCGAGCGGAGCGACTTCGATAGTTTGCCGCGCGACCGAGCGCTCAATCTCTTCAGGGTCGAGCATATCGTGCAACGCGTCATAAAGCGGGCGAAGATACGGCGTAATTTTTTCCCGCAAGTCCCCGGGCAAAAATCCCAGTGCTTCGCCCGCCTCCACCGCCGGTCTCGTCAAAACGATCCGCGCAACTTGTTCTTTTTTTAATGCGGCCACCGCCATGGCCACGGCAAGATAAGTCTTGCCCGTGCCGGCCGGCCCGATTCCAAAGACGACGTCGTGCTTCTGGATGGCATCGACATAACTGCGCTGCCCGGTGGTGCGCGCCACAATTGGCGGTTTGCGCGGCGAAGTTATGATCTTGGTCGAGACAACTTCACCGAGATTATCTTCGCGCGCTTCGCTCACCGAGTTCAACGCGTAATTGAATTCGTGTTTCTGAATCGGCACACCTTTTTGCCGGACTTGTTCGAGCTGGTCGAAAACGTGCTGCGCCTTGTCGATCTTGTCCGGTTCGCCCTCCAGCTTCACCCAGCCTTCGCGCGTGGTCACTTTTACGCCGAGCGAATCTTCGAGATTTTTCAAAAGCTTGAGGTCATTTGCGTAGAGCGATTGCAAGGCGCGCGCGCTCTCAAATTGTAACGTGCGCGTCTCAGTCATAGAACCGAGGAACGGCGTTTTGGAAAGCGGCCTTCCCTGTCTTGCGAGATCGACATCTAGGTCACTTAGCGGAACCCATAAACCAGCGCCCAGTGCGTGCGCTCTTCCGGTGACTCCTCGATGTTTACGATGATAAAATAGCTGCCGGTGCTTTTGGGAATGATGTGCGCCGCGGCGAAGTGACCCTTCTCCCATCCGTCCGGCTGCTCCGCGAGTTTTCCCTCGGCATCGTAAATATGAACGGAAATCCGCGCGCGCTCGACTTCGGTACCCATCCAAAACCAATATTCGTTGCCCTTAAATAATTGTTGCCGCACCGCCTTTTTTTCGCCCGAGCCGAGATCGCCGCCCCAGTAATCTTCGCGCACCTGGAACCCCTCTTTGATGTACGGTTCCGCGGCCTGGAGTGCGAATGATTGCGCATCGTCGACTGATGCGAAAACTGTCAGTCGCAGCGCGAGCAGCATCGCGAGGGACGAACTTCCACGAAAGAGAACTTTCACAAACGCACGCATTAAGTTCCCTACTCCCTAGTCACGATGCCGTAGTCGAGGCGCGTCGTAATATCATTGATTTTTTTTACCGATTCGGGCGAGATGTGCGCGCGCCCCACGTCGATAAAAGGCTTTACTTCAACAAGGGCGCCTCGAATTTCGCGGATGATCGCCAGATCAAACTCGGGCATCGCCTGCAATCGCGTTTGAAAGTAAACGAGCAGGTCCGGCTGGTGCAGCAGCTCAGCGCCTTCGGTGGAAAAATGTTTTGTCACCACCGCGGTCAAAACCTCCGTGCCTCGCAGCCATCCACCCAGGCTAACCAGTTGCGACAATTTTTCATCGTGCACTTCGTTCATCGCCTGCTGCACGCTGTTCTGGGTGCGATCGAGTTCCTGCCGCACGTTCTCCCATTTACGCTTGTCCGCTGCCTCGGTGATCGCTTTGGCGTGTTGCGTGATCGAGCGCTCGACGCCGATTCCTCTGGCCAGCGTCTGGACGCGCTGACCAATCTCCTTCACCGCCGGAGCATCTTCCGCCTGCACCGCGATGAAGCCGTCGGCAATCACCGTACCGAGCAACAACGCAATGCGCGGCCGTTCCGTAAAATTGGTTCCTTTGTCGCTGCGCACGTACTCTTTCCAATTGACCGAGCCGAGCTTGTTCAGTGCGCCGAAAACTTCGTTCGGGAGCGGCACCACCACGTCTTCCACTTTTTTCGACAATTGTTTTACGTCGATATGCTGCGGGGCTTGGGCGCCGTGGGCGCAAAGGGTCAGGCTGCTCGCAACGAGCACACTCAGCTTCAGGTATCTAGCGAAAGGAATCATTGAGCGCTTCGACTGTTGATTTCGTCTTCGTATTCAGGATTAATGGGGAGATTCTAAGCAGAACATCCGCTCCACACAAATCGCCACGCACCACATTTTGACTCCTCTGAATCGTATCAATTTTTCATCCCGGCGGCATCGTCCGTCATTTTTCTCATGAATTTCACCCGCCTCGAGCAGATTTTTGACCGCGCGCCTGCCAAACGCATTCTGGTGATCGGCGATGTGATGCTCGACGAATTCGTTTGGGGGAAAGTCGGCCGCATCTCGCCCGAGGCGCCAGTGCCGGTTGTCGAAGTAACCGGCGAATCGTTTTATCCAGGTGGCGCCGCCAATGTCGCTCGCAATCTTCGCGAATTTGTCGATCGCGTCTCAGTCATTGGAATGACTGGGAAAGATCACAGCGGCGAACAGCTTCGAGAGCTTCTCGCCGAACAAAAGATCGATATCGTCAACTCGGTCGAGGACAAAAACTTCCGCACCATCGTTAAAACGCGCATCATCGCGCAGCATCAACAAGTCGTCCGCGTCGATCGCGAGCGGATCGTCGGTCCTTCGTCCAGGCAAATTGCAAAAGTCGTGGGCGCCGTTCAAAAGAACCTTTCCGAGATAGACGCCATCATCTTCGAAGACTACGGCAAAGGTTTTCTCACCGGTGAATTAGTCTCGCAAATCGCGCACCACACGCGCGCGCCCGCGAAACTTGTCGCGGCGGACCCCAACTCACGAAATTTGATCGACTGGCGCGGCATGACCGTTGTGAAACCGAACCGCACCGAGGCCCTTCTCGCGGCCGGCATTCCGTGGCGTGATTTGGACGAATCTCCAGAGAAAGATGTCGATCTTGTCCGCGCCGGCACAATCTTGCTCGAGAAGTGGGAGACAAAATATATTCTCATCACTCTCGGCGAACAAGGCATGATGCTTTTTCAAAGGGACGAACCGCCGCACCATATTCCGACAAAAGCGCGCCAGGTCTTTGACGTTTCCGGCGCAGGCGACACTGCCATCGCGCTTTTCACCCTCGCGCTCGCCTGCGACGCTACCGCGGCCGAAGCAGCCGAAATCGCCAATTACGGCAGCGCCGTGGTGATCGGAAAACTTGGCACCGCCACGGTGACGCGCGATGAACTTTTCGCGAGCTTCCAGAATGATTTTGCCGTTTGACGCATCGCCCCGACTTAAATGACCCTGCCCGCAGAAAGACAGGTTCCTGCCGTTTTTATAGATCGCGACGGCACGCTCATGCACGATGCCGATTATTGTTCCGATCCGAAACAAGTGCAGGTTTTTCAGGGCGTGCCGGAAGCGTTGCGTCGGCTCAGGGAGAGAAATTACAAACTCATCATCATCACGAACCAAAGCGGGATCGGCCGCGGTTTTTTCACAGTGGAGCAATACCGCGCGGTCGAAGCGGAAGTGTTGCGCCAACTCGGCGACGGCTTGATCGAGGCGACCTATTTTTGTCCGGACGTTCCTGGTGTCCCTTCGAAATGCCGCAAGCCTGCCCCGGGAATGATTTTGCAAGCCGCTCGCGACCACGATGCCGATCTTGCGCGTTCGTTTTTTATCGGCGACAAGGAAATCGACGTCGAATGCGGCCGTAACGCCGGCGTGCGGACGATTCGCGTCCGGAGCGGTTTCGATAAAATGACCGACGGTAGCTGCGCCGATTGGGTCGCGGAAGATTTGCCGGCTGCGGCAAACATCATTGTCGATCTTAGGAATGAATAAGGCGGTCGGCATTATTCCGGCGCGATGGAGCTCATCGCGTTTTCCCGGCAAACCGCTGCATTTGATCGCGGGCATACCGCTGCTTCGTCATGTTTGGGAACACTGCCGGCGTGCGGAAAAACTGGATTCGGTCATCATCGCCACCGACGACATGCGCATCGCGGATGCAGCTTTTGAGTGGGGCGCGGAAGTTGCGTTAACGTCCCCGCATCATCAAAGCGGCACGGATCGCATTGCCGAAGTTGCAAGAAAAACCAAACAGTTCGCGTCCATCATCAACATTCAAGGCGACGAACCGCTGGTGGATCCTGCCTTAATCGACAAGCTGGTTGAAAGATTGCGCTCCGATCGCAAGATCGGCATCGTCACGGCAGCGCATCCATTTGAAAATGCAGCGGAAGCATCGTTGCCGCATCAAGTGAAAGTGATTGTCGATCTTCGCGGCAACGCACTCTACTTTTCGCGCTACGCCATCCCCTTCCCTCGCGATCGTTCCGCGCCGATAAGATATCTGCGGCACCAAGGCATCTACGGTTTTCGGCGCCAGACACTTTTGCAATTTGTGAAATGGAAGCCGACGCCACTGGAGCGCGCCGAGTCGCTCGAGCAATTGCGCGCTCTTGAAAATGGTGTAAAGGTTCATGTGCTCGTCACGAAACATGGTTCACCCGGCGTAGACACGCCTCAGGACGCGATAGCGCTGGAGCAAAATCTCGCTCGCGCTGGGATTGTAGCCGCCTCGCTGCGCGAAGCGTCGGCGTCGCCCATAGAGCGACGGCTACAGACGTTCGGCTCCAAAGCAAAGCGAAGGCCGTCTCGATGAAATACATTTTCGTCACCGGCGGCGTGGTCAGTTCGCTGGGAAAAGGCCTGGCCGCGGCCTCGCTCGGCACGCTACTCGAGCTTCGCGGTCTGCGGGTTGTTTTCCAAAAGTTCGATCCATATCTCAATGTTGATCCTGGAACGATGAATCCGTTTCAGCACGGCGAAGTTTACGTGTTAAACGATGGCGCCGAGACCGATCTCGATCTCGGTCATTATGAACGTTTCACCAACTGCGTCCTCTCGCGGCACAACAATCTCACCAGCGGTCAGGTTTACGAAAGCGTGATTTTAAAAGAGCGGCGCGGCGATTACCTCGGCAAAACCGTGCAGGTGATTCCGCATGTCACCGACGTCATCAAAGACCGCATTCGCGAACTCTCCGACGAAAGTAAATACGACATTGTCATCACCGAAATCGGCGGAACGACCGGCGACATCGAGGGTCTGCCGTTTCTCGAAGCGATCCGTCAATTTATTCTCGAAGTCGGTGCGCAGAACGTCGTGAACATGCACGTCACGCTCGTCCCGTATATCAAGGCCGCGGCCGAATTAAAAACAAAACCGACTCAGCAAAGTGTGGCGAAGTTGCGTGAGATTGGGTTGCAGCCGCAGGTGTTGATTTGCCGGACGGAAAAACCGCTCGATCGCGAAGTGCGACAAAAGCTGTCGATGTTCTGCAGTGTTTCGGAAAAAGCGGTGATCGAGGCGCGCGATGTCGAGCACACGGTTTATGAATATCCGTTGATGCTGCATACGGAGGGCCTCGACCAACTGGTTTGCGATCTGCTGCATCTCAAAACTCCCGAACCGGATCTGACGGACTGGCGAAAATTTGTTGAGCGCGTCATCAGTCCCAAGAAACAGGTGACGATCGCGGTTGTCGGCAAATACATCGATCTGCAAGATGCTTACAAAAGTATTTACGAATCGCTCACGCACGCGGCGGCGAGCGAGGACTGCGGGATCAAGTTGAAACTGGTCGATGCAGAAACGCTTCAGGACAGCGTGGATCGACAATTGCAAGACGTCGCGGGTGTTTTGATTCCGGGTGGATTTGGCGAGCGCGGGGTCGAGGGAAAAATTAAGGCCGCGCGTTTTGCGCGCGAGCACAAAGTTCCCTACCTCGGTCTTTGTCTCGGCATGCAGGTGGCGACGATCGAGTTTGCGAGAAATGTTTGCGGGCTCAAAGGCGCAAACAGCACGGAGTTCGATAAGGACGCAAAGGAGCCAGTGATTTCTTTGCTCGAGGAACAGCACGAAATTCGTAACAAAGGTGCAAGCATGCGACTCGGCACCTGGCCGACAAAAATCATCAAAGGCACGCTGGCGGAGAAAATTTACGGCAGCGGTGAAGTGATGGAGCGGCACCGACACCGTTATGAATTCAACATAAAATATCGTGACCGGATGAGCGACAAAGGTTTTGCCATTTCAGGAACATCGCCCGACGGAGCGCTCGCCGAACTAATCGAGTTGCGCGGTCATCCTTATTTCGTTGGGTGTCAGTATCATCCGGAATTTCAAAGTAAACCGAACAAGCCGCACCCGCTTTTTAAGGGGTTCATCCAGGCGTGTCTCGCCTATCAAGATGATTTAGGTCGGGGCGGTTCACCGAACCGCCCGCGGGCCATTGAGGTCAATCGCCCCTACCTGACGCCCGTTCCAGCCGGTCATTAATCGCCGCGCCGAGTCCCTGATCAGGAACTCGTTCTGCAACGATAAGATCCACATCGAGCGCGTCGAGCTCGCGCAAAAAGCGGAACAAATTTACGGCTGCTTCACAGAGATCGCCGCGTTCGCTCAAGCGGCGAATTGCGATGAAGCGTCCGCCGTTTTCGACCGCATTCCACGCGAGCAATGCACAGCGGTGATTCGGTTTTGGTGAAAACGATTGCGCGTCATTAACGAGTTGCACCGGAGTTTTCGGCGCGTAATGCGATGGCAATTGTCCGGGTGCGGAGATTTTTGTGGCATCGGCATCTTGCCGATGGGACATGGGCTGGAAGCCCCTACCACGCAATTGTTCTTCGGTAATCGGGCCGCGGCGCAAGATGTCGATCTTGTCGCCACGCGGCGCGATGATGGTCGATTCAATTCCATGTCTGGTCGGTCCGGCATCGACAATCAGCGGAATCCGGCCGCTCAGTTCATCCACGACATGCTGTGCAGTCGTCGGGCTGACGCGACCGAACCGGTTCGCGCTCGGCGCAGCGAGTGGCGAACCAAACTCGCGAACAATTTCGGCAAAGATTGGATGCTCACTGATTCGAACGGCAACCGTGTCCAGACCGGCAGTTACAATTTCAGGCACGATTGATTGTCGGTCCAAAACGAGCGTGAGCGGTCCAGGCCAAAACTGCGCGATTAATTTTTCGATGACCTCTCGAGACTGATTGTCGATCTTAGCAATGCGCTCGAGCCAATCGCGATCTGGCAGATGAACAATCAGCGGATCAAAACTCGGTCGTTCCTTAGCCTCGAAAATTTTTGCGACCGCGACTGGATTTAGCGCGTCGGCTGCCAATCCATAAACAGTCTCCGTGGGCAGCGCGACGATTTCGCCCGCGCGTAAGAGCGTCACCGCCTTGGCACACTCGTGAGAGGAAACAATTTCGGTATTCACTTCGGCACTCGCGCGGCGAGTACCGACTCGGTTTGCTTCTTGCGAAACGCTTCCAGATTTTTTTGAATCTTATCGTCAGAGAGCGCGATGATGCTCGCCGCGAGCAACGCTGCGTTTTTCGCGCCGGCCGTTCCGATGGCGAGTGTTCCCACTGGAACGCCGCCGGGCATCTGGGCGATGGAAAGCAGCGAATCGAGTCCCTGCAACTCTGACGATGGAATCGGCACACCCAGAACGGGCAGCCACGTATAGCCGGCGATTGCTCCCGCCAAATGCGCCGCGCCGCCCGCGCCAGCGATGATGACGCGCACTCCACGTTTAGCTGCCGCGCGCGCAAAATCTGCGGTCGCGTCCGGCGCGCGATGAGCGGAGAGAACGTGATATTCATTAGGCACACCAAGTTCATCGAGCGTTTCAACCGAATGGCGCATTGTCTCCCAATCGGATTTGCTGCCCATGATAACGGCGACGAGCGACGAAGATTTTGCTGAAGGCATATAAATAGACGGAAAGCTAACAGTTTCCTCTACAGATTTCCACGGCTCGCTTCGGCTTTTCATTATCGATCTTCTCTAACATATTGCGGCGTGAGTTCCGCGAGATCGGTTGTGCTTATTGGAATGATGGGCGCGGGTAAATCGTCGGTCGGGCGTTGCTTGGAGCGACGGACTGGGCGCAGTCGATTTGATACGGACGAAATGGCTGCATTTAAGCTTGGTCTGTCGGTCCGGGAGATCTTTTCCAAATTCGGCGAAGAAAAATTCCGCGAAGTTGAAACACAAATGCTGCGAGAATTGGACCCCGCGAAAGCGATGATAATCGTGACGGGCGGCGGTATCGTGCTGCGGAATGAAAATGTCGATCTTATGCGCCAGCTCGGGACGATTGTTTTGCTCGAAGCAGATGAAGACACGCTTTTCGAGAGGGCGTCCCGGAGAAAGAATCGGCCGTTGCTGCAAACCGAAAATCCGCGTACGACATTTGCAGAACTGTTGCGGACGCGCACGCCCCTTTATGCGAAAATCGCCGATATTCGGATCGATACCTCGTCGCTGAACCGGGACGACGCGGCCGAGATGATTTTGAACAAGATCGGTAATTTATTTTCGACGAAGCAATGAGCGCTGAACTGAAATCGAAAGTTGTCGCGTTCGCCCGTGGAGTTGGCTTCGATTCGTGTCGCGTTGCGACGTGCCGTCCCCCACCCCACGCGAATGAATTTCGCACCTGGCTCGAAGACGGCGCGCATGGCGAAATGCATTACATGAAACGCGGCGCGGAAAAGCGCAGCGATCCGCAAAGAGTTTTACCGGGGGCGAAATCGATCATTGTGCTGGCGTTGAATTATTGGCAAGGCAACTTCCGGCGGTCGCAGACCGCCGCTACGGGAAGAATCGCGCGCTACGCGTGGGGTGATGATTATCACGATGTGATCACAGCAAAGCTGGATAAGATCGACAATTATCTGCGCGAATTCGGCGGCGAACAAAAATGTTACGTCGATACGGGGCCGATTCTGGAACGTGATCACGCAGCCGCGGCGGGGATCGGCTGGCATGGCAAGAGCACGATGCTGGTCGATCCAAAACTCGGAACATATTTCTTCCTCGCGGAAATTTTCACGACCCTCGAGTTACCGCCAGACGCGCCGCAAGGCGACCGGTGCGGAACTTGCGAGCGTTGCATTACCGCTTGCCCGACGGGCGCGATTGCGGCGCCCCATCGATTGGATGCGCGGCGTTGCATTTCTTATCTCACGATCGAATTGAAAACTTCCATTCCGGCCGAATTGCGGCCGCTCATCGGCGATCGCATTTTCGGTTGCGATGACTGTCTGGACGCGTGTCCGTGGAACCGGTTTGCACAGGTTTCGCGCGAGAGCGCATTCGCCGCGCAAAGATCGACAATCGGCGTGGCGTTGCGCGATTATCTCGATCTTAACGACGAACAATTTCGAGAAATGTTTCGTTATTCGCCGATAAAACGAATCAAGCGGCGCGGATTTTTGCGGAATGTTTGCGTCGCGCTCGGCAACGTAGGCGATGAATCGGATTTGCCGGCGCTAGGTCGCGCCGGGGACGACGTCGAGCCGCTAATCGCCGAGCACGCGCAGTGGGCAATCAACCGAATTCGCGAACGGTGCGCGAGCAAAGTCGCTGTAATTTGTTGAATCCAAAGCGTTCACTAAGCGCATCTCAACGATATCGAAATGAACGCGATTTCCTTTGCAAAGGTCAAAAGACGAATTAGGTCTGGCGTTTTCGCGAAAACTGATTCCGCCGTAATGCATCAAGCCGTAACCACACCCGCCGGCGCGCCGGTTGTGCAGCGCAAACGTCGTCCGCGCCGCAAGCGCAATATTTTCATCGGCGTTGGCGCCATGCTTTTACTTTTGATCGTTGCCGGCATCATCAACGGCAAGAGGGAGAAGCCGATTCCGGTGACGACCGAAAAAGCATCGCGTCGAAACATTCTGCAAACCGTATCGGCGACGGGAAAAGTGCAACCGGAAGTGGAAGTAAAAATTTCTCCAGAAGTGGCGGGCGAGATCATCGAACTGCCGGTCCAAGATGGGATGGCGGTGAAAAAGGGCGACCTGCTGGTGAAGATCAAACCCGATTCCTACAAGGCGCTCGTCGAACAGCAGGAAGCCGCGATCAGCGCAGCGAAGGCGACGAATTTGCAACAGAAAGCGACGCTGCTGAAAGCGGAGCAGGATTTCGAGCGCGCGGAAGATTTGTTTAACAAAAAGCTGATTTCGGTGCAGGAATACAACGCTGCGCAGGCCGCCTTCGACGTGGCGAAAAACACTTTTGAAAGTTCGCTGCATGAAATCGAGCGAGCCCAGGCCGGGTCGAGTCAGGCGCGTGATCAACTTTCCAAGACGACAATTTATTCCCCGATCGACGGCACGGTCACGTTGCTAAACAGCAAATTGGGCGAGCGCGTCGTGGCGACGAACCAGTTTGCCGGCACGGAAATGATGCGCGTGGCCGATCTGAGCCACATGCAGGCGGTCGTGGACGTAAATGAGAATGACGTCGTGAATGTGAAGATCAACGATAAAACGAAGATCATGATCGACGCATACGCCGACTGGAACTTTCATGGGACTGTGCAACAAATCGCCAACACCGGAAAGACGACCGGCGCGGGAACGCAGGAAGAAGTGACCAACTTCGAAGTCAAAATCAGGATCGACGATCACGACATGAAACTGCGGCCGGGATTGAGTTGCACAGCGGACATTGAAACAAACGAAGTGAAAAACGCGGTGGCGGTGCCGATGCAAAGCGTCACGATTCGCACGGGCGATTCAAACCTGAGTCCGGAAGAAATCGAGAAGCGCAAACAAAAAGCGGCGGCGCGCGACAAGGGCGACAACAACGCCGAGTTCACAAACGATCGACAGGAAAAACAGGCGCAAAAAGAAGAGCGCGAAAGATTATCGAAAGTTGTTTTCGTGAAGCAAGGCGGCAAAGCCAAGATCGCGAAAGTGACGACCGGCATCGCGGACGATTCCTACATGGAAATCAAAAACGGCGTGAATCCAGGCGACGAAGTGATTTCGGGCAGCTACAGCGCGATCAGCCGCAAGTTGAAGGACGGCGCTAAAGTCACGTACGACAAAGAGGCGTTGAAATAAGCGCGAAGCGGAGCGTTTTTTCTAAACGCAAACGATGCAAACTCTCGATTCAATCAGGCCGCCCGGTTCCATCGTCATCGACATCGAGAACCTGACGAAGGATTACGTGATGGGCGAAGAGATCGTGCGCGCGTTGCGCGGCGTGTCGCTGCAAATCCGACGCAATGAGTATCTCGCGATCATGGGCCCGAGCGGCAGCGGAAAGTCGACGCTCATGAACATGCTCGGTTGTCTCGATACGCCGACGAGCGGGCGTTACGAGTTCAATGGCAAGCATGTCGCGAAAATGAACGACGACGAGCTGGCGGCGATCCGGAATCGCGAAATCGGTTTTGTTTTTCAAACGTTCAATTTGCTGCCGCGCTCCGATAGTTTGCGCAACGTCGAGTTGCCGCTCATCTACGCCGGATTGGACCCCGAAACGCGCGAAGAGCGCGCGACGCAAGCGCTGCGCGACGTCGGCCTGGGCGACCGATTGCATCACAAGCCTAACGAGTTGTCCGGCGGACAACGGCAGCGCGTCGCGATTGCGCGCGCCCTCGTGAACCAGCCGTCGATAATTCTCGCGGACGAACCGACCGGCAATCTCGATTCAAAAACCGGCGCAGAAATTATGTCGATCTTGGAAACGCTTTATGAGCACGGCCACACGATCATTCTCGTTACTCATGAATCGGACATTGCGCGACACGCGCGGCGCACCGTGCATTTGCGCGATGGCTTGATCGAAAGCGATGAATTCGTGCAGCCCGGCGAAGTTCCATCACTCGCTTACACATGAAACGACTGATCTACGAGCTGGGTGAAAGTTGGAAGATCGCTGCCGCGCAAATGCGCGCGAGCAAAACGCGTTCCATTCTCACCGCGCTGGGCGTCATCATCGGCATCGTCGCGGTCACGCTAATGGGCACGGCGATCAACGGAATTCAAACTGGATTCGACAAAAGCATGTCGGTGCTCGGTGACGACGTTCTCTACGTCACACAGTGGCCGTGGAAGCGGGTCGATGACTGGTGGAACTACCGGGATCGCAAAAAGATCAAGACGGAATACGCGGAAACGATCAATCGCATGATTGAGAAAGCGCCGAACTCCAATCTCGTAGTCGCAGTACCGACATCGAGCTTGATGCGTTCAATCAAATACGGCGGCAACGAAGTCGAAAATGTTTTCACGCTCGGCACGACATCGGATTTCATCATAACATCGACAGTCGATTGCAAGGAAGGCCGCTTCTTCAATGAAATCGAATCGCGCGGCGCGGCCAACGTCGTCGTGATCGGCTACGACGTGGCCGATGCGCTTTTCCCCTCCGAAAGCCCGATCAACAAATCGGTTTTGATCAACGGCCAACTCTTCAAGGTCATCGGAGTGAACACGCGACAGGGAACATTTCTCGGCTTGTTCAGTTGGGATTCGATGGTGGCGATGCCGCTGACTGCGTTCAACAAGTACTTCAGCACAAAAAGCGAGTCAGATGTGCGCGTGAAACTAAAAGACAAAACGAAATTGGCCGATGCAAAAGATGAACTGACGGGTTTGATGCGGCGGGTGCGCGGGTTGCCGCCGGAAAAGAAGGACGACTTCACGATCAATGAGCAGCAAGCGTTTAAGAGCACGCTCGATCCCGTAAAAAATACGATCGCCTTCGCGGGGCTTTTCATCACCGGCCTTTCGCTTTTCGTCGGCGCGATCGGCATCATGAACATCACTTTCGTGAGTGTGAAAGAGCGGACGAAAGAAATCGGAACACGCAAGGCGCTCGGGGCGCGACGGCGGACGATTTTGTTGCAATTCCTGATCGAATCGACTGCGCTTTGTCTGGTCGGCGGATTCATCGGACTCAGCTTTGCGTTCTTAATGTGTTCGGGACTTGGAAAAGCTTTCCCCGATTTTCCGATTCATTTTTCGGTTGGTCTGGTTTTGATGAGCATGATCGTTTCGGTCATGACCGGTTTAATTTCCGGGTTTGCGCCCGCCTGGACCGCTTCGCGTCTCGATCCGGTAACCGCGCTGCGCTACGAATGAATTAGCTAAGATCGACAATGTTGTTCAGCGAAATCATTAAGATGGCCTGGAGCTCGTTAGGCGCGAACAAACTTCGCTCTGCGCTCACGATGCTCGGCATAACGATCGGCGTTTTTTCCGTTATTTCAGTGATGACGGCGATCGGCGCGCTGCAAAATTCGATTGAGAATGGGTTGAGCTTTCTTGGTTCGAACATTTTTCAATTCGCGAAATATCCAGCCAGTCTGAGCGTGGGCGGCGACGTAAAGAAAAAATATCAGAACCGGCGGGACATCACCTACCGGCAGGCGCTGCATTATTACAAGTTGATGGAGGCAAGCGCACGCGAGATTTGTCTCAAGAGTTTCGCTTATGAGGTGAAAGGTCAGGCGGTTTACAAGGGCGTGAAGACCACACCGAGTCTTCTCATCGTCGGAACCAATCGAAGCTTTCTAACGGCGAATGCTTACACACTCGGTTACGGACGGAATTTAAACGATGAAGATGTCGGTCTTGCGCGCAACGTGGTCGTCGTCGGAAAGATGATTGAGAAGCGTTTGTTTCCGCACGAAACGCCCATCGGCAAAGTTATCAGAGTAACTGGTCACACGTTTACCGTGATCGGTGTTCTCGCGGAAAAAGGGACCGCGTTCGGTCAGAGTCAGGATGACCTTTGCGTCATGCCGATCACGCGGTTCTTCGAGGATTTCGGCGAAGCGAAGCGAACGGTCAACATCGCGACGCAATCCTTTTCAGCGGAGACGTATAATGCAACGATGGGTAAAGGGATAGGCGCGATGCGCATCGCCCGAGGGTTGCCGGCCAATCAGGAAAACGATTTTGAAATTTACTCGAACGATTCGCTCAAAAGCGCGTTCATTTCGGTTGCGGGCGTGGTGCGCGTCGGCGCCTTTGTTATCAGTTTCATCGCGCTGGTGGCGGCCGGCATCGGTATCATGAACATCATGCTCGTCAGCGTGACCGAGCGGACAAAAGAAATCGGAGTGCGAAAGTCGATCGGGGCGCGAAGTCGCGACATCCTGCGGCAATTTTTGACCGAGGCCGTCTTTATCTCCGAAGCGGGCGGTGTCCTCGGAATTCTTCTCGGAGTGATCGGGGGGGATTTGCTCGCACTTTGGCTGCAGGTTGACCTGATCTTTCCTTTCGGGTGGGCATTTGCCGGTCTGATTGTTTGCTCGGGAATCGGCATCGGATTTGGTTTGTATCCGGCAGTTCGGGCAGCGGCTCTTGACCCGATCGAAGCGCTGCGTTACGAGTAACAAATCGACCGGCGGGCTGCGGTTCTCATCGCGGCGGCACGCAACTTGCGCCTCGTTTGCTTTGACCGTGCCTGATGCTTGTCTTACTCTCGTAAATTTTGAGCCGTTGCCGACGTGCCTGCTTTTCATCAACCTTCCGCCGGGACTGCTTCCCATCGTAGCATCCTTCTCCTAGAAGAGTACGAAGCGCTCGCCGCAGCCGTCGGCGCGGCGCTGAAAAAGTTTGCACCGCAGCACGCGACCGTCATTGCCAGATCTCTCGCTCAAGCGGAAACCCTCGGTGCAAAAATCTGCCCCGAGCTGTTTATCATCGACGTCGATCCACCGTGGGCGGGATTAACCGATTTCTTGGAGAAAATGCGAAACGCGCACCCGGATGCGGGCGTGCTCGTCATCGGTGGCGCGATTCCCGCCGCAATCGCAGTCGAGCGCGGATCCTTCGGCGCGGTGCAGTTCATCGAGAAGCCGTTTGAACTGGCGGCGTTCGAAGCAGCCGTTCAAGCGTTGCTTGGACCGTGGCGCGAATCGAAATCCGCGAGTCCGCGCGGAAGCTTGCGCACTCTTAATCCCATTGACGTCGTCTTATTGCATTACGCAGCCGGCGCAAATGTGATTGTCGATGTTCACGCGAGCGGTGAGCAGCCCGGTGAGATTTACCTGACGGGGGGTCAAGTTTCACATGCCGAAACGGAAAAGCTCACCGGTGCAGAAGCTCTGCGCGAAATCTTGACCTGGTCCGAGGCGAGAATGAACGAACGGTCAGCAGCTGTTCCGGCGCGGCCGACAATTCAGCCGGATTGGTCAGCGACGTTATTAGAGGCTTTGCGCGAACTCAAAGCGAGCCAAGTCCCGGGCATTCCAATTACGGAAAAGGCCGTAGCTACGAAGCCGCGCGCCAAGATGGGAAAGAAAATCGTCGTGATTGATGATACCGACATGCTGCTGATTTTTGTCGAGGATGTGCTGGCCACGGCGGATCCCGAGTTGCAAATCACAACCGCGCTAAACGCAACCGATGGAATAAAACAAATCGCGCGCGTCAATCCCGACCTCGTGCTGCTCGATTATAGCTTGCCGGATTTCAATGGCGACGAAGTTTGCCGGCGACTATTGGAGAACGAGCACACCGCGCGTGTACCGGTGTTGATGATGTCCGCCCACGTGGCGGAAATGAATGCCGCAGCGGCGCGCTTCGAGAATGTGGTCGCAACCATCGAAAAGCCGTTTCTATCCGAAGCGCTCGTTAGTCTCGTGCAGCGAACATCCGGAGCCCCGGTGCGGCTTAAAACCGTTGAGCCCGCGGCGTCGGCGCAGACTCCAACGCCGGTTCGAGTAACTGCGGCGGAAAGCATGCCAAAGCAACAGAAAAGTGAAGCTCTTTCGCAACTGAGCGCTGTTCCGCCACCGCGCCGCAGATCGACAAGCAGAAAGAACGGCAAGCCTGCGCGCAAGAAAAGTGCAACCGCGCGGAAAACGAAAACGTCGAAACAGGAGGCGAAGATGAAAACGGCCGAGCCATCAGACGATGAAGTTCGTCTCCGGGCTTATTTCATTTCGGAACAGCGACGGGAATTTGGTCTCCCAGGTGACGCAAGTTCTGATTGGCTGGAAGCGAAGCAGCAACTTCTCTCCGAAACCGGATCTCAGTGATGCAGGGCTGCGAGAATTTCCGAATTACTTCTCAATCCAATCAGGTAACTGGCTCTCGCGATCGATTGTCGATTTAATCCAAGCCGAGCGCTTTGAATGTTGCATCGACATGTTGAAAGTGAACATCGAGCGAGCAAAGGCGGTCGATTTCGCCCGCGGAAAGTCGCGCCGCAATTTCCGGTTCCTTTTTAGCATTCTCCACGAAAGTCCCGTCGCCCTTCCAGGTCTTCTTCGCGGCACGTTGCACCGCTTCATACGCGCTCTTCCGCTCCGCGCCCGCGTGCGTGAGCGCGAGCAAGATCGACTGGCTAAAATACAGGCCCTTGGTCATTGCGAGATTCGTTTCCATTCGTTCCGGATAAACCTGCAAGCCTTCGACAATTTCACGCAACTTCACCAGCATGTAATCGAGAAGCGTGCATGAGTCCGGCAAAATGATCCTTTCCGCGCTCGAGTGACTAATATCGCGCTCATGCCAGAGCGCGACATTTTCCAGCGCTACAACCGCATTGCCGCGAATAACGCGCGCCAGCCCGCTTAGCCTTTCACTGGTAATCGGGTTACGTTTATGCGGCATCGCCGAACTGCCTTTCTGCCCTTCACTAAAAAGTTCTTCCACTTCCAGGACCTCGGTCCGCTGGAGATGGCGAAATTCAGTGGCCCAGCGATCGACGCTCGATGCGATCACCGCGAGAATAGCCACGAACTCCGCGTGCCGGTCGCGCTGTACGATTTGTGTGGAAATCGTCGCTGGCTTCAACCCAAGTTTCTCACAAACGGCACGCTCAATCGCAGGGTCGACATGGGCATGCGTGCCGACCGCGCCGCTCAGTTTTCCGATTCGAATGCGTTCCAGCGTCTGTCTCAGTCGCTCCTCCACGCGCCCAAATTCGTCGAACATCAAAGCGAGT
>QHPX01000162.1 GCA_003219195.1 Verrucomicrobiota bacterium
TACGTTCGGGATTCCTTCGAGCCGACGGCGCAGATCGGGAATGCGCTTTTCGGCCGAATCAAAATCGCGGGCGACTAAAAGATACAGGCTGTTGGCGAGACTCTGATTGTAGACGAGCGGGTTCCACTCCGCTTCTCGCAATTCTTCCAATCGGAAAATTTCGCTGTCGACGTTGTCGCGCAGAATGCGGACGTCGACCTGGTTCGTGCCGGTGAGCTGCTTGTAATCGTCAAACTTCTTGAGCACTTCGCGAACTTGCTTCGCGTTCGCGAGCACGCGCGTGCGTGTCTCCGGCGAGTAATCGGTTAAAACGCCGTCGAATCGATGGTCGCCCAACTCCGTTGCGAACTCCGGATGGGATGACAAATAATTCTCAGTGTAATCCTTCGCGACCTTTTCGAATTCGGCGTCTCTCGGATTGGCGGTCGCGCCGAAGATCGAGAGCGGCAGAGACAATGCGAGTATGAGATTAATTATCTTCATTCTTATTTTTTCCTACGCTTCTGGCTGGACCGCGAACCCGATGGCAGGCTCGGCGTTACCAGTAACTGTGGCCTGGTCCTGCAAATAGGTCCGGCCTTTGTAAAACGGAGTGACGATCGCGAACAGAACTGCTGTTCCAAGCATCACCCAAACGAAGAACATGAAGTAACTGGTTCCCTGCAACTTTACGGAGCCGTCTGGATTTTGGATGAGGAAATTGACCGCGGCGGTGAACTGATTCCCAAGCGAGACGGCGAGCAAATACGTGCACATGACAAGCGATTTGAGTTTGACCGGCCCTTGCGTGTAGGAAAACTCGAGGTGGGTCGGTGAAACAAGTGTTTCGCCCGCAGTCAAAATCACGAACGCCCAAATTTGCCAGACGATGCTCGGCCGCGCGCCGGCGTCGATGCGTGTTTGAATCATGGCGACGAGGAAAAATGATGCCGCGGTAACAAATAAGCCGACGCCAATTTTTCGCAGCGGGGTTAAGCGAACAACTTTCTCAACCAGCGGATAGAGCCAGTAGGAAAAGACCGGCAGCATGATGAGAATGAAAATGGGGTTGACCGTCTGAATTTGCGACGACAACCAATCGATGCCGAACAAGTGCCGATCCATGGACTCGGCTTGAACGATCCAGGACGAAAAATTCTGCTGCCACAAGGCCCAGAAAATCGCAACGAAGGGGACCGGAATCAGAATGTTGAGGAGAATTTTGCCGGTCTCCTTATTAAAGATTTCGCGTCCATATGTCCGTAAACCGACCGGTGGGATGTGCACGAACTTTTTGCGACCCGCCCAAAAGAAAATTGTCGCAATCACCATGAAGACACCGGGCAATCCGAACGCGATATCGGGACTGTGCAGTCGCGGACTCTCGAGAAAACTGAGAATCGATGGCGGCAGTTTGGCGATCAATCCATCCGATGCAGCTTTGTAGGGATCGAGTAACCACGGGATCAATAGCGTCGAAAAGGCCGAGCCGGCGTTGATCGAAAAATAAAACCAGTTAAACACCCGCGTCAGCAGATGCCTGTTCGTTTCTCCGAACTGATCTCCCACGTTCGTCGAAACGCACGGCTTAATACCTCCCGCGCCCATTGCGATCATGAGCAGACCAATGGCGAGCAAGTAACGCGGCTCAATCGCGTGCGCGACCGGCGAGCCTATCAACGCCAGGGTGAAGTGTCCGCCGCAGTAGACGATCGACAACCACAAGACGACCCGAAATTTTCCGAAGACGGCATCTGCAAGGATTGCGCCGAAGATCGGCAGAAAATAAAGCGTCGAAACAAACGTGTGATACCACGCTTCGGCGTTCGCCGGCTGCATCACACTCAAGTGCCCCATCCTGTCCAAGAGGTACTTGGTCATGAAGATGGTCAGGACGGAGTTCATTCCGTAATAAGAAAAACGCTCCGCCGCTTCGTTCCCGATGATGTAAGGAACGCCGGGAGGCATCGTGCTGATCTTCGGGGGCGACGTGAGGTACTGGTATTTGGCCATAACGGATTGTTTGCCTAACGAGGTTTGGTTCCGGGGAAAAATTCTGCCGGCGTCAGTGTTGGCGACGGCGAGGAAGACGCCGATCCTTCAGGTGAAGCGCTCGACGTCTTCGCGGGCTGGGCTGCAAGATCGACATGTTCCGTTTGCGCATCCGGCATTTCGCCGACGCGATGTTTTTCACACGAGCAAATTAAGAGCAGCCCGACAATTACCGGAGCGATGCTGATTCCGTGAAACGAAAAAGGCATAACGCGCAGGCAGAGTAATCGGCAGTGTGAGCAGCGCGCAAGGGCAAAGCTCCTATGCTTATTCTTACTCCTGCTCTTACTCATCCGCTTTTTGATTACGAGCCGGAATACGAATAAGAATAGGAAGGGCGTTGAAACGCGCGCGCGCCGCATTAGTATCCTTCACGGTGGGTCGAACCGTAAAAAACAGCGCCTGGAACGAAGTCTTCGCCCTCATTTTGCTCGGCGTTGGCACGTTGCTCTTCCTCGCGCTGATTTCCTACACGCCGAAAGATGTGCCGTCGTGGGTGTGGTTTAGCCACATCTCGCCGGCAAATCATCCTGTGCAAAATTTCATCGGACCTTTCGGCGCAATCATCGCCGGAGTTTGCTATCATATGATGGGCGCGGCCTCGTATTTTCTGGCGGCGATTCTGCTCGGGTTCGGCGCGGCTAAATTATTTCATTCGAGTTTGCGCGTGACAGCGCGCATTCCCTGGATCGTTTTGTTCATCGCATCGGGCGCATGTTTGTTGCAATTGCAAACGCGTCACCTGCAGGGCTGGCGATTGGCCTTTAACATTCAGGGTCCCGGCGGCTGGCTCGGCTACTATTTGGGAAAAATCCTCCTGAATTCGATGGGCAAAGTCGGTTCGCTCATTCTGCCCGGCGGAATTTATCTCGCGACGCTCATTCTCATGACTGGTCTGCGACCGATTCATCTCGTCCGGCAAACCGTCACGGGCACGCGCCGCGGCGTCGCGAAACTGCACGAATGGCGATTGCATCGACAACTCCGCAAATCCGATCTCAAAGGCCAACTCGAGATCAGCCAGCGCGAATTATCGAAGCAGCGCCGCGTCATCGAAAAGCAACTCAAGAAAAAGGGCGCGTCCGTACCCGAGCCGTCGGCCGCATTTATTTCGCCCGAAGAACTGGCCAATCGTCCAAAACCGAAAGTCGTTGATACGACCGCGTTGCCGAGCGAGACGGCTGGCACGCGAAGAAAACCCTCGCTCGCCGAGCTGCGCGCGGCCGGGCAAAGATCGACAAGTACTCCCGGCCTAACGAGTCGAACCTGGGATCCGAAAACTTATGTGCTTCCCGGGCTCGACCTGCTCGACGAGCACGATCCAGAAGGCCGCGGAGGCGCCGATCCCAGCGAGCTGCAGCGGGTCCAGCAAACTTTGATCGACACGCTCGCACAGTTTGGAATTGCGGTGGCGGCCGGCGACATCACCAAAGGGCCAACGATCACACGCTACGAAGTCTATCCAGCCAAAGGCGTCCGCGTGGACAAAATTGTCAGTCTGGAACGCGATCTGGCCCGCGCCACCCGCGCCGAGCGCATCAATATTCTGGCGCCAATACCGGGCAAGGACACGGTCGGCATCGAGCTCGCGAACACACGCAAAGTGAAGGTCACATTACGTGAACTACTGGAATCAACCGATTGGGAAGAGGCAAAAGCGCGCGCAAAAATTCCGCTCGCGCTCGGGAAAGATGTTTACGGCAAGGCGATCGTTACCGATCTGGCCCAAATGCCTCATCTGCTCGTCGCCGGTACGACCGGAAGCGGCAAGAGCGTCTGCATCAATGGACTCATCGCCAGCATGCTTTCCCGCTTCACGCCGGAAGAACTGCAATTCATTATGATCGACCCGAAAGTGGTTGAGCTGCAGATTTACGCCAATCTCCCGCACTTGCGCTATCCATTGATCACCGATCCGAAAAAAGTGCTGCTGGTTTTGCGCGGGCTGATCGACGAAATGGAACGGCGTTACAAAGTTTTCGCGCGTGTTGGGGTGCGCAACATTATCGGTTTCAACGCGCGACCGGTGAAAAAGAAAGATGTAGAGGCCACCGTCTCAGCGGCCAAGGAGAAAGCCGCGACGGCGGTCGCTACAATTCCGCGCGAAGATGAGATCCAAATTCCGGACAAGATGCCGTACATCGTTGTTATTATCGACGAGCTGGCGGACTTGATGCAGACTGCGCCGGCGGATGTGGAGAGCGCGATCGCGCGCATTACACAAATGGCGCGCGCAGCGGGGATTCATCTCATTGTCGCCACCCAAACGCCCCGCGCCGATGTCATCACGGGCGTGATTAAGGCGAACATTCCGAGCCGAATTGCGTTCCAAGTCGCGAGCAAGATCGACAGTCGGGTCATTCTCGATGAAAACGGCGCCGATCGTCTGCTCGGCCAGGGCGACATGCTTTATTTGCCGCCGAGCGCGTCGCGATTAATTCGCGCGCAAGGCGTGCTCGTGACCGACGAGGAAATTCATCGCCTCGTGGAATTCGTTTCCGCGCAAAGTCCGCCAGCGTTTGACGCGGCCATGCACGAGAAATTGCAAGCCGCGAGCTCGACGAGCGAGGAGGTGACCGACGAAGACGAGGAGCTGGTTGAAAAATGTCTCGAGATTATCAGGCAGGAAAAACGCGCTTCCACTTCACTTCTCCAGCGCCGGCTGCGCCTCGGTTACACCCGCGCGGCGCGGATCGTTGATATTCTGGAACAACGCGGTATTTTGGGGCCCGGCGAAGGTGCGAAGCCGCGCGAGATTCTTGTCGATCTTGACGCCGCCGTTTAGCCGGCGCACACGATGACAATCGAAGGTCTTGGCAAAAAATTTCAGGAAGCGAGGTTGGCGCGCGGACTTACGCTCGATGAAGCCGCGCGCATGACCAAGATCCGACCGGCACGACTGGCTGAGATCGAGGCAGAGGATTTTTCGCAATTTCCCAGCCTGGCCTACGCGAAAGGTTTTCTGCTCATCTACGGGAAATTTTTGGATGTCGATGTGACGCCATATCTTGAAGCCTTCGAAGGTTCGGAGCACGTCACCGTCGACGGCTACTCTTACCTCCAGGACAATCCGGCGCCGAAACCGGCGCGCACGCCCACCGTTCGCAGAACAACTTCCAATCGCATGTCGGCAACGCCCCTCGTCATTGGAATCATCGTGCTCATCGTTGGGTTTTTCTTCATGAAGCTAATTCTTAACATCCAGCGGATCGCGCCTCGTCGCACCGAGCCTACTGCTCAAGCGCCGCCGACCGCGCCTGCTTCAACTCCCAAACCCGTGGTCACCGCGCCGAGTCAATCGGCGGAAACTGCAACTAAGAAAATCGTTCCCGCTCCCGCTGCAGCTCCGCCTGCCACCGCCGCACCGGCGATTGCCGCGGCTTCTCCGCCGGCGTCCAAAGAGCCAGAGGTGCGCCGAGCTGAGCCAGTGCGTCCGGAAGATCTTGCAAAAGCTGCTGCGGCTAATTCGTCTCCGGCGGCGGAACCAGGGGGGCCGAATCGAGTAGCCATTCGGCCGCTGAAGAAAACCTATGTCAAAGTCGTGGTAGACAATGAGGAGGTGAAACCGGCTTTCGAACGCTGGATTTCACCAGCCGATGGCACGGTGGAATTTCGCGGCCAACATATCGTGGTGCGAGTGCTTGACCGAGAGGCCGTTCAGATCAAGAAAAACGGCAAACTCGTGGAAGAAGAAGACGACGACGTCACCGTTGAATAGCGCTTTCATCGGTCCTCTCCGCCCATGAGCACGAAAGTCGGGATGATCAGCCTGGGTTGCGCCAAGAATCTTGTCGATGCCGAGATCATGCTCGGCAGCGTGCTTCATCGCGGCATGGAAATCACTTCGCATGCAGACGATGCCGACGTGCTCGTCATAAACACGTGTGCGTTTATCGATTCCGCGAAAGAGGAATCGATCGAAGCGATTCTAGAAGCATATCAACGACGCGAACTAAACAAACGGCCGAATCAAAAACTGATCGTGAGCGGCTGCATGTCCCAGCGCTTCTCAAGCGAGTTGCACGAATCGCTTCCCGAAGTAGATGCGTTCATCGGGCTGGATCAAGTGAAGGAGCTTGGTGCAATCGTCGAGAAACTGCTCAGCAAAGAAGGGCGAGATGAAGATGTCGATCTTGATTTCGTCACCGCGCGACCCGGTTACATTCCCGATTACGACACACCCCGCTTTCGCCTCACCCCGGCGCACTCGGCTTATGTAAAGATCGCCGAGGGTTGCAATCATCCGTGCAGTTTTTGCGTGATACCGCAAATGCGCGGAAAACGTGGGCGGAAAAGGCGGGACCGCGGCAACTGGTGGATTCTTCGCGCGGCCCCACGCTCTCAGCGCTTCTGCGCCGGATCCAGGAGATCGAAGGCGAATTCTGGGTGCGGTTGCTTTATACGCATCCGGCGCACTGGAGTGATGAATTGATCGAAACCGTTTCGCAATGTGACAAGGTCGCGCGTTACATCGACATCCCGCTGCAACACATTGATGAGTCGATGCTGCAACGCATGAGGCGGGAAACGTCACGCCAGCATATCGAGGAGTTGATCGCCAAACTGCGCCTCGGCATTCCCGGCGTCGCCTTGCGCACGACCTTCATCGTCGGATTTCCCGGCGAGAGCGACACGGATTTTGAGACGCTGCTCGAGTTTATCGAGCGTATCCAATTTGAACGGCTCGGTATCTTCAAGTATTCTCAGGAGCAAGGGTCGCGTGCGGCAAGAATGCCAAATCAAATTCCGGCGAACGTCAAAAACACACGGTATCGTGGCGCGATGTCGATCCAGCAAAAGATTGCGCACCGGCTGGCGCGGGAAAAAGCTGGTCGCAAATTGAAATTGCTGGTCGATCACCCGCATGTCGCTCGCAGCGAAGCCGACGCGCCGGAGGTCGATACGCGGGTAATCTTGTCCGAGCCTGCGCCGGCCGGACAATTCGTCTGGCGCAGAATCACTGCAAGCCGGGGATACGATCTCCTGGCTTAAGCAGCCGTTGCGGCGAGAATCAAGTTAACGAGTGACAAGTGGCGTATTTTCGCGCAATTTTTAGGACCGACTCGCCAAATTTTCATGGCCGACTCAAACGAATCCAAAAAAGAAACAGTCCGCATTACCTTGCCACCGCCCGCGGCGAAGCCACCCGGCGCGAGCAATGAATCGCGTGAAACTGTGCGAATCAATCTGCCGGCTCGTCTGCCATCGACTCCCTCGGGTCCACCTGTCTCAATCGCGCCAACTCCGTTGCCACCCAAAGCTCCCCCTCCGCCCTCGCCTCACGCCCCGGCGCCGGAGCGACCCGTCGCGAGCTCCGCAGCGCCTGTGAACATTCCCGCAGTCGCGAAATTGCCGGACTCTCCGCCGAGTCCGCCTTTCGGGCCTTCACTGAGCCCGAAGAAAGAGACCGCGCGGATCGCGCCGCGGCCGGATCCGACCAAACCGGCACCGACGGTCGAGATGAAAAAAACTCAGCCGCTGATCACGATGCCGGAGACCGTTCCCAAAAGCGCTCCGCTCACCGTGGCGCGCGATCCGGTCAAGATTGTCGATGCAATTCCAAAGCCACTCTGCTGGGCCGTGCTTGGCGTTTCCGCTGTGATTTTGATTATTCAAATTTGGAATTACTTTTTGTAAAGGCATGGAAAATTCCGCAACCATCACCGTCGATGAATCCACCTTCGACCGCGAAGTGACGCGAAGCGACAAGCCCGTGATTGTCGACTTTTGGGCGGAATGGTGTGGGCCGTGCAAATTAATCGCACCGCTCCTGGACGAGATCGCGCGGGAAAAAGCGGCCACGATCAAGGTCGCAAAGGTCAATGTGGACGAGAACCAGAATCTCTCGTCCAAGTACAACATCCGCGCCATCCCAGCCTTGCTTCTCTTCAAGAACGGGCAGCTTCGCGATCAAGTTACGGGAATGACGAGCAAGAAAGATTTACTCGGCCGGATCGACGCGCTGGTATAAAGCAGTTAGCGATTTAGTGAATTAGTGATTTAACGAATTCACTCGCTCAATCATTAATTTGCTGACTGATTTTGCGCCCGGCGCGGCTCGAACGCGCAACCTACGGCTCCGGAGGCCGTCGCTCTATCCAGTTGAGCTACGGGCGCAGCTTCTTCCGATTATAACGGTCGCATTTCGAAGCACAACCGGCCGCGGCCGCCCCTAAGATCGACATGGTGTAGCCACGGCGCTGCGGGCCGCCTCACATTTCATCTTCACTCGCCATAGACGAGTGGCTACAGCATTTCAATTTGCATTTCACGCGCGCCCGTTTGAAAATATTCGCCCGCCAGCCGGTGGGACTCTATGAACCGCATCATCGATGCTATTGAAAAAGAACAGCAAAAGACCGATGTGACGCAATTTGCCGTGGGCGATAGCATTCACGTTCATACGCGCGTCGTGGAGGGCGACAAGGAGCGCATTCAGATTTTTACTGGCATCGTAATTGGCCGAAAAGGACGCGGGCTCAACGAAACATTCACAGTCCGCCGCATTTCCTACGGTGAAGGCGTCGAGCGCGTCTTCCCGCTGCATTCACCGCGCATCGCAAAAATCGAAGTAGAAAAAGAAGGCCGGGCGCGACGCGCCAAGCTCAATTACCTCCGCACGCGCAAAGGCAAGGAAGCAACCGCAGTGCGGGAATGAGTGATTTAGTGAGTTAACGATTTGATTCAATCTCTGAATCGCTCAATCATTAACTCGCTCAATGTATCGGCGCTGTGGATTCCGTTACGAAAAGAAATTGCGCGCCATCGGTGTCGCCCGCATCGCAGGGATCGATGAAGCCGGGCGCGGCGCCCTGGCCGGTCCAGTTGTCGCCGCCGCGGTCATTTTGCCGGAGCGATTTCGGCATCGCAAACTCAACGATTCGAAACAGCTTGCACCGGAATTGCGCGAAAAAGTCTATGTCGACATTACGAGCAATGTGGAAATCATTTGGGCGGTCGGCGTCGTCGATCACCTAGAGATAGATCGAATCAACATTTTGCGCGCGACCCACAAGGCGATGCGCGTCGCCATCACCTCGCTCTTTACGCCGCCCGATCACGTTCTCATCGACGGACTGCCTGTTTTTCCCTTTCCATTCCCGCAAACCGCGATCATCGACGGCGATTGTTACAGCCTGTCGATCGCCGCCGCCAGCGTGATCGCAAAAGTGACGCGCGACATGATGATGCGTGACTTCTGCGCGCGTTTCCCCGAGTATTGTTTCAGCCAGCACAAAGGCTACAGCACCGAGCTGCATCTCACCAAACTCCATGAATTTGGGCCTTGTCCAATCCATCGCCGATCTTTCGAACCAGTGGCGCAGCCGCTTCTCGCGCTCGAAGGAGTCATTCAGGTCGGAACACCTTCGGCGCGGTTCGCTCGGTGAAAAGCTGGCCGGCCGTTTCCTGCGCAAGAACGGTTACAAGATTCTTTATCGCAATTTCCGCGGACACAGCGGAGGTGAGATTGACATCGTCTGCCGCGACGACGACACGCTTGTCTTCGTCGAAGTGAAAACGCGCACCCGCGAAGATTTCGGCCGGCCGGTTGAGGCAGTCGGCTCACAAAAACAAAAACGCATCTCGCGCGGCGCGCTCGCCTGGCTTCGCCTGCTCGACAATCCCGACATTCTTTTTCGCTTCGACGTCGTCGAAATAATTATCGCGGAAGGTGCAAAGCCACGGTTCGAGTTGATCAGGAACGCATTCCAACTCTCGGCGCCTTATATTTACTAAGCGCTAGAGCAGTTCGTAACAGAGCACGCTGAGGCAGTAAAGGGCGGCAGTTTCGACGCGAAGAACAATCGGGCCGAGGGTGATCGGGCGGCAACCGTGGCTCTTCGCGAGCGCAAGTTCCGCCGGCGTGAAATCGCCTTCCGGCCCAATGAGCATGAGCACCCTTTCGGGAAGAGGTCGATGTTCACTCGAAAATTCGGCGAGAATGTTCTTCAAATGCAACGCATCGGGTTGTAGCGAGCCGATCAGGCGCAGGTCGAAAGTTGTAGTGGCCGCTGTCTTCAGCGGCAGGTTTTGTGATTTGCCAGTGGGGACACCGGCCTCTACAGGAAAATCGATGAAAAAATTCTTCAGTTTTCGCGGCGCATGCACATGCGGCAGCCAATTTTGCCCGCATTGTTTCGCCGCCTCGATCGCGATTTGCTGCCATTTCTCCTGTTTTTGTCCCGCGGAGGCGGGATCAACATCGACAATCGTTCGTTCGGAAATTAGCGGCGCAATTTCCGATGCGCCGATCTCGACCGCTTTCTGGACGATCAGTTCCATGTTCTTCCCTTTCGGAATCGCCTGGCCAAGCGTGATGCGACAACGAAGCGGCGGCGTGTTGCTCTCGTGGAGCCTGCGCAAATGAACTGCTCCGCGCTCAAAATCGACAATCTCGGCCGTGATCTCGCTTCCGCGTCCGTTGAAGAGAACGGCCTTATCCCCGCGCAGCATTCGCAAAACATCGCGACAATGATGCGCTTCCGATCCGCTTAGAGTGAGCGCATTGGGATTCCAGTTCTCGGGCGCAACGTAGAAGCGATGCATTCGATTAAACGAACTGTGAGAAATTCCTCGACTTCGCTCGGAATGACAGAACCGGCTACTGGAAGAATTCTTTCGCGCGCTCGAAGAAACTTTTGCGCATGGGTGTGTTCTCCTCGCCGCAGAGCGCGGCAAATTCTTCGAGCTTCTGGCGTTGTTCGGCGTTCAAGCGCGTCGGCACTTCGACGATCAGGCGAGCGAGCAAGTCGCCTCGCTCACGCCCGTTAACATTAACGATTCCCTTGCCGCGGAGTTTAAATATCTGTCCGCTTTGCGTTCCGGTCGGCACTTTGAGATGCGCTTTGCCCTCCAACGTGGGCACGTCCACTTCGCCACCAAGCGCGGCGCTGCTGAACGGGATTGGCACTTCGCAATAAAGATTATCGTCCTCGCGCTGGAAAATTTTGTGCTCCTTGATGTGAATGACGACGTAAAGATCGCCATGCGGACCGCCGCGCGTCCCGGCTTCGCCGTTGCGCGAGGAGCGCAGCCGGGAGCCATCCGCAATTCCGGCCGGGACCTTCAACATGATGCGGCTCATTTTTTCCAGGCGTCCCTCGCCCTGGCACTGGCGGCACGGTCTCTCGATGATCTGACCGGCACCGCGACAGCGCGGACAAGTTTGAGAGACCTGAAAAAAACCGCGTGAGCTGATCACCTGGCCGCGACCGCCGCACGCGGGGCAATTGATAGTACGCGAACCGGGCTCCGCGCCACTGCCCTGACATTTGTCGCAGGTATCGAGCTTTTGGATCTCAATTTCTTTTTCAACGCCGAAAGCCGCTTCCTCCAGCTTGATCTGCATGTCGTAACGCAGATCGGAACCGCGTTGTCGATCCTCGCCGCGCGTGCCGACGCCGCCGAAAAACGTCTCGAAGATTCCGCCGCCAGCACCGCCAAATACCTCGCGGAAAATATCGAAGGGATCATGAAACCCGCCGCGGGCGGCGGTTCCCTGGGCAAAAGCGGCGTGGCCAAAGCGATCGTAAGCCGCGCGTTTATCCGGATCCATCAAAACATCGTAGGCTTCGCCGATCTCCTTGAATTTTTCTTCGGCGTGCGGGTCGTCCGGATTTTTATCCGGATGGAATTTGACCGCGAGCTTGCGATAGGCGCGCTTCACCTCTTCCTCGGAGACGTTTCGCTGAACACCGAGGACTTCGTAATAGTCTCGCTTCTTCGTAGCCATTTTACATATTTGTCATCCTGAGCGCAGCGTTAGCGAAGGCGAAGGTTCTCTACTTTCAAGTCTTAAGTGGCGCCAAACTCAAACGTGCAAAGTAAGAGATTCCTCGACTCCGCGCGGAATGACAAACGGCGATTTATTTCGCCGGACCGCTGGAGACCACCACGCTTGAAGGCCGCAGAAGTCTGTCTTTAAAACGATAACCGCGGCGGGTTTGGCGAATGACCGTTCCTTCCGGAAACTCCTCGCTCGGTTCATGCGCAATCGCTTCGTGCAAGTTGGGATCGAACTTCTGGCCGACTGCTTCGATCGGCTGCAATCCGTTTTCGGCCAAAAAATCGTTAAGCTGTTTGAGCACGAGGTTCATTCCGGAATAAATCGGCGAGCTTTCGCTCTCCTCGCGCGCCGCCGAAAGGCCGAGCTCGAAATTATCGACAATGGCAACGAGCCGCTCAAGCAACGAGCTGTTTGCGTACTTGATCGCTTCTTCTTTTTCGCGCGCACACCGCTTTTTGTAATTTTCAAAGTCGGCCTGGCTGCGCAGCGCGAGGTCGCGAAAGCGATCGAGATCGGCCTGCAAACCGGCCATCGGATCTTCGGCTTCGATCTGGTCAACTTCCGAGAGAGCGACCGGTTTTTCAGGTGACGATGTCGATCTTTCCTTCGCGAGGTCAGGTTTATTCGCCTCTTTGGAGTCGGTCACGGGAACTTTTTTCATGTCTTTCGGATTGCGATCAAAGTGATGTCGTCATTTTGTGGTTGCGAACCGACGAAGTTTCGTAAGTCGTCGATCAATCGTGTGACGATAGCCGGGGCGCCGTTCATTGCGCTCGCGCGCACCGATTGGATCATCCGTTCGACGCCGAATTCGTCTCCTTCCGTGTCGATCGCTTCCGTCACTCCATCGGTATAGAGGACCAAGCAATCGTCGCGCTCGAGCGGGACGGCGACGTCGCTGGTGAGCCTA
>QHPX01000009.1 GCA_003219195.1 Verrucomicrobiota bacterium
ATGGAAATGGCTTCGGCGACGGAGCGCTTGCCGCAACCTTTTGGCCCGTGCAGGAAGACAACGGCGCCTTGGTCAGCGTGCGAGGTTCCTACTTTCTGGAGGTCTTCGAGGAGCGGCGTGGGCAATTGAAGATTGCTAAAAGAGCGCGACGGATTACGAACCGACGCAAACGTCCTCAGCCGTTCATCGATGCCCCCTTGTTCGAGAAGATAGTCAACAATGCGTTGCTCCGCGCGGAGAGGACGGGAGAGAAAATTGGATTCGCGATCGGGAGAATCGGAACTGGAATGAATCAGCGGAATGCGAAGCAACCTGGCACTGGAGGAAAGAAGGACGCGCATGGAGAGAGTGTCTTCGAGTGAAGAGCAGAAGAGTCTGAGGATGAGGTCGGGCGTGGGTTTCTTGCGGGTGACATCATTCTGGACGTAGGAATAGAGCGTCTCGAAGCGGCTGTCGAGTTCGGGGGCAACACAAATGAGAAGGGCGAACTGCTCGAAGGGCGAGAGGCCAAAAGTGTGAGCGAGACGAAACAATGGAATGTTGACGCGAGCGAGTTGGGAAGCGTGCAAGCGCGCGGCGAGTTCCGCGGAAGAGTAGTCGATTTGAAGCGCCAGATTCTGCAGGGTCGGGGTCTGTGCAGAAGCTGGCTGCGAATTACCTGGGGAATTCTGGATGAGGATGGCGTCGACTTCTTCGTCGGAAATGTAGAGGCCGCGGAACTGATCTTCGCGCAAAAGTGTTGAGGCACGCAGGCGGAGGACTTGGCGGTGAAGCAGAAGTTTGAGGCAGTCGAGTTCGGCCAACAAGTGCTCCGCCGGAGAACGGAAAGGCAGTGCGGCACGAGTATCGGCCGCGCCGGAAGCCGCTATTCCTGTTGAGGAAGAAGCCATACTTCCATTCCTTTGAGCCAAGGCAGGACGTATCTCTGGTCCTGAAGGCCCGACATACGGAGAATCATGGAAAGTGGGCTTTGAGGCAGCCGGACTTCGAGGCGGTCTCCAGCTCGTCGGATTTCGCTAATACCCGAGAGGAAATTTTCATAAATGTAGCCGGGGCTGCTGGACTCGAAGCCAAAAAGTTTGCGGGAGAAGTGGCGGAGAGCGGCGCGAGAAACGAGTGTAAAGAGAGAGTCTAGCTTGGAATCGAGCTCGAATTCCGGCCAGAGGCCAGAAAGAGAAAAGTAGGAGACATTCGGCGCGAACGATTCAGGGGAGTCCAGAAGAATTTGCGACAAGAGGTCGTGGGCACCAGCCAGATTCAGTTGCTGAACGTCCAAGTCTTCAAGAGCCTGGCGAAACGAAGTGCCGTCGAAGCCGGTGAACAGCCTAAGAGCCGGATCATCGCAGCAATCGGCGAATCGTTCACGTCCGAAGCACTTTGCCGCGGACAGGTGGCGAAGAACGCCAGCAGTTTTTTCCGGCGATTCCGAGGATTCGGCAGCGACACAAGCTATTTCTTCCAAGTGCAAGTCTACTAGCGAAGGGCCCAGGAGAAAGATTCCACCGAAGGAAGAGAGAAAGGACTCGCCTTCCGAGATGTTCGAGGGAGTGAGGAAATTTCTCCTATTCGACTCACACAAAATAACAGCGGCGGCTTGTTGAGCCCAGGTAACATCGCCTTGGATCAACTCCGCAAAGAAAGAGAGAGCTGCAGCTGGATTGTGGGCACCGCAGCGAGCGGCGATTTCAACCGCGGATTGCACGTCGAAAGCCCCCAAGCACTCGAAGAGAGATTCCATCAAGCTCGGCTTACCGATTTGAAGCAGAACCTGGCGGAGCTCCAGCAAGCCATGGATGACGGCTTGGAGTTCAACGTCACCTTCACCGGCAGGATGCCTGGAGAGCGTTCGCGCAAGAAGGCGAAGGGCGTCCCCAAAACGATTCTCGGAGTAAGAACTGGCACGAAGCGGGGCAGAGTTCCACAGCTCTAAGACGATGCCGGCCCATTTTTGAAGATTGTCAGGGCGAGATAGAGAAGACGCAGAGTCAAAGCAAAGATTGAAGATCAGGCGGGCATCATCTTCGCGTAAGGCCCCCAATAAGCTTTCAAGCTGGCCAATCGAGGCAATCTGGAGGAGCAGTTCTACGGGCGGCGGGTCTCCGCGCAGAAAAATCGAGCAAATAGCCTGGCGGATGGACAAAATCTGTAAGTCGGAAAATTCCTCGTAATACCACTTCCCCCAAGCGCGACCGGATGCAAGATCGGAAAGGAACCGCGCCAGGTACGCGGCGCGATTGGGAAAACGCAAAATAGAATCACTGAGCTGTTCGCCTTCCACAATCGAAAGAATTTCGGAAGCCAGTGAGTGTCCCCATTCACGGGCGACGCCGTGAGCGTCAAAAAATCCGGCATCGAGGGAGAAATTCAGAGAGAGAGCCCGCACACGCCAAACGGAAGGATCGGAACTATGCAGAGCTTGCTCCAGGAAGGATTGGCAAACCAGTCCGAGGTGGTCGGCAACAATGCTGTCCAGACGTAGTTGCAAGCTCCGCACGTCAGAAATTTCCCTTGGGACATGATACGTCCCGGACCAGCGGCCCACGGTGAATTGGGCCTCGTTTTGGGATAGGTCAGCGGTCACGCGTTTATCGGGGCGAGCTCGGTTTGCGGAACGGATAGGACGGTTTGCCCTCTAAGTTCTTCGAGCACTTGGATGGCTCCGCTGATGCGCAACATGGTGTCGCGGAGTTCCTGGCGCTCGCGATCCAGCAATTCCAGGCGTTGACGGCCCTTCTGCAGTTCAGCGCGAAGTTCCTCGAGTCTTTCATTCATGACGAGCTGCTCCTCTCCTCAGAAAAACACTGACAGGTGTCCTGCCCGCTGTCGCCGTGCGATTCTAAACAAACGCGAAAAAGCTAGTTGTTGGCCCAGTCTCCTCGACATAACCGTCGTTAGCCACGGCGTTCGCCGCTTCTGAGGCAGACGGCGTATAGAAATGATCTCCGGTACTGGACTTGTATAAACGGTGTATTTGGACAAGAGACTTGCCCTGGAATTTCACGGTGCCTGTAACTTCCAATTGAGCAGTCGGCATAGGCGTCCCTATGCCGACATTGCCGCTGCCCGTAATGACCATCAAAGTGGACGGGGGATTTGGCGAGTTCGGAGCAATGTTCATAAATGCGAACCCTCCCGCTCCCAGTCCCTGATTGTTGATGAAGTCGGTCTCGCCGGTACCTCCGGTCAAAGCATTCCAGCCCAGATAAGCTCCTTGCTGCTTATTCACGACGGGAGTCGTAGTTCCCCCGACGTGAAGTAGGCCGCTAGCCACGTCTAAACTGGCCATGGGAGTTCCCGTTCCGACTCCCACATTGCCGCCGGTTTGCAGAAAGAGACGAAAGTCAGAGACTCCCGTCTCCGAAAAATTCAAGCCGCGTTGAACATTCGGCCCTTGCGGATTATGGTTGAGATGCCACTTCGTGATTCCACTGGCATCCTCAAAACTCATCAGCTCTTCCCATGTTGATGTGCCGCGAATGCCAAGCGGATTGCGAGGCGACGCAGTGCCGACACCAGCCTTGCCGTCAGACGTAATGCTCAGCCGGGCAGCTCCAGAAGTATAAAAATCGAGCCCCGAGGGGGTTTTTGCACCTCCGGCTTGGTTTGAGGCAATGCCTTCAGTCGGTGTGGCGTTGGATCCGAAAGACAAACCGGGATTGAGGCTGCTGCCGTTGTTCTGCTTGGCCGAATCGATATTGAGCCCGCCATTGATGCTGAGGTTTTGCGTGGGATTGGAAGTGCCGATGCCCACGTTGCCGCCCTTTTGAAGGAACAGGTCGGTGGTGGTTGGCTTGCCGCTGTTATCGGTTTCTCCGAAATTGAGGCCGGGTGGATTCGTGGCCGGTGGTGTTTCCCAAATGCTCCACTTCGGCGTGCCCGAAGCATCGCGGAACTGAACCAGGCTCTGATCGGCGGAACTGGCATTGATGGTGAGCGGACTGAGTTTATTGTTTGCCGGGTCGGCCGTGCCATCGATCAAAACGTTTAGTCTCGCCTCCAGCAGGCGGTCCACCTGCAGCGAGCCAACAACTTCCACGGCAACGCCACCATAAAACTGCCCATTTGTCGCGGTCGGGCTATTGGGCAAAGGATTAGGGGCAAAGCGATTTTGGATAGTCAGAGAACTGGAAGGGGACAAGACTTCGGCGGTGACATTGCCGGCATATTGCCGGCCGTTCACGGCCAAGTCGGCGCGATTTTCAAACAGTCCCGTGCTGGGATCCCAGGAGACCTGGCCGATGGGGATGTACCAGTTTACGTTCGAGTCGTCCGTCGCAAATTCCTGATACGGGATGGAATCGTCATTTGGAACGACGATGTCTCCGGGCAACGGAGGAGGCGGAGCTGGACTCCCCGGCGCGACGGGAGCGGGCAGCGACTTTCCGTCGACGACAATGAGATCGTTCGTCGGGCCAGTGGCATCCTTGGTGGCCGTGAGGGCAAATGCCTCCTGAAACCGGCCGAAAGCATTTGGCTGATTAATCCGCGTACACGCATCTGTGGGAGGCTGCAACATTAGCTGGGCATAGGAAATCCACAGATACATGGTCTGGGAACCCGGGATGCTGACGTTGGCATAAGGGGCAAACAGGTCCTGCGTCAGTTGCGTTTTGTTCAAAACCACGATTTCGCGACCAAACCCGTCAATAGCCATACCGGGTTGAACGTAGATATCTACTGCCGGGCCATTCGCGGCGGTAAGCCCATTGGGAATTAAGACGAGGTCGAGGCCGGAGACAATGCCCCAGGTGTGCTGGCCGACGTTATGGCGGCGGCGCATGTCCCGGTGATATTCCTGTTCGGCCTGAAAGTCAGTGGCGCCGAGGAATTCGCCCTCGTAGTAGTTGAGACGCTCAATATCCGTGATGTTGGTCATCGCAATTCACCTTCCGTGAAAGGACAAACACAAAGCGCTAAGCGTCAGATCCTTTTCTTCTTCGGCCCGCTCTTGGGAGTGGGACCACGTTCGGGAGAAACACCGCGTCCCGCACCGGTCAACTGGTTGACCTGTTGCTGCAATTGCTGGACCTGGCTCTTGAGAACGGAGACGGGATCGGTAACGTCAAAGCCGACAACCGTTTTCCCTTTCGTGTACATGGTGAGATTGTCCGATGTGGAAAACGCCGATGGCGTGAATTGCGCGCCGGCGGCAACGGCATCGTCGTTCCAGGCGGGATCCGAATCGACTTCAATCGGCGTTATGTTCTGACTGTTGATTTTGTAGGATTCGAGAGAGCGGAGCGCGAGCTCTGTGTCCAGTCCCACCAGAGGGCGCAAGTCCACGGTCTGTGAGTTGGGCGTCATGGCATTCACGAAAGTGGAGCCGAGTTTCTGCGCAACAAACATGGAGAGAAGCTGGTTGACCATGCCAGGGTTTGTAAAACCGGCGGAAGTGAGGCTTTCTCTCTGGTACGCTTTCGTGCCCAGGACGCCACGGATGCCGCGTTCGCCGCAGCAGATAAGCTCCAGGTAACGCTTCAGAAGGAGCAGGATTCGGTCAAAGCCGAAGATGGAAAGCCAATAATAAAGCGTGTGGAACGTAACGACCTGATGGCGGCAGCCAAAGTGGCAGATATCGATAATTTTTCCGTCCCTGACGGTGACACAGGCGAGACACACGCGGTCGTCGCAAGGATCCGGCGGGCAGGGCGGGATGAGCGCCATACAAATGCAATCCAGCGCAGAATCGGTGACCAGCACGTTGAGTTGGGCCACGATCAGCCCAAGTTGATCCAGATAGCTGGGAGTGCCTAGTGAAGGCGGAGCCGGGACGAGAATCTGGCTCAAGTTGTCTAGAATCAGGCAGTGCTCGACGGAAGAGGACGCAAAGTAATTGCTAACCGTCGCCAGGTAGTTGCAAACAGCGGTGTAGCCAAGATTAGGATCGGTAATTCCGTTAGGGACGTTGTTTCCAACGGCTGGAGCTTGCTGGATCAGCTGCCTGATTCCCTGAATGCACTGTTCAATCTGATAAGCGGCGGTACCGGGAAGAGAGCCTTTGGGAGTTTCCTGGGTCGTGGGAGCAGGGACGACACAGAGCCGGAATCCCTCGTTGATGCGCGTGGGCTCGCAAGCGCCGGCAGGAACGGAAGGCGACTGGGTCGCGGTCGAGTTGCAAGAGCAGCCGTTGGAGGATGAAGAGGAACCATTGCCGTTGCCGTGGCCGCCACAACCACAGCCACAACCGCAACTGCCTTTTGTTCCTCCGCAACTGCAGGCACTGCTCTTGGGAGACGCTTGCTTAAGGGGAGTGACGAGACGTGACGGTTGCTCTTGGTACTCGATCGTGATGCACCAAGTCTGTGTGGTGCCCTGACAATTTGCCGGAGGAGTGGAACGCAGAGGAGCACAATTCCCCGTTTGCTTGCTCGGCGTGCAGCAACACCACTTGCATGCCGCAGACGACTCCCCAGCCATGAAGGTAGCGGTTGTGGAGACGGCTCTTGGCCAGCCAATAGGACTGCTCATTATTCAGATCCGCCTCGGTCAGTAGTTGGCCGGAGAAATAGCGCGTGCGATCGAGACACTCGAGGCCAGCACAAGCCGGGCAGCAACATTCCTGAGGATGAGCGGTCACGCTTTGCCTGGGTGGGGCAACCGAGACGTTAACGGCGGAAGCCACGGGGCTTCGTCCACCGACAAACACTTTCTTGATTGGTGGTTTAGTAGTCGTGGGCATTTAAATCCTCCTCGAACTCTTCTTCGCAAGCTGCCACAATCACCGCTTCAGGGCTGAACCTCATCCACCCTTGATTTCGAGCCAACTCTCGAAAGTGCCGCCCTGTAGACAATAGCCGCTGCCCGCGGGGCGCTCTCCGGTCCCGGTCGCATTAAAATCCGCCCGAACAAATTCAGCGCTTACGGCGCGTCCTTTCAGATCCAGGACGAAATCGCCCCGCAGGCGAATCAGAACATCGACATTTCCCAGTTTTCCGTTGGAGAGATTTCCGTAGAGTTCAGTATTGATCTTAAAAGGGAACGCAAGAGCTCTAGTTGTCGGAGAAGGAGAGATGGAGGTTGCGGCTGTGACCAGGTTACCGGCCACCGTCGCTTTGACGGGAATGACGGTACCAATCATGATGCAGGGATTTTGGAATCCCTGGGCCAGGTCGGTGGCCGATCGCGGGTCGAGCAGAATCTGAAATATGTGCGCGGCGTCATTCGCGTTTGGTGTGTGAACTTCATCGCTGAAGGCGATGACAAAGCCTGGAGTCGGATGGGTGCCTGGAGCCGCGATCTTCACGAGGCTGCCGAAGCTGATGGTGTCGCCATGCTTCCAGCTCAAGGCGTTGATCTGCACCAGTCCTTTTTCCAGGCCAGGGCCGGGATCGCCTTGATCGCCTTTGGGTCCGGTTCCGCCGTCGAGCCCGTTTTGACCGGGCGCGCCGTCTTTGCCTGGCAGGCCCGGCGGACCTTGCGGACCCGGCTTGCCCGCGACTCCTCCCTGTTCGCAGAGGCACTGCACTGCTTGCGTCAAAAGGTTGGTGCTGACGAGCAAGTGGCGATCCGTGAGATTGTCGATGTCGGGGAGCCCGACAGCCTGGCCGTATTTGTACCCGTTGATCGTTGCTAATACGATGCAATTGCCATCGGTACAGTCCGGGCAGCCTTCGATGGTTTGCTGGAACATGCCGCAGCAGTCATCCTGGACGACATCGAGAATGGCCACTCCGCCGGGAATCGATTGACCGTCTCCACTGTAAGAAACATAGAGACGGCTGCCGTCTGCGCTGAGAGTTTCGCTGGTGGGCTGGATTCCGACAGAAACGGGAGCGCCCAGAATATTGGTTAAACCGAGTTGGACGGCATGTACATCGGCCAGTTGCACGTAACCGGTCTTTGAGGCGGCACTGTCCCGCTCAAGCACATAAGCCCAGCGGCCTGCTGGAGAAAGACGCACGTCGATCGGTGGATACGCGAAGCCGGTGACGGGACTTCCGATCGTGGCGGCAGAACCCGGGCCGGCGCTCGGAATGCTGATGAAATAGAGTGTCTTGTTGGAGCTGTCAAGAACGGCGACGGTGTCCCCGGCGGTGGTCGAAGCCGCGGCGATCGCGGCGGGAGTCGAGCCGGCGAGGCCCGCGGTCACGGAGGTCGGCGCCGCGAGAGTCGCCAAAGTAATAGCGGAAACGGTGGAGTCGCCGGAATTTGCTACGTAAGCGTATAAGCCGCTGTCACTGATGGCGATGCTGACCGGGTTGGAACCGACGGTGACCTGTGTTGCCGGTGCGGGGGTTGATGGATTCTTATTGATATCGGTGTTCCAAACAAAAACTCTGTTAAGGCTGGGAACCACGGCGAGTAATCGGCCGTCGGGAGATGGAGCAACAGCGAGGCGAATGGCGTCGCCATTTGCTCCGACGGAAGTAAGTGCATTGATGACGGTGGCCAGGTCGCTCGTAGCCATCACTTGGATCTGCGGTCTAGCGGTGGCTGAGGTCGTCGGCTGCAGAGCGACGTAGACAAAATCGCCGGCGGGGGAAACCGCTACATCCAAACCATCGTTTTTCGTGAAAGATTGCGAAGCCAGGATCGAGTCGTTTGTCGAATCAACGGCGTGAAGTGTTGCGACGTGCGCGGCTCTATCCCAGGTCAAAACATACAAACGGTTTGTCGCGTCGTTTGCCACTACACGCACGACATTGGCGAGACCGATGGTGCACGACCAATCCACCTCAATGTTCTGTCCGTCCGTTCCCGTGGACTTGGGATCGATTAGAACGTCGAAGCAATAACTTTCCAGAATGCGATTCGGCTGACAGGAAGTGGCGTCGCAATTGCAATCGTCAAAGAGCGTGGGAATGTCTTCCATGCCGCATTCTTTGTAGGAGACACAGATTTGAATCTTGTGTGGGAGCGCGTCGGGTTGAGAATTTGGCCCATATTGCTTCCGCCAATTCTCGAGGAATTTTGCCTCGAAGCCGAAATATTCCTCGGAGCCGACGAGAATCTCGCGCCCGCAGCAGTCGATGGCCGTGCCAGGCTCGATGATGACGTAGCGGTCCGGACAAGTGGGATGAGGCTTAACCTTGAGCCCGCAAACAGCGCCCCAGCCGTGAAGGCGCTGGTTGTGGCGGCGCAGCTTGCCGAGGAGATAACGCTGCTCGTCGGTGAAGTCGCGCTCCACAAGGAGTTTGCCTGTGAAGTAGTTGTTGCGGGCAAGTTGCGGGATGTCGCACTCCACGCAAACTCCGCCGGCTCCGCTGGCTCCGTGTTTGCAATTGCAGTCGCCCATGGCGCAGCCTCGCTTTCTCAATTCAGAATCGTGTTACAACCGATTCGCGATGAACGGCCTACACTGGAGGAAGGCCGTTTCGAGATCTCTTCGGGACTACCCAAAACCGTGTCGTAACCAAGCGAACCCTGGCCTTCGATCATGCCGACAGGGTATTTCGCGAGCACTGTGTCCACACCGACGAACGATTGCAGACCGATGCGGAAGCGCGGTTCTTCCCAGCGAAGCTGTGCCTGCGTGTGGGCGGGCTTGGCCATATCGATGATCTGTTGCAAAGCCATCTGGTCCGCGTCGGTGGCGCCGGGCCAGCGAGGAACGATGACGATGAACTGGTAGGCATAAGAATTGAAGAAATCGAGAGAAGGATTGCCGTAATCGATTAGCTGGAAAGTCCCGATTTTTGAATTTTCGCCGATTTGCAGGCGCTTCATAATGTCTTTGCCGAGAACCGCGGACTGGTCCCCAAGTCTGGCGCTGTCCACCACCAGCCAGCGGCGAAGACGAAACAGTTCAAGAATCCGTGGCTTGCGGCCGGTATAAAGCTCAATCATCAGCTTCAGACCCTCCGGAGTTCCGCGCAGGTCGAAAAGCTTGTGCGCCTGGCGGACAAGTTCGCGGCGCTTCCGAACCGGCCAGTTGTTTTGCAGGCTCAAACCAAGCCAACCGGCGAGCCAGGAAAGAAAATCATTTCCGGACACATTGGGAGGATTGGCCGGTGTCGCCTTCGGGTCGAAATAATGAGCAATGTCCGTAATCTGGACGGAAGTCTTGTTGCGAAGAGTGTCGAAAATCGAGAGGAAGCGCGCAGTAAAGTCCGCGCTGACCTGGTCTTCGCGATAGACCGCGGGCAAATATTGCAGAGAAGAAGCCCGCGGATAATACACCTTCATCTTTTCAAGGGCCGGTGTCGCCGAGCCATCGCCTTCCAGGGTCAAGCGGAGCCACAAGTAGCGTCCTGGAGGACTCAACGACAAGCAATCCCATTCACAGGATGGCGTCCCGGCATCAAGCTGTGCGGTGGCCCAACGGCTCTCCGGCAAGCTCTCAATCTCATCGATGGACTTGTCGGATTCGGCCGTAAAAGTATCGAGGCGGACCGCGGTTCCCGGAGGGACGCAGCCGCGAAGAACTACGCGGTGCCAAAGGCAGCGGTAGGTTTTGCTGTCGAGCGCATCGGAATAGTAGTAGCCCGAAGTGGGGAAAACGCCCTGGGGTGAGAGCTGGCAAACTCGTTGTGCGCCGTCGACAAAAACCGGATTGCCGGAGAGATCAAAAATCAGGGAACTGGCCGCCGTACCTGTGCAGGGCGAGCACGTTGTTGGACACCAGCCTCCATCCCCGTCCGACTGGTAGAAGTAGAACTTCTGCGTGACACAATCGCTTAGGCAGAGGTTTCCATTGACGTCCACAGCCACGGCCACGGGGCAAAATTCGCAGAGTACGTCGGAAGGCTGGCTGACCGTTCCATGAAAACTTCCGTCCGCGTTGAGAACCACCACGTAGCTGACTGATTCTTGCAAGACGTAAATGCGGCCTTCGCGGTCGAGTGCCAGCCGAGTGGGTTTCACAAATGCGGGATTAGAATCGCCTGCGCCGTTGTACGCAGCCTTCCAGCAACCATGCGTATCGAAGACATGAATCAATCCGTTGGCATAGTCGGATACGTAGGTCCAGTTACGTCTGGAAACGGCCACATCCCAGGGCTGCCAGGTGCCGGCGGGAAAGACCACGGTACCGGAGCAATCCGGATTGGGGTTTGCAAAGGTCACGGTGGGCACTGCCAGCGAGATAGTGATTCCAGCTGCAGTTTGATCCACCTTGAGGGGTCCCCAAACGTTCCTCAGAGTGAGTCCCTTAATCGAAAACATTTGAACGCGATAGTTTCCTCTGTCCGCGATATAGATGTTGTTACAGCAGGAAATCGCCAGGCCATGAGGGGAGGAGAGTTGCCGCGGCTCGGTTCCGCAGCCTCCGATGCACGGCAAGGTAACAAACTTTCGCTGGCAACGGTCGAAGCGTTTCAGAACACAGGCCTGGCCATCCAGGATGTAGACACGATTCTCGGTGTCCACAGCAACGCCGGTGGCTGCCTGCAACCCGCCGAAGCTGCCCTGTGGATCCACCAGCGGGCGAATCGACCCCGGCGACTGCAGCAGGGTCAAGGTGCACCCGCCATCGGCCAGGACAGTATTCTGGAGATCTGCGGCGCGCCATCCCGCGAGGCCATCGAGAACGAAATGTGGTTTCGTGTCGATCATCGAATTCCTTAAGACCCAGTGTCGTAGGACACGCCCACCTCATGCCCTTTGGGGTCGTTGTAAAGAAGTTCGGCTTTGTTGATGAGGACGTCGCGGCAAAAAGTCTGAAGCTGGTCGTCCAGCAGGATGAGCAACTGGTTGTCTTTGATGCGCGTAACGCCCGAAGTCTGGATGATGACGCGGTAGACATCGGAGTAGTAGACCGTACCGCCAAAGGGCCAGCCAGTGCCGTCGACGCCATTCACCGGATCGAAGTCTGGGCCGCCCTCGAGGGGATCGAACAACGTAGACAAGTTTGACTGGACCTTGTTCTTAACGGTCGCGAGGTCAAAATTCGGAGCGATGACCAACTGAACCTGGATTTTTATCTTTCGGTAGACCGGGCCTACGACGTAGACCTCAGAAGTAAGCAGACGGTGCTTATCGAGATACGCGCAAACTGCCGCGAGGGTTGTCTGATTTGGCGTAGGGGCCGGATCCGGGGCATTCGGGACGACAATCACCGTGACGACGCCGGGAACCGGGCCATTGGGGAAATTGGGATGGTACAAAGCCAGCGCATAAGCACGCTTCACATTTGCCCCGGGCGCCTGCGTCGCAAGATATTTGAAATCGTCGGGAGTCACGGCCCGGTCTTTACTTTGCAGGGCTAGGGTGGCGCGTAGTTTGGCATCAGCTACCGATTCTTCGTCGGTCCCTCCCGTGGCAGGATCGAAGTTCGTAACCCCGGCTCGATAAGAGCGCGCAATCACATTGGGATCCGAGCTGGTTTGGTTGATTACTGGAATTCGTCCGTGCTCGCCCGTACCCGTCGTGATGACGCCGGTATTTCGATCCAAGGTAAACACGCGATCGTTGGGGCCCGATGAGAAGAAATCGTCCACTTCCTGCCAGACGATAAAACCCTGGCCTTCGTCGATTTCCAGACGAAGGCTGGTCACGGAGACTTTTGTTCCATCGGAATTGGGTACCTGAACAGGAGCGTCCAGCACCATCACCGGCGTATTGGCTACCTGGAAGGTCTGATTCGGAAGGCCATTGCTGATGCCAAGAACCTCGTCAGTGAAAGTAATGGCCTGCGTGGCGCTGATGGTGTTCGTGCGAACGGCGGAGATTTGCGGCGGCATTTCGTAGCTGGCGGACTCGACACGGGCGCGAATCCAGAAAAGGTTGTCGGTCACGTTCCCCACCTTGGCGGCAACGGCGGCGTTCCCGGGACCGGGAAAAAGGACGTGACCTGCTTGAGAAAAAGCTCGTGTACTATCACTGTCGAGGTTGATACCTTGCCATTGCGTGCCGCCCCAATACTCCCAAACCAATGTCGCGGCAGGAGGAATGGCCGTCCCGCATTTCATGAGCGGTGGCGTCAAACCGTCTTGAAACAAAGAGACCGCTAGATTGATCTGTTCTGTCGGTAAGGATGTTGGCGAAGAAAATCCCAAGAGTAAGGCATTGCCTATTTGAGGTTTGGGACCAAAGGGATAAAACCACTGGCCCAGCACCGCATTTTTCTTGGTTTGCGGCGTATAGCCGAAGCCGTCAAAAGTCTGGACAGCCGTGAGCTTCGCGCCGATGGCGATGAGGGCCTGGTCAGTTTCAAAAACTACGGGCTGTCCCGTGCTATCTTGAGCCGCGACTTGGGTTCCCAAGGGGACAATCACGGTGGAAAGATCGTCTCTCGAAAGAGAAAACGTCAGTTCGGCTCTTGCCGGGCGGGCGGGTTCCAGTTCGATGCCAATGAGCTGCAGGAACTTGATGTAATTGCGATCGGGAACCTGATTCAGCCGGTAGACCAGAATTTCTGTCATCCACGCAAACAATTCCACGAGAGTGATGCCGGGATCGCTTTCGTTGAAGTTGGTCCATTCCGGGGCATAGCGGGGGATCAGCGTTTTTGCTTCCGCGACGATGTCCGCGAACTGGCGATTATCCAGATTGGGGGCGGCAAGCGGCATCCTTATTCTCCGGGCCCCTCGGTGAGATAAAACGGATAGACAAGATTGCCGAACGTGTTGTTGGAGCGGATACGGTAGTCAACGCGAATCAGCATGGTGTTTTCCTCGTTCGAGGGCGAAGTGACGCTTACGTCGAGTACATCAATGCGCGGCTCCCACTCGGTGAGGGCGTCTTTCACCAAGTGCTGCACGTTGCCGCGCGTCGCTGGGTTGTTGGGAGCAAAAACCAGGTCATGAATGCCGCAGCCAAAGCGCGGCAGCATCTGCCGCTCCCCTTTGGCAGTGCCCAGCAAGATCCAGATCGCTTCTTCAACGCTCTGTTCACCGGAGGAAAAATCGAATCCACCGCCAGGGGTAATTCGCAAGGGAAATTTCCAGCCGACGCCGAGGAAACGCCTGGCGAGGTCGCCGCTCTTAGTTATGGTTGATGCTGCCATTGCCCGGTTTCTCCTCTATGGCACCGAAACTTGCACGCCACCAACGAGCACGCGGCCGGAAACAGCAATGTCCCCGTTAACTTGAACAGGCTGGCCGTTGGATGGGGACAGGACTATTTCGCCCCCACTGGAGAGCACGACGGTCGAGCCGCCGGCGACCAATTGAACGTGAAAACCGGCGCCATCCTGAAGAATCATTACCTGGCCCTGCTCGACCAGAGCCGAGTTCTTCAGGAAAATGCGAATCTCTTTGGCACTGGTGGGATCCGGCGGCTGGGGATCCATGGTGAGGCCCGCAAGATTGTTTTGGCCGGCAGCAAGAATCATGACCGGCGAGCTCAAGAGGCTTTGGCCGGATTGCGGCGCGCCGTTGGCGTCTTTGCCTGTAAAGAAACACTGCGCGGCATACTTGGGGAAACCTGTAAGAGATGAGGTTGCAAAAATATCCTGCGCCGGAGTGGAATTATCTTTGTTTCCGATGGCAACGATCACCGCTTGCCACGAGTTCTCTTTGTCATTCCAGAACAGATTTTGCGGCGCAACCGATGGGCTGGGGGAAACCCAGGCTTTAGCGGCGGTGTCTAGAACCTGCTGAATGCCCCCCGGCAGCAATCGATAGACAAGAAACGTGGCCGCGGGTTGATTGAGGATGGTTAGAGGCGTTCCGTCGGCAAACGTAACGGGGCTGCAAGAGAGTGTGATTAGCTTTTCCGACACCAGGACCGATGAGGATTTTCCATCCTGTGTGAGCTGCGGAATTGGAACGAGCAGTGCCATGAATCCCCTCTCAGAGCCCGAATGTGTCGCCTGGCGCCGGTGTGTAGGCAGAGGCGACGACGGCAGTTGCAATGACCGTTTGTGCCTGGACGACGCCTTCAAAAATCGTGATCGGTGCGTTGACGTTAAGCGCGGAATTCGCGGTCACGTTGGCCATCATGCAAGTGACGTCGAGAATGCCGGTGGGAGCGTTGATGGTGATGCCCGGAGGCACATCACTGACGATGATCTGGTTCTGCGCGGTGGTCTGAATGGTGACACTTGGAGGCAAGTCCTGAAGTTTGATTTCCTGGCTTCCCGTCGTGTTGATCGAAACACCCGTGGCTCCGGGCGTGTCGTCCATGTTGATTTTGTGGCCGCCGTTCGTGGATATGGTTACGTTCCCAGAGCCCGGCGTATCGTCCATCAGAATCTTGTGGCCGCCCTTGGTGGTGATGGTGATTTTCTCTTCACCGTCGATATCATCAAAATCAATCTGATGGCCGCTGACAGTGCGTATTCTCCGCACCTTGGTGCTAATGTCAGGGTTCTTGACGGGAGGCTTATCCTGGCCGTTCCAGAGAAAACCGATAATGTAGGGATGTTGCACGTCTTCCTGATTGAACGCCACGAGAACTTCATCGCCCACTTCGGGCATGAACCAGGAACCTCTGCCACCGCCGGTCATGAGCGTTGCGACCGGCGCCCAAGTGCTGTCGTTTTGCCCGCCTAGGTAAGGCAGGCTGATCTGGACTCTCCCCTGCTGGTCGGGGTCTTCCACGCTCTTTACGACACCTGTCACGACACCGGGAATCTTGCTCATGTTTGTTTCTTCCGTTCGGTGACGTCTCCTTGCCGCCGAGCTGTAAATTCCGTGCGATAACCGCTCCCACCTATGGTGTGGGTCGAATCAGTCACGAAATACTCGCCATCAAAATCGCTACTGGCCCCTTTGAGATCCCCGGATTTGTCGGTTTGTACTCCGAAACCGAGGATTTCGACCGCGCATCCGGAACGCAGGTCGGGCAATCCCACCGTGCTGGCCGTTGCCGTAATTAATTTGTTGTTCTTCTTCGTTAATGCGGCCTTGGCTAGTTTCTTGGCTTCGTCTTTCGTATGCGCCGGTTGGTCCGTGATGACTTGCGTCCGGCTGCCGTAAGCCTGGGAAATCTTTGTGAGATGTGCTATTTCGGCTTGGGATTTCTTTTCTTCCTTCCACAGCTCCTGCAACGTATATGTAACTTCAATGGCCTTGTTCGCTTTGCGGTCCCAGCCGCGGACTGTAACTGCACCCACTTGGTCCGAAGTGGTCAACGTGGGCCGGAAACTGATAATGGATTTGCCCCATTCGAGCTGGTACGTAGGCGCATCTGCGGCGTTTGTCTTGCGGCCAAAGAAAAGTTTGGTCGCGTCTTCATCTTCCAAGTAAATGTCGTACCCATGCCGTCGGGCGCGTTCCAGCAGGAAAACGATGTCGTACTCGTTGTTCATGAAAACGGTCTGATCCGCGCCTTCGTTCGAGTCAGGTTCCGCATGAATGGTCAGTCCCAGTCCAGGCTGCCCCTTTTTCACTGGACGCCCGCACAATTCCTTGGCGATATCCGTATCCGTTTTCCCCGTGTTCTCCCAGGAATATGTGTGTTGTTCTGTGCGAAGTCGATGTAACTCGTTCAA
>QHPX01000010.1 GCA_003219195.1 Verrucomicrobiota bacterium
CTACGGCGCGCAAATCGCGGACGCGCTGGCGCACGCGCACGACCGCGGAATCGTGCATCGCGACCTGAAGGGCTCCAACGTGATGGTAACGGGCGACGGGCGCGTGAAAGTGCTGGATTTCGGGCTGGCCACGCGCATGGAGCGCGAGGAAATCAGCGAGCTTACACTTTCCTACGACACGTTGGAGAGCAAGCTGGTGGGAACGCTGCCATACATGTCCCCGGACGTTTTGCGCGGGCACAAGGCGGATCACCTGAGCGATATATGGGCGCTTGGCGTGCTGCTCTATGAAGCGGCTGGGGGAAGGCTGCCGTTTCGCGGAAAGACGGGCTTCGAGGTAACTTCGGCAATCCTGCGCGAGCCGCCTCCTCCGCTGCCGCCAACCGTTCCACATGGGCTAGCGGCAGTGATTCAGCGGTGCTTGATGAAGGAGCCGGCGGAGCGTTACCAGCGGGCCAGCGAAGTGCGCGCGGCTCTGGAGGCGCTGCAAGGCGCGGTGTTGCAGAGCCGGCATCCCTCGGAAGAAACGCGAGGTCCACGGACGCTGGTGCTCCGGGGGATGGAACACCTCAAGGTGAAAAATGGGGACGTGCTTCTGTTGATCGGCACGAACAAGGGAGCGTTTCTGTTGCGGTCGTCGCGGGACCGCGCGCGGTGGGATGTTGCGGGACCCTATTTTCACGGCCAGGGTGTGTACGCGATGGGATACGACGGCCGAAACGGCAGGCATCGTCTGTGGGTTTCGACCAACAGCCTGATGTGGGGAACATTTTTGCGGTCCAGCGACGACTTCGGGAGAATCTGGACCAATCCGCTGGAAGCGAGCATCCGGTTTCCGGTCGAGTCCGGCGCAGCGCTGAAAAATATCTGGCAATTTTGCCTGGGCCGCGCGGACGAACCCGACACGCTTTATTGCGGCGTGGAGCCGGCGGCGCTGTTCGAGTCGAGGGATGCGGGCGAATCGTGGTCGCTAGTCCGCGCGCTGTACGAGCACCCGCACCGGCCGCGCTGGATGCCGAGCAACGGCGGGCTCTTTCTGCACACAATTGTGCCCGACCCGGGCAAGAAAGAGCGGATGTACGTGGCGGTGTCCGCGGGGGGAGTTTACCGCACCGAAGATAGCGGGAACACCTGGCAGGCGCGGAACAATGGAATTCGCGTGGTGTTCATGCCGGAGAAGTATCCGGAGTTCGGGCAATGCGTGCATAAGATTGTGCTGCACGAGTCGCGCCCGGAGCGGTTATTCCTGCAAAACCACTGGGGGCTGTATCGCTCCGACAACCGTGGCGATTCGTGGCAGGACATCGCGCGCGGGGTGCCGTCGGACTTCGGCTTCGCGATGGTGATGCATCCGCACGATCGGGACTGCGTGTACATCGTGCCGGTGGAATCGGACGAATTTCGCTGTACGCCGGAAGGGCGGTTGCGCGTTTACCGCACGCGAAATGCCGGTGGTTCGTGGGAGTCCCTGGAACGAGGGTTGCCGCAGCAGGGGGCGTACGAAACCGTTTTGCGGGACGCTTTCGCGACGGATTCACTGGACCCTGCGGGAATTTATTTCGGAACGCGGAGTGGAAAGCTGTACGCCTCGAAAGATGAAGGAAAGAGCTGGAGGAAAATACTGGAAGGGCTGCCGCAGATCGTGTGCGTCAAGGCCGCTGCCATCCAGATGGATGGCGTGCCGGCGGCGAGGCGGGGCCCGAAGGCGAAATCCGCGGCAAAACGGAAAACTCCGCGCACGAAGAGCGTCAAGCGCGGGAACCGGCGGTGATGCAAGTCCTATTCAACATTCCGGGGCCGCTGCGTGAGTTCGCAGGGAATCGCAGCAATCTGCAGGTTGAAGTGAAAGAAGGCGCGGATTTGCGTGCAGCCTTGCGGGCGCTGTTTGCAGCGTATCCGGGACTCCGCGACCGGGTTCTGACCGAATCCGGCGAAGCGCGACGGCACGTGAATATTTTTGTGGCCAACGAAGACATTCGCTACACCGGCGGACTCGCGATGCCAATTCGGGACGGCGTGGAAATTTCGATTGTGCCGGCGATCAGCGGCGGGTCTTGTGGTCAAGGCATGCCAACTGCGAGCCAGTCAGTTCCGATTAGCATGCAGAGCGTTTAGACTGCTGCTTATGAAAGCTACAACAAAATTGGCTGTGCTTGTCGCGACGTGTTCCTCAACGTGGCTTGGAGCGCAGTCCTCCCTTCCTGCTGTGAATCTGCAAGGCACGGAAAACGCAGCTGTGAAATACCTGCGAGCGGACGCCGCGTTAAGGCAGTCGTATGCACTGGCTCCTGATGCGGCGGCGAAGCTTGAAAAAGCTCTGGCGTCGCCATTGGATGAGGAAGACGAGAAATTGGTGGCAGCCGCAGAGGATGCCCTTGTCGAATTCCACCATGCAGCTGCTAGCAAGGGATGCGATTGGACAATGAGTGATGAAGACGGTGCGCTCGCCAATACAGCGCATCGCGGTGCGATTACGGAGTTGGTAGCTGTTTCCGGACTCCGCGCACGGCTGCGTTTTCGAGATGGGAACACGCCGGGAGCGATCGATGATGCGCTAGCGGCAATAGCGGCGGCGCGGCACTTGTCGGTCGATGGCAGCCTTGCTTCCGTTCTCTTTGCTTACAAACTGGAAAGAGCGATCACCGCAGTTCTTGCTCAGAACCTGCTTCGCTTTTCTCCGGCGGAACTGAATGAGCTGGCAAGCGGCCTCGGTGCCTTGCCGAGTGGTTTTGACCTTGGTACTGCCTTCGAATCGGAGAAGGTGCGCCGAAACGACTTCTTAGCTATCGCTCAAGCCGCAAAAAGCCGCGACGAACTGATCGAGCAGCTCCTAAACAAGGTTCCAGTGTTGCGGTCCAACAAGGAACTCGCGGGGAAAATCGTCGATGGCTGTGGTGGCTCCGTCAAAGGGTTTGTAAACTGTGTTGAGCAGCAGCAGTCTTTTTACACATCCTGGGCTCCGCGCTTTGCTCTGTCCCCGGAGCAGTTCGAAAAGGCATACAAAGCCGAGATTGAAGAACTCGCAAGGGTGAATTCGGTCATCCGGCAATTTACTCCTCCTTTACCGCGTTTTCGCTGGGCAGAGGCATATAACGAGACTCGTCGTGCGCTACTGCACGCAGCAATTGTCGTTCGGCTAGACGGCCCAAAGGGATTGAATCAGCATCTTGACCCGTTCGATCAAAACCCGTTCTCTTACATTCCCATCGATGGGGGCTTTCGACTGGAATCTCGGTTGACCGAAGGCGGAATTCCAATTTCGATTTCAATCGTGCCGAACTCTGAAGAGCGGAAAGCGAGTCCGAGATAGTAGTGGCCGCGATCACCGCGGCATCCCCTATCCTCATTAAGCCCCGGTTCTGACGAGCGGCTGAGCGAACCGATTCTTTAGATGTCTTTTGCAAGTACCACGTTCCGCCTGCGAGCGACTCGACGAGTATTCTGCTTTCGATCGACTACCAGCTTGGAAGGTCCTGCCTGATTTGAGTTGGTTGCGATTCGCACCTTCGCCGACTTCTTCGCCAGCGGCTTCTGCACCGGGCAAACGTCTTCGACGGCCGTCTCCGTAAAATGCGCCGGGCTCACTTCCTGCGCCTTGCAGGACGGCGTCCAGCTTACCAGCAACGTCGCAACCCCGATGGTCCCGAGCCACAGTGTCTTGGGTAATAAAAGTTTGAAGTGATTCATTACCGTTCACCTTTCCTTTTGTTGATTCCGCGCGGCTTGACGCCGGTTGCCAACTCCGCTCATCCGGCGTCAAATGCGCGTTCACAGTGGGGGATTTTTCGCACACTTCGCTTTTTCTGCCAATGCACTGCGTCTGGAAAACGAATGAACAAAAGGTGAACGGCTAGCTCCTACATTCCGTAGGAGATCTCGTGGGCTCTTGTACCGGGTAAGACGCGCGGTACTGCACATCTCCCGCTTCAGTTTGCGGGAACATGCCGCACCGGCGCGGCCTGCGAGCCCGGTCCAGGTTCAGGTACAGGCTTGGGCATCTTCTCCGGCTCGAACCGCGGCACCATCTGGTCGGCCATCGCCAGCGAGTACACGGCCGAGGCAATTTCCACGGCTCCTTCTCTTACGTCCTCTTCATAAATCCGCTCATAGGTGTCCAGATTCGTGTGATGCGTAAACGAACCATAATCAAACGCATCCTGCGCCAACCCAATTCCCGGCAATCCGGCGTTGTTAAAAGAAGTGCTGTCCGTGCCGCCGGTCCTCCGGCTGTCGCTCGCTGCGGCTCCCATGAATCCCCAATCGGCAAACGGCATCATGGCTTCGCGTACCATGTCCGCTGCGGCTGGCGGCCCAAACACTCCTGCGCCTCGCGGCTTCCCGGTGCCGGAATCAATGTTCAAATACGCATCCAGTTTCGCGTACTCCGGCTTCTGGTTCTCAAAACTGCCAAAATGCTGCTGCACGTACGCCAGCGAGCCGAGCAATCCCTGTTCTTCGCCGCTCCACAGCGCAATGCGAATCGTCCGCCGCGGTTTTACGTGCAGGGCCGACAGAATCCGAACCGCCTCCAGCATCATCGAAGAACCGATGCCGTTGTCGGTAGCTCCCGTCGCGTCATGCCAGGAGTCGTAATGGCCTCCGAGCATGACGATTTCGTCTTTCTTGTCCGTGCCGGGAATTTCTCCAATCGCGTTATAAGCAGTCGTCCCCTCGGGGTACTCTTTGTTCTGAATATTGAGGCGCAGCGACACTGGCGTCCCATCGCCAAGAAACCGCGAGATTCGCCCATAGTCTTCATTGCGCATCACCAGCGTGGGCACGGCCCTGGTCCAATCGTATGTTGCGTTTTGTTGCGCGATGATGACGCCGTGCGGCCGCCCCGCATCGTTGATCCGCGCCAGTGCCCCATGGTCCACAAGGAACTGGTCCACCTGCCGGGAAACTTCCCCGCGCGTCAACTGGCCTTCCGGCAGCTTTGGCTGCTCGGGAAAGCGGAATGGGCGAGGGTTCTTCGCATCGAATCGCGACTTCGATTCGTCTTCGGGACGCCGCAGCGGGGCCGGGTTCATCTCCTCGGCCACGTCCACGTGCTTTCCCACGAACGCGATCGCGCCGCGAACTTTGTCCTTCACTGAATTCAGATAAGCATCCAGCTCTGCCTGGGTGGGCTGCTTCGGCTCCGCCGGCTTCGCTTTTGCCGGCATCGGCGGCGCCACCCATTTCGGTTCCGGCGGCGGTGGGGTGCTTCCGAAAAAGTTAAATCCACCGCCCGTCGGTGGCGCCAATCCCGGCGGGTCCAGCAGCACCACTTGTGCCGTCACGACTCCCTTGGTGCTCGGCGTCCACGCCAGCGGTTTCACCATCAGTTGTCCGTGGAATGGAGTTACGGCTTCCGCCAAAAGCTCCATGTTTTCCCAACCGGGCACCGGCGTGGCGGCGCTCGGCGGCTGGAAAGTCCACGGCTCCAGGTGCGCGTTCGTCAATCCCCACGACGTCATCGTCTTGATGGCCCACTCGTCTGCCGCCTTCAAGTTCGGCGTGCCCGTCACGCGCGGGCCGTACACATCGGCGACCTCGTGGATGATCCACATGATCTTGGAATTGTTGGTCTCTTCCGCGCGGATTTGCGCATACATCTCCGTGACTCCCGGGGCCTGCGCGGGCAGCGGCATCGCTGCCAGCAGTAAGAAGCACAGGACGCATCCACACAGTTTCGACACAGTACCTCCCAGGGTTCTTCGGAATTTTGGCCCGCATCGCCCAGCCGCACGTCAATATACGCTCCGGCCTCCCCGGAGGCAACGCAGCCACGACAACGGTGCACAACCCCCGCTCTTCTTAAAAAAGAAAGCGCCCGGCTCTTTCGAAACCGGGCGCTTCTGCTTTTTTCGCTAGTTGATCTGAGGTTTTCTTCCTCACGGATGCGACTGTGATTTTGCCTTCGCAGCTTCCATCTTGGTCTTCAACTCGGTCTGTTGGTCAGGCGTAAGAACTTCATTGAGCTTGGCCATCGTGGCGCTATGGAGTTCCTTCAGCTTCGCCTTTTTCTGTTCCTCGCTGAGCGAAGCATCACTGGACACCGCCTGCTTCTTCGTCTTCGCGTCCGCAAAGATATCCTTCACCTTTGCTTTCTGGTCGTCGGTAAGATTCAAGCTTTCCACTGCGGCCTGTAAGCCGCCGTGCATTCCCATTTCCTTACCGCCGGCCTGGGGTGCGGTTGCGGCCTGTGAACTCGCTGGAGCTAAGATTACGGCCAGCGCCGCGACAAGGCCCAACGACACCAATCCTCCCATCAGTCTTTTGATTTTCATTTGCGGATCTCCTCAGTTTGATTTCTGGGCTGAGTTGCGGGCAGGGAACCAGTACACTCCTACCATATTAATTTGGCCCCGGCGAGAAGAAAATACTACGACTCGAACGTCCAGCGGCCGCCTGCCATGGTGCGTTCGACGGGAATGGTGACGAGCGTCGACGGATTCTCCTTGAAGGGATCGCGGCCCAGGACCACGAGATCTGCGAGCTTGCCGGTTTCGATGGAACCTTTCAGATTTTCTTCGTAGGAAGCATAAGCTCCGTTGATTGTTCCTACGCGAATCGCTTCTTCCACCGTGATTTTTTGTTTCGGTCCCCAAATGTTGCCCTTGGTATCGGTGCGCGTCACTTCCGATTGCAGCGCCATCATGGGAATGAATTCTCCTGGAGGATAGTCGGAGGCTTGCGTCGCGCGGATGCCGGCATCAAGAAAACTGCGCAACGCAAACATATGGTTCAGCCGCTCCGCGCCGTAGTAGCGCATTTTTTCGCCGTGGTAGTAGACGTACGTTGAAAACGGCGTCGGAATGGCCCCCAGCGCTTTGATGCGCGCGATCAAGCCGTCGTTGACAACCGTGCAGTGTTCGAGGCGGAAACGCGGATCGCGATGCGGGCTTTCGCGCTGCAGGCGCTCGTAAACGCGAAGAGTTGTGTCAATGCCAACGTCGCCGTTGGCGTGCGTGCCGATCTGCCATCCGGCGAGATGCGCTTTGAGGCCGTGCGTGTACAGCTCATCTTCAGTCATTACCAGAATTCCGTAGTCATTGGGACGCCCCTCATACGGGACAGAGAGGCGCGCGGTGCGCTCAGAAATCGAGCCGTCGCAAACCATCTTCATGGCACCGACGCGAACCCACTCGTCACCAAGACCGGTGCGAACGCCCGCATCGATCATCGAATCGATGTGGCGGTAGTTAATGAAGCAGTAGGCGCGATAGAGCAGGTCGCCGGAATCACGGGCATCCTGATATGCGCGAAGATCAGTCGGAGTGCCCTGCGCTTCCGTCGCGGAAGTAATGCCTGTTTTCGCGAGCATTTTCGAGATGAGCTTCACGCCCTCGCGATGGTCTTCGCGTGTGAAATCGCGAGGAAGAACTTTCTCGAAGAAGGCCTGAGCGCTCTCGGCGACACGGCCGCTCAGTTTTCCCGTGGACGAGTCGTGATCAATTTTCCCGCCAGGAGGATCGGGCGTCTTCTCATCGATTCCTGCCTTTCGAAACGCAAGGGAATTGGCGTAGACCGTGTGGCCGCCGCGATGTTCGATGTGCACGGGATGATCCGGAACCGCCGTATCCAGATCGTTGACGCTGAGGGGGCGGCCACCTTCCGTTTTGGTGTCGTCATACTTGAAGCCGAGAACCCATTCGCCAGCCGGTGTTTTCGCGGCGCGCTCGCGCATTGCCGCCAAAATTGCAGAGATAGAACGCAGGTCGCAATCCACCATACGCAGATGCGATAACCCGGCTGCGGCGGGATGCGAGTGCGCGTCGATGAAACCCGGCAGTACCGTTTTTCCGCCGAGATCGATCTTTCGAACGCCAGGCGCTGCCAGATTGATCACGTCCGCGTTTTTTCCAACGGCGAAAAATCTTCCGCGCGATATAGCGACAGCTTCTGCAATGGGTTCGGCGGCATTCATCGTCACGACGTGGCCGTTATGTAAAATGAACTCCGGTTTTTCTTGTTCGAAAGAAAAAAGAGAGAAAGCGGCCATCGAGCCTAAAAACTCACGTCGAGTCGTTCCGTCAGTCATCGCGCCTCTTCGAGCCTGATTGGTGAACGCTGCGGATGCTACGCTGCCTCCGGTCGCACGTCAATGTGGTGATAGTCAAATTTTGGCAAAGCAATCGGTTTTTGGTAGCGGCGTGAAAGTGAGCGTTTTGACCGTTGTAGGTGACAAGGTAGACTCTTCTATTTCTACATTTTCGGGGAATGTTCAGGGGACAGCGGGATGAAAAAATCGAGTAAGACATTGATTTTGGGATTCGCGCTTCTTTCATTCGCACTTTCCAGCGCGGCGCAGGGACCGCAGGCACTGCCGTCGGCCGACGAGCGCTACAAAGTGGATCTCCTGCTGGTCGTGGCGCATCCGGATGACGAAGGCGCGGCGACTCCGTATCTGGCGCGGGCGCTCGACGAGCACAAGCGCATTGCCGTCGTTTTCGGAACGCGCGGGAGCAGCGGCGCGAATGAGGCCGGAGGGGAGCAGGCCGCCGCGCTCGGCGCGATTCGAGAGATTGAGGCGCGCAACGCCCTGGCAACCCTCGGAATAACAAATGTCTGGTTTCTCGGTGGAAAAGATACGGCATCGCAAAATGTCTTGCTGTCACTGGCGAACTGGGACCACGGCGAGTCGCTGGAACAATTGGTGAGGCTCGTGAGGCTCACGCGGCCCGAAGTAATTCTCACGTTTCTCCCGGGAACCTTTATCGGCGAGGATCACGGCGACCATCAGGCTTCCGGCGTGCTGGCCACCGAAGCGTTCGATCTTGCCGGCGATTCAAGCGCTTTCCCGGAGCAGATTGCGGGGCCGTCCAAACGTCTCGAACCATTTCTTGAGAACCTTCGGCCGTGGCAGCCAAAAAAGATCTATTACTTTCCGGATGCGGACCGCGAAGATATTTTTCGCGGTAAAGGCCCGGAGTATTCGGTGAAGGAGATTTCCAAATCGGGCAAGCAGCCGTATTGGCGAATGGCGCTCGACTCGTTTCGCGCCCACCAGACGCAGGCGAAGTCTTTCCTCGACAAGGTGGCGCAAATGGACGAAACGCAAATCGAAAAGATGGCCACCTCAGATAGCTTCTGGACGGAAGCACTGCATTTCGTGCTCGGTAAATCATTGGTTGGTGGCAGTGTGACTGGCGATATTTTTGAGGGCGTCACGCCGGGTGCGATTCCCTTCGCCCGGCCGGAAGTTTCTGCTGAGCCCGCACGGCCGGAATTATCGGTGGAGCTCGGCGGCCCGTACAGTTTCTACGCCGAGTTCCGGCGCGCCCATGGGCTGATGAATCTTCCGAATGCCGAGCCGCCTGAAATTGCGCTGCAAGCACCCGGAACGATGATGATTCCGCTCTGGGTTCGCAATCGCACCGCGAAAACTCAGGAAATCACTCTCTCCACCGTGCTGCCTGCGGGGTGGACCGCGCAAAGTGGTACCGGGAAACTTATGGTGGCGGCGAAACAAGTTGCGTCCACGCGCGTCGAAGTCAATTTGCCCGCGCCAGCGGAAAAAAGCGCCCCAAAAGCAGAGCCTCAGGAAGTCACTGTTCACGCCGATTCCAATGGGCAATCCGTTGGAGAGATCAAACTTCGCGTAGAGCTTCGGAAGCGGGCGCTGCCGCAGTAGGATATTTCAATTTTTTTTCTCGCGTGCTGTTTCCATCTGTTCCCAAGCGGCTTCGGGCAAGAGCAGCAGATCGTTGAACTCGCCTGCGCCACGCAGCCACTGCGCGCCGTCAATCACCACGCATTCGCCGTTGATGTACTCCGCCATGTCGCTGATGAGAAAGGCCGCGAGGTTAGCCAGTTCCTCGTGCTTCCCAAAGCGCTTCATGGGATGCTTGTCCTTGGCGTGGTCTTCAAATTGTTTTGAAGGCATCAGACGCGACCATGCGCCCTCCGTCGGAAACGGCCCCGGTGCGATGGCGTTCAGCCGGATGTGATACTTCGCCCATTCCACGGCCAGCGAAGTAGTCATCGCCAAAACCCCAGCTTTGGCACAAGCTGAAGGCACAACGAATCCTGAACCACAGTTGGCGGCCGCGTAGGTCGTCACGATATTCAGCACGTTGCCGCCGAGTTTTCGAGAAATCCAGCGCTTGCCAAAAACCTGCGTACAATGAAAGGAACCGTTCAGCACGATGCCGACGACGGCGTTGAAGGCGTT
>QHPX01000011.1 GCA_003219195.1 Verrucomicrobiota bacterium
CACGTCCACTTCCACCTGCAAGGTGCGCGTCGCGAAGCTGATGGCATTGGCGGTGCGCACGAGCTTGCCCGCAAAGCGCTTCCCGGGAAACTCAGCGAGTGTCAGCTCCGCAGTCAAGCCGGGTGTCGCGGCTTGCGAGTACTCTTGCGGTACATAGACATAGACGCGCAATTTCCCGGGCTGCGCGATGTGGAAGAGGTCGGTCTTCGTGCCAGGCGCGCTACCGGAGTTGATCAAGTCGCCGACGTCGACGTTACGCACGGTGACAATACCGTCGAACGGAGCGTAGATCTTCTCAAAGGACTGCATCGCCTCCAGTTGTTTCACATTGGCTTGCATAGCCTCAACGGTCGTTTGATTTGCATTAAACGTTCCGGTCGCGTTGTCTGCATCTTGTTGGGATACGGCGTTGGTCTTCAGCAAGCCCTGGTAGCGGGTTTTGGTAATTTCTGCGAGCTTGAGGTTGGCCTCGGCTGTAGCCAGATTGCTGCGCGACTGCTGCAGCTGCTGATCAACTTCCGGTGTGTCAATTTCGGCCAGAAGCTGTCCCTTTCTTACGCGCGCTCCAATATCGACGTACCACCTCTTCACATAACCATTGGTACGCGCGAAAATCGGAGCCGCTATGTAGGGCTCTACGTTGCCGGGCAACACCAGCTCGTTCGACGGAGCGCCGGCCTGTGGAGTCACGACGATGACTGTCGGCACAGCCATCGCCGCAGTTTCAGTGTTCACGACGGCGCGCGCTCGCACGCGCTGAAGAATGCCGGACACCAAAATCCCTGCGACCCCAAGAGCAACTACAGGGACGACCACCCAGCGACGCCTCGCTCGATTCTTCTTACTGTGGGTGCTTTGCGTTTGCGATTCGCTCGCGACTGCTTGTGTTCCTTTTTCTGATGTCATTGCCGTACCTCTTTGCTCGTAAGAGCTTTACTGTTGAACTCCGGTCTCAGCCGGTCGATGACGGAGGCTGTGGACCATACTGAAAACTGTCGGGACGAAAAATAGCGTAGACACCGTGGCGAAGAGCAATCCGCCGATGACGGCGCGGCCGAGAGGGGCATTTTGTTCTCCACCCTCTCCCATTCCGATCGCCATGGGCATCATTCCGATGATCATTGCCAGAGCCGTCATCAGCACCGGGCGGAATCGCGCGAATCCGGCCTCCACGGCCGCTTCGGCGGCGGAGCGTCCGGCTGCCAATTGTTCCTTCGCGAAGCTAACGACTAGGATGCTGTTCGCCGTTGCAACTCCGACGCACATGATCGAGCCCGTGAGAGCGGGCACGCTGATCGTGGTGCCGGTCACGAACAAGAACCACACGATTCCTGCGAGCGCCGCCGGAAGCGCCATGAGAATGATGAAAGGGTCGAGCCACGATTGAAAATTCACCACAATCAGGAGGTAAACCAGGGCGATGGCGAATATCAGCCCGGTCAGCAGACCCAAGAAAGAGGACTTCATCGTCTGAACCTGGCCGCGCACTACGATTTGCGAACCGCGGGGAAGCTGCTTCTGGCTGGCTGTGACAATCGACGAGATATCCTTCGAAACGGCTCCGAGGTCGCGGCCCTGGACGGCGCCGAATATGTCGATGACCGGAGCGACATTGTAGTGAGTGACCACGCTCAAGTCGGAATTGCGGCTGAAAGACGCCAGGCTCGCAAGTATAGAGGGTGGAGCAGTACCTGTTCCGGTAACAGGCACGTTCTCCAGATCCTGTAGTGATTGAACGCGGTACTGCGGTGTTTGCGTCGCGATCTGGTAACTCACGCTATTTTTCGGATTCAGCCAGAACGTTGGCGAGGTCTGGAAGCTACCGCTGAGCGTTATCAACAGGTTGCTCGCGACCTCTCGCTGGGTGAAACCGATTTCTTGAGCTTTCGTCCGATCCACGTCAATGTGAAACTTCGGCTGGTCAAAGGTTTGCTGAATACGGAGGTCCGATGTTCCCGAAACGTATTTCACCTTTTCGAGCAGCGTGTCCGCGAACTGCCGGTTGGCTTGCAGATCATTCCCAATGACTTGAATATCGATGGGAGCGGGCAGACCAAAGTTTAAGATTTGAGTGACCATGTCCGCAGGCAGGAAGTAGAAGGTGACTCCGGGAAAATCCTTTGCCAGCTTAAGCCTTAAATCATGCACGTAACCAGCTGTGGGTTTGTGCTCCGCGGCAAGCGCGACCATGATGTCCGCGTCAGCGGTTCCGATCGGCGCCGAACTGCTGTAGGAAAGATTGATGCCGCTGTAAGGCAATCCGATGTTGTCGATCACGCCGGAGAACTCGGCGGGTGGTATTAGATTGCGAATCTCGGCTTCCACGCGATCGCACAAGGCAGCCGTCTCTTCGATACGCAGGCCGGTCGGGGCTCGGAGGTGCAGTGTGAATTCGCCGCTGTCCACGGCGGGGAAGAAATCTTGTCCCAGCCACGGATACAGCCCGAAAGAGAGCAAGCAGGCTGCGAGAAAGCCGCCGGCAAAAACACGGCGGTGACGAACACAAGCCACGAGCAGTCCGCGATATCCGGTCCGAATCCTTTCAAAGGTATGTTCAAACCAGACTTGAAACCGCACTAGAGGATTCTTGCTGGGCGCGTGCGAGCCTTCCTCAGCGTGGGCTTTAAGAAGATATTTCGCCATGGTTGGCACGAGAGTTCGCGAGAGAAGGTAGGAAGCCAACATCGCGAAGACCACCGCTTCGGCCATGGGCACGAAGAGATAGCGGGCGACGCCGGTGAGCAAAAACATGGGTACGAAGACAATACAGATGCTCAGTGTTGAAACCAGTGCCGGCACGGCGATCTGCTCTGCTCCAAGAAGAATGGCCTCTTCCGTCTCTTTGCCTCGGGTCAGGAACCCGTGAATGTTCTCGATGGTGACCGTCGCATCGTCCACGAGGATGCCGACGGCCAGCGCCAAGCCGCCCAGGGTCATGATGTTGATGGTTTCTCCCAAGGCGCTCAAAAGAATGATCGAAGTCAAAATGGAAAGAGGAATCGAAACAGCGATAATCAGCGTGCTGCGCCAACTTCCAAGGAACACGAGAATCATGATCGCCGTAAGGCATGCCGCAATCAGCGCCTCGCGCAAAACGCCGGAAATGGCTCCCTGCACGAACACAGACTGGTCTCCCAAGAGCCGAATTTGCAGGTCTGGCGGAAGCGTGTTCTTGACCGTCGGCAACATCTTCTTGATTGAAGAGATGATGTCTAACGTAGAAGCGGTCCCGATCTTCTGAATGGTCATGAGAGTCGATCGGCGCCCGTCCACGCGCACGATATTGGTTTGCGGGGGGAAGCCATCGCGAACGTTAGCGACATCGTGGATATAAATGGTGGTATTTCCAGCAGCCTTGATAGGAAGGTTGTTCAGCTCTGCGATCGTGGTGGGGCTGCCATTCATGTCCACGTTGTATTCAAATTTTCCGATTTTGGCGGTTCCGGCCGGAAGAATGAGATTCTGAGCGCTGATGGCATTCACTACGTCCAGTGGCGACAAGCCTTTGGACTGGAGCGCCGCGGTGTTTAAATCCACCTGAATCTGGCGCTGTTTGCCGCCATAGGGATATGGAATAGCCGCGCCCGGCACGGAAGTCAGCTGAGGCCGGATGAAATTCAGACCAAGGTCATTTAACTGTTGCTCCGAAAGCGTAGGGCCGGATAAAGCCATCTGGAGAATCGGCACGCTGGAAGCGCTATAGGTGATGATCAGTGGCGGCGTTGTGCCGGCTGGCAACTGCTTGAGCTGCGTTTGCGATTGTCCTGCAATCTGCGCAATGGCCATGCTGACATTAACGCCGGGATGGAAAAACACCTTTATGACCGCGACGCCGTTCAGTGACTGCGATTCGAGATGTTCGATATCATTCACGATTGTGGTTAAGTTGCGTTCTTGGAGAGTGATGATGCGGTTGGACATCTCCGCCGGTGATAGCCCGTAGTAGTTCCAAATAATGCTCACCACGGGAATGTTGATGTTTGGAAAGATGTCCGTCGGCGTTCGAAAAATGGACAGCGTTCCAAGGATCAAGATCAGGATAGCCAGCACCACGAACGTGTACGGGCGTTTCAGCGCAACTCTAACAATCCACATAATTCACCCTTCCGGCTTGGCTGGACTGCAATAATCGTGTGCGATTTCCCTCGAGACGTTTTTCTTGCTTCGGCCCTAGACGATGCAGCCCGGAGGCCACAGTGAAAAACGAGGGCGAGTTTCCGGAAATGCTTGAAACATAGGGATTTAGAACGGGAGTCGGAGATTAGGAGTTCGGATGACGACCGGGCGAAGAGTCCAGCCCATTGGACGACTGCCAGCACGCCGACAGCGTGTCTTCCGAGATGGAAATCGGCTACCCGACTGAGGAACAACGAATGCGGACGGGAAAACATCTGCGTCAGGCAGCCCTTACCGCGGTGCCATTGCGAAATGTCTTACGAATTCACAGTCGAGGAGTCTGCAAAATTGCATTTGACAACGACAACGGTTACATCATCGTTGAAATCATCACCGCAAAAATCCGCTACAGTGTTATAGATTTTGGCCATGAGGTCCTCGGCGGACAGCGAAGAACTGCGGTGGACTGTCGTGGAAAGCCGCTCCATGCCGAATTCTTCGCCAAGCCGGTTCTCCGCCTCTGTGACACCATCGGTATAGAAAACCAGGACGTCGCCGCCGGTAAGGTCAGCTGAGGCCAGTTCGCAAATCTCGTCTGCAGATAGTCCTATGGGCGGACAAGAAGAGTCCATGCGCGTGAGCGTGCCCGACTTTGCTCGAAAAAGAAGCGCGGGATTATGGCCACAGTTCACGTAGTGGATGATCCGTTTGTGTGTGTCGATTTCTGCAGCCAGCAACGTCACGTACCGTTCGGGATCCGACACCGCGCCGATCTCGGCATTCAACCGTTCCACTTGCCGCAGCATGTTTCGATCAAGATTCGCTTCAAGCCGCATGGCGGCCGCCGTCGCGGACATCAAGAGGGCGGCGGGCACACCTTTTCCGGCTACGTCGGCGATCACGACCTGGATGCTGTGGGCGTCGATGGGAATATAGCCATAGTAATCGCCACCTACGCCTCGAGCGGGGTGCATCATTCCGGCTATTTCGAGTCCGGCAATGGCTGGTGCGCCCAGAGGAAGAAACAAGCGCTGGACTTGCGCGGCCAGCTCCACGTCCTTGAGAAGGTCATCACGCTGCTGCTGAACGGTCTTGGCAAGCGCTTCCCTCTGTTCCATATAACGCTGGATGGCATAAACAACAAAGGCGAAGCACAGCATCGCCGAAAGATTGTCCAAGATTCGAATCGCCGGGTGTATAGGCCGCTGGGAATAAGAATCATGGAGCAAGATGCAAATGGCGATGAGGCTGTAGCTGACCTCCTTGCGCAGGAAAATAGCACCGACGGCAAGCGGGAGGATGTACAGGTAGACGAGCGAAAGCGAAACAACGAAATGGTCCGCATACGCGACCGCGCCGATGGCTCCCAAGACCAATACAAGTGGCAGCCACGCCGGTCCACTGGAAGCCACATTCTTTCGGAGAAGAGACGGCAATCGAACCCTTTCGCGAAGATCGCTCACCACTGCGAGCCTCGAATCTCGGACAGCGAGATGCACTAAGTCATTCACTCAAAGAGAATCTTCGCCATCATCCCCTTGTCTTCGTGATTGAGAAGATGGCAGTGAAAGACGGACATGCCCCTGATTACGGGGTCGGTGAAGTCCATAATGATGTCGACGGAGCCGCCGTATGGGACATTCACTGTGTCCAGCCACAAGGGGCTGGCGATCGGCTTATTGTTTTCGGCGTACGCCAGGAAATGGACTTGATGGATGTGCATGG
>QHPX01000139.1 GCA_003219195.1 Verrucomicrobiota bacterium
ACGGGCGAATCCAAACCCACCACAGGCGGCACTGGCACCACGGGCACCACAGGCGGCCACTAATTAGGATAAAGAGTCGCACCATCGTTCGGTACGCGAAATCGTAATTCAAATCAGGACACTACCGATCTAATCTCCGATGTGCTTCCATTCGGTCGCCTCTGGTATGGCAAGCAAGATGCGGTCAGCAACGCAATCGGCTACGCGAAGTCTTATAGCCGCTCGCATGATGCTGTGATTCGCGTTTTTGATCAAGCTGGCAATGTGATCGAGATCCACGAGTGCGCTGGCGCTTTCAAAGAATGGTAGCGTGGCTAACAAGTTATCGCACCGTCGGTTGCCATTGCCATTTGTAAAGGTGTTTGTAGTCCCGTAGCCAAGCGGTGTAGAGCGGGTCTTCTTTCCATGCCGTGACCCCGTAAGAGCCGTGGCGAGTTGCCCTCCACCGGGCTCCCTCTCCTGAGTCGTAATCAGAGTCCTTTTTGAGTGGGCACCAGAATAATCGGCCGGCCCTGCGCCAGCCGTCCATGACGATGCCGTCCTCGAAGGGCTGGTTGCGTGCGGTGACTACCAGACAATTATTCTCGTCCATGGTTCCCGCATAAGCACCACCCCAGTGAAGCACCAGCGTCTTGAGATTTAGCTCTTTTAGGCGTTCGCCGATATCACGCGTATAATGGCCGCAATAGCCACGTTGTCGCTTGCCCATGTGGATCAGTACGTTCTGAAACGCTGGGCACCAGACGATGCGATATTCGCGCGCAAGATTGCGCGAGGCGGTGTGCGCCGTTACCGACAACAGCTCGGCCTCGCTTGGATCCACGTCAGGCGCAAGCGCTACGAGCGCGTCACGCAACTTCTTGATCGATTTCTCGTCGTTCGCCCAAACCGCGTTCACGCAAAGGCTGAATGCAATGATGAAAACAACCGTTCGAATCACGTTAGCAAAGTTGGCATAGGTTAAGGGCGAATTATACCAAAATCACGGATGATTCAACGCGCGAAGGACTGCGCATTCCTTGCGTGGTCAAATGCGCTCACTGATTGGTCAACAGTCTAACTACCTTGGGATTGGGAGCTTGTGCGCAGCAAAAGAAGGAAGTGACCACAGGCGCAGGCACCGCCGGCTACGCAAAATAAACCGGCCGGCCAATTTGTGACGGCTCAAAAAAGTTGAAGAAAAGCATTGCTTCTCCTTGGTTCTCCGCCTAAACGGACCGGAGCAACCTGCGACGAAAGGAGGCGAGATAGATTGAAATTTCTGAAAATGATCATGATCGTGGCCGTTCTGGTCACCGCTTTGGGACTTGGAGCTTGTGCACAACACAAGGAGGTCGTCACTCCTGCTCCAGCACCGATGGGGAAATAGATCGAGCACGGCGTACTTTCAATTGGGGCTATTTCGCCCAAAAAGCCAGGTCGTGTTTCCGGCCTGGCTTTTTTTCATGACGCATAAGGCCTGGCTAACTTCTTCCCATCTCAACGTTTTCCGATTAAGCTGCGCGAATGGAACTGAAAGGGGAGCAGATTTCTCTTGTCCTTACTCGCGGCGGTCGCTCTCGAAGGCGAGTTCGTTGAGATTTCTTCTCTCGTCCGGCCACGGAACGCTTTCCGTCGCGATGCGCGTCAACTGCGAAGATTGTTCGCTCGCGAGAATCCACGGCTGAGACGCAACCCCAACTCCAACCGGCTTTGCTGAGATTATCAGCGATGATTTCCCAATGCGTCACGACGAAGAACACACACAATAGGCATCTCCGCGCTCTTTATGGGTTTGCCATTCAATAGGGATACGCGACGCAAAATCCGTTCAATTTCGTTCCATTCGCAAAAGACCGAAACGGCAGCGTGAAACAAAAGATAATTTCCGCGACTGATGTAAGGTGTCTGCTCCAATATTCACTCGATCACGGCTATAGAGCTGAGTGCGCATCTTTCGCATTAGTGTTCTTCTGCGGGGTGCGCGTTGATGAGGTCAGCCGGATTAATTGGGATCAAATCCAACTAAATGGCAGCAGGTCTTTCGTCGATATAACCGAAGGGAAAAATAGCAGACGACGCGTAAATTTTATACCCGCAAACGCCACTCACTGGTTGAAAGCATGTTGCTCACACGGACGGATTGCCCCGACAAATTATGAAAAGCGAATGCAGCGACTGCGAAAGAAAGCAAAAGTGATGTACCCTCAGAATTGCGCCCGCCACTGTTTTGCCAGTTACCACATTGCGTTTCATGAAGATGGTGCGAAAACGGCGTCGCACTTGAGGCCCTTTTTGAAGAGTAGCGTTAATGTGTTCCGCATTCTGTTACGCAATATCCCACCCAATTGGAAAACGGGCATCTCTTTCAGAGGGAAAGCCGGCAGTCGGATTCGAACCGACGACCTGCTGATTACAAATCAGCTGCTCTACCAACTGAGCTATGCCGGCAAAAAGAACCGCGCAGCTTAACTTACAAGATCGCCGTGAACAAGTTTCGCCGAGCCCAAGCGGGTCGATTTACGAGCGCGTGCGCGTTGTGACCGAAAGCGGCTCGGCCGTCTCCAAATTTTTGATGACGGTGCTGAGATAAACCGACTGCGGATAAAACGCCTTGTATTTCGTGATCTCGGCACGGTTCAAAACCTTGAACCCGTAACGTTCGAACAAATCTTCACCGCGACGGTTTTGAAACGTGACGATCTGGCCGTAAACACGTTTTTCGCCGCAGCGATAAAGATACCTTAAATTGAAAATGCGGTACGCGCCGCGGCGCCGCCGGCACTTCGCGCCAGCCGTGCACGAGCGTCCAGCGAATAAACCGCCGCGAGCGTGCGTTGTAGCGAAAGTAGCGGGCGAGCGCGCAAAAAAAGAGCCAGATGTTTTGATAAAGCGCGTAGAGCTGATTTTGCAAAGGCCGCCGCGACCCAAGCAAATAGCCGCGAATCTCGCCGTCCACTTCCAGGACAAAAGACGATTCCGGTTCGTGATCGGTGTAATAAGTCGTGAGAAAATCGGCGAACAATTGTCGATCTTCGTAGACCGGATCGATCGGCACACCCAGAAATCCAGTTTGGCAACAGAGCTCCCGCACAGCTGCGCGATCGGAACTGCGGTAACTGCGGATCGTGAATGCTTTCTCGCTACTCATTCGGGGCCGTTCCCTTCTAGTGTGAACAAACCTCGCGGTAAATACAAAACAGTTGCTCGAACACCCGCGGCCAGCCATGCAGCTCTTCCGCCAGTCGCGACGCGCTCCCACCGAGCTTCTGCAATTTTCTCGCGCTCAATTCTTCGGTCGCATCAGCCAGCGCCTCGGGCGTGTTTTCGCGCGCCCACGATTCCTGGTCGTGCAAAATGATCCGGTCCATGTAACTGCCGCGGATACCCGCCACCGGCGTCCCGCACGCCTGGCTTTCCAGCGCGACCAATCCAAATGTTTCCTGGATGCCCGGATGAACGAACAGATCGGCGGCGCGATAATAGCGCGCGAGATCGGCCGAGTCGGTGCAATATCGAATCCAGGAGACATTTTGGTGTCGCGCCTGCAATTTGCGCAGCTGTTCGCGTTGCGGACCGTCGCCGATGACGAGCAGATGGAAATCTTGCGGCCGCCGGCGCTGCAAGAGCTCGAGGGTTTGGAACAATGTCTGCGTATTTTTCTCCTTCGCCAATCGCCCCACATACAAAAGCAGCTTTTGTGCGGTACTTACGCCTAACGAGCCGCGCGTCGCCGCCGCATCGTCTGGCGCCGGATTGAAGATGTCGATGTTAACGCCGAGACTCACCACGCGCACGTTGCGCACGCCCCACTCGCCAAGCACGCTCGCCAATCGCTCAGAAGGGACGAGCGTCGCTTGAAATTGATTGTAAAGCTTGCGCACATATTCGCGCGCCAACTTCATCGTGAAACGAGTCGCGCGTTTCCCGAGAAACCTTGTCGTACTGCGCAGATAGGCTTCGGGAAAATGCGAATGATAGAACGCAACAATTGGAATCTTTAATGAACGGCCGGCTTTGATCGTTTTCCATGCAATCTGATATGGATCGCTCGATTCGATAATGTCCGGCCGCTCGCGCTGCAAAATTTCGTCGATCGCACGCAGATTTAGCAGTGCTCGGTAACGCGAAGTGCGCGAAACCAGCGGGGAATGGATTGAGTAAACGCGCGATCTTGCCTTCGACGTGACCTCAGTCCGCGCTCCCGGGACGATCAGGACGTGCTCGTCGTCCTGAGCGTGCTTGTCGATGTACGCAATCTTTTCGTGAACATAGCGCTTCACCCCGCCGCTCAGCGGCGAATAAAACTGCGTCAGATCGCAAATCTTCAAGAGATTGGCGACTGCCCATTGGCGACTGCCGATTTCCGCGATGCCGCCATGATCGCGACGAGTTCGCCTGCCTCCGTGAGTAGGGGACGTATCTTCGCGTCTTTAAGTAACCCCGAGTCAATAATCAGCTCCAACCAGAAAGCGGTTTCGTCCGCTTCTTCTTCCACGACCCCGATCTTGGCGATGAACTCTGCACGCGATCGCGCTCGACAAGCCGCTCGATAATTTGCCGCAACTGACGTCGCGCCTCGAATAATCTGATTTGCGGTTGCGCGTCCCTGAATCGTCCGGGGAAGTGCATCGACGAGTTTCATTACTCGCAATGCAAAGTATTTTGTTCTCGCCTTCAAGTCAGCCGTGCTGACAGCCTTCTTCAATGCGGAAATTGGCATTTGGCAGTCGGCAATTAGTGCTCCAGCCCGCTTAAGTAGCGCTCTGCGTCCATTGCCGCGGCGCAGCCTGTTCCAGCGGCGGTGACTGCTTGTTTGTAGACGCGGTCGGCTACGTCGCCCGCGATGAAAACGCCGGGATGCTTGCTCTCCGCCAGATTTTTCGCGATCAAATAACCCTCTGGATCGGCGTCGAGCTTTCCCGCGAACGCTTTTGTATTGGGATCGTGGCCGATCGCCACGAACACGCACGCCACCGGCAACTCGCGCTCCTCATTCGTTTTCACATTTCGCAAACGTACCGCGCGCATCTCGCCTTTTTCATCGGGGATATATTTCGTTACCACCGTGTTCCAGACCGGCTCGATCTTTTTATTCGCCAAAACGCGGTCGGCCATGATTTTCGACGCGCGCATTTTATCGCGGCGATGAATCAAATAGACTTTCGAGGCGAAACGGGTTAGAAAAAGCGATTCCTCAACGCGCCATCGCACGTTGCGCAGGACGTCAGCCCGTGACCGATGAGTTTGTCTTCGTTTTCAAGTCCCAGATAGCGCGCCGAAGCGCCACTCGCGATGATGAGCGCTTGTGTCTCCAGCCACTCGTCGTCGGCTTTAATGCGGACATGCTTGTTGCCCAGCTCAAGACCGGTTGCTTCCGCATACGAAAAGCGCGCGCCGAATTTCTCCGCCTGGTCGTGCATGTTGATGATCAATTGCGGACCGTCGATCCCATCTGGGAATCCCGGATAATTTTCCACTAACGTCGTGGTGGAAAGCTGACCGCCGGGCTGACGGCCTTCCAGCACAAGCGGGCTCAAGTTGGCGCGGGCCGCGTAAATCGCCGCGCTCAACCCCGCGCAGCCGCTTCCCACAATGATCACCTTCTCCATGAGTAAACTTAGCATGCCGCGCAAGTGCGCCAAGAGTGCGAGCCGCACTGGCATTTGACCAAAGCGGGCTCGCGAACGAAGGTGGATCGAGCAGTCGTCCCGCGGCGACCTCGATGCTAAAACTTGGCGGCGAAGCCGCATTAGTGGCATTGCCCCGACGGAGCGGCCCGATCCACCTTTGCTCGCCACGATCGTGCGCGTACTCTGCGCGATGCCGGAGCTGGCCGAGGTCGAATGGTATCGCAAACAATGGAATCCCGGTCTCGGCGATCACATTGTCGATCTTAGCTTGCACGCGCGAAACCGTGTTTTTCGCGGCACGAACACACGCGCACTCAAGGAAAATCTCATCGGCGAAAAACTGCTAAGATCGAGAGCGCGCGGAAAACAAACGCTCTTCAACTTTTCCGGTGACAACTGGCTTGGTATTCATTTTGGCATGACGGGCAAAATCCGCGTCGAATCCGCGAATTTTCGCCCGGACAAACACGACCATCTGGTTTTGCAGCAACGCGAACGCGCGCTCGTCTTCACCGATTCACGACAATTTGGTCGTGTGCGCTTTCACCATGCCGCGGATGAGCCGGATTGGTGGAAGAGCGATGTTCCTGAAATCATTTCGCGAGAGTTCGATCAAAAATTCGTCGACCAATTCTTAGATCGACATCGTAAAGCGCCGATCAAAGCAGTTTTGCTTTTACAAAACGGTTTTTCCGGAATCGGAAATTGGATGGCCGACGAGGTCCTCTGGCGCGCGAAGATCCTGCCACCGCGCCGCGCCGAAAAATTACGTCATCGAGAAAGAGCGGCTTTGCTACGTGCAGCGAAATTTGTTGCGAAGAAATCCCTCGAAACTCTCGGTCGCGATTATTCCGATCTGCCGCGCTTGTGGCTCATTCATCAGCGCTGGAAACGCAGCGGCATTTGTCCGCGCCATCGCACACCGTTGCGCCGCGCAACCATCGGCGGTCGCACCACGGCGTGGTGTCCACGCTGTCAAAGATAACGCGATCTAACGCAGCACCGACTCGAATCCCTTGAATCTTTCGGAAGCAATCACGCAGTGACGTGGACGACGATCTTGTGAAAACCGGTCGCGCCTGAGTACGGGCTGCGGTCTTCTTCCCATTGTTGCACATTGCCTTCGCCGTCGGTCGCGCGAACCACTAGCGTATAGTCGTCGGGTTCATCGGGCATCCAGCCGTCGTGCGCGCTCCAGAGCGACCAGGCGAGATCGCCGCCGGCGTAATAAATGTCGGCGTCATCCCATGTTTCGCCATCGTCGTCGCTAATCTCGACACGCGAGATGCCGCGATCGCCGCCGAAGGCGACGCCTTTCACTTCGATCGCGCCGCGTAATTCGCCAATCGAGAATCGCGATTCGTGATCGGGAATGTCGATTCTCGACCTTGTCGGGACAATGAAATCCGGGCCCCAACCTTGCGTTTCGTAAAATCCTTTCGCGTTCGCGTCGGTGACTTCGATGCGTGTGAGCCATTTCACGTGCTTTTCTCCGAAATAGCCGGGAACGACGACACGCACCGGATAACCATGTCGGTGCGGCAACGGCACGCCGTTCATTTCGTAAGCGAGGAGCGTGGTCGGATCGAGCGCTTTATCGAGCGGAAATGTATCGGTATAATTATCGACGCCATGCAAACGCACGCGCGCCGCGCTCGAAAGCGGCGCGGCCGGGTCGATCAGATCGCGCATCGCCAAACCTTTCCAGATGGCATTGCTCATCAATCCGGCATCCAGTCCGTTGCTGATGCACATCAGGGTCGTCTCCTGCTCGATCGCGCTGAAGCCTTTCAAATCTTGAAATCGATAAGTGGCTGGGTTCTGCACGAGCCCGTTCACTTCCAAGTGCCAAAGATCGACATTCACTCGCGGATCGACCACGTTCTTGGTCACGCAGTAAAAGAGGTCGTTAGGCGTGATCGCCTGGACCACGCGACCTTTGTATTGCGTGCCGTCGTAGCTAAACGTGGCCGCGCGATAAAGTTTCTGAATCAGACCGGCGCCACCGCCGGCGACGGCCACGCCGAGCCCACCCAAAATGAGCGCGCGTCTTCCAATCGCTGGGCTGAATTCGCGGTCTTCACTTTTCGGTTTTGCCCGAGCGAGAAAATGAAATCCGGCAACGAGCGTTCGCTCAAAAACAAAAACACACAGGGCAAAGCCGACCAGCGTGACTAAGCGCGCGACATCGATCGGCAATCCGAGGTAACTCGTTCCCAGCACCGGCCAGAGGACAATCGCGGCGGCGATGAGCGGCAACAAAACAAAGATGCTGATGGTGGCGAATGCGGCGTGGCGCGCTGGATTCCGGCGCATGAACAGACCAAAAATCGCTCCGCCAAGAGCGCCGACGACCAACTGACCGGTCATGGTCGATCCAACGCCGAGCTGCTTGAGATGATTGTATCCGCCGACGCGTCCCATGATCGACAAGAACGGCCCCGGCGAAATAAAGACCGAAAGCCGGTCGCCAATGATGGCGAGCGGTGTAGCGATGCCAAAAGAGGCGAGCAACAACATCGCCGCGGTCATGGCGATGCCGGCAACAAGGCCGGCGAGCAAGCCAGGGAAGACCGCTTTCGATCGACTCATCGATTGTCGATTTTACAAATGATTGCGCAAAAAGGAATCAAATTGCGTGGTGGAATCGAGCAGTTCCTTGCTCGATGTTAAGTTCACGCGGCGAAGCCGCATTTTAGTCAGCATTGTCCGACGGAGCGGGCCGATCCACCTAGTCCCGCTCGAGCATGACTCGAAAAAATGTGGCCAGAATGCGTGCGCCCGCGACAAAAGTTCCGCGCAATGTGCCGGAGACTTTTGAAACGCCGCCGGTGCGACGACGATGGTTCACCGGAACTTCGAGAATGCGAAGACCGACGCGTGCGGCGCGCATCTGCATTTCGAGATTCCAGCCGTAAGTTTTTTCGCGCATGCCGAGTTGCTCAAGCCTATCACGGCGAATGGCGCGAAAGGGGCACATGTCGCTGTAACGGATGCCGTACAAGATCGACAATAGCCAACCGGCGAAGCGTCCAGCGAAGATTTGCTGCGCGTTCATGCTGCCGCGCTCGCGTTGGCCGCGCGTGCGCGAGCCAATCACGAAATCGTATTTTCTCGCGACGATCGGATCGACAAGTTGATTCATGAATTCCGGGCAATCGCTGCCGTCGCCATCGAGAAACACGACGATGTCGCATTCCGGCGAAAGCGAACGAATCCCGGCCGCGCATGCGCGGCCATAACCCCGGTGCGGTTCCGCGACCACTCCGGCGCCGGCTGCGCGCGCGCGTTCCGCCGTCCGATCCGTGCTGCCGTTGTCGACGACGATCACCTCGTGCGGAATTTTCGTCGCCGCGACCGCGCGAATCACATTGGCGATTGGTTCTTCTTCATTCAATGCCGGAATGATGACGGAGATCATGGTAGCGCAAGCGTCTCGCTCGCGTGTAAACAAATGGCAAGCCGGAAGCCTGCGCTACTATCGGAAAACGAGCCACGCACTCGTGAAATAAAACATTAGCGCGAAGAAGTCCGCGAGCGCGAGCGTGATAGGCCCCGCCGCGATTTTCGGGTCGAGCTTCAACCAGTGCAACAGCGATGGCACGCTCAGCCCGAAGAGACACGCGCTGACCAGCGAGAGAGAAATACTTCCGCCGATGACGAGCGCGCCGCGGACATCGTGTCGCCAGATCCAAACAATCGCGCTGACCACGAAGCCGCACGCGAGCCCGAGCAACACGGCCGTCCCGATTTCTCGCCGTAGCGCCCTAAGAAACCAGCTCCAAGTTACGCGGGCTGAGCGCAACGCCTGGATGGTCACGCTCATCGACTGCGTGCTGACGCTTTCATTGAGCCCGAGCACCATGGTCAGAAAAAATGCTATGATGAGACTGCGCGCGAGGGTCAGTTCAAACGCCCCGGCCAGCATCGCGCAGATTGTTCCGCCTGCCACTGTCGCCAAGAGCCAGGGAAAACGATAACGGAACATGCGCCACGGCGATGCGTCGCGCACCTGCGCAAGATGAAAGCCAAGCGCCTCGAAAAAATCGTCGCGTGCACCTTCACTTTCGGTTTCCTCCGTTTCGAGAACGCTCTGCATAAAGACGTCCGAATCGATAACTCCGATCACGTGACGCTCCGCATCCACCACCGGAAATGCGAGGAGCTTGTAGAGAACGAAAAATTCACAGGCTTCCAGAACAGTCGCTTCGGCCGGCAAAGCGATCACCCGCGGCACCATGATCTCCCGCAATTGCGTACTCAGTGAGGCGATGAGCAAACGGCGCGTTGGGACCACGCCTACGAGCCGCTTGCGTTCATCCACTGCATAAAAATAAATGACACGCTCACCAATGCCTTCGCGCCGAATCGCTTCGAGCGCTTTTTCCACGCTCGCATCTGCTTCGAGCAAAGGAAAATCTGTGCGGGCGTGGTCCAGCGCCGGCGCGTTAAAATCGACCGCGCCAGAAAGTTTCATGGCGAGACGTTTTGTACTTTGTGCACGATCCCTTTGCTGCGCAGGATCTCGGCCGCTTCGCTGAAATAATCGCGCACATTGGACTGTGCACGGACCCAGTCGAGATAACGCGCGATGCCGTCGGCAAGATCGACATGTGGTTCATAGCCAGCGGCGCGGATCCGCGTCGTGTCGCTGGTAAGATGCCGCATCTCGCCGGGACGGAATTCGCCGTTGATTTCGGGCGCAATGTCGATCTTTACTGCGGCGGAAAGTTGTTCGGCAACTTCGCGGATCGGCGTGCCGTAACCGCTGCCGACGTTCACGGGCAATCCGTCGAGCTTGTCGGTTTCGGCGGCGAGCAAATTCGCGCGCGCAATGTCTTCGACGAAGGAAAAGTCGCGTGTCTGGTCCCCATCTTCATACAAGACGGGCGGCAGATTGTTCAGCAATCGCGTGCAGAAGATCGCGATCACGCCGGTGTAGGGATTGAAGATCGATTGCCGCGGGCCGTAAGTGCACGCGTAACGCAGCGCGACGGTGGGGATGCCGACCTGCTTCCCCCAGAGGAGCACGAGTTTTTCCTGATCGACTTTCGTCAGCCCGTAAACGGTTTCACCACCGACGGGTGCGTTCTCTGGCGTCGGCGCGCTTTTTGTAATCGCGCCGCAAATAGGACAATGAACCTGCCAGTCGCCGCGCCGCAATTGCTCGACCGGGCGGACCGCCGGAAAAACCAAGCCGTGTTTCGAGCAAATGCCGGCGCCTTCGCTGTAAACCGCTTGCGAGCTCGCGACGATTATTTTTTGGATCGACAATCTCTTTTCGCGGATCACCTCAAGCATTTGCGCTGTGCCTAACGAGTTAACGTGAACGTACTTCACGATCTCCGGCATGTAACCGCCGTAGGCCGCCTGGTGAAAGATAATGTCGATTTTGTCGAGCGCGGCAGCGATAGTTTCGCGATCGCGCAAATCGCCTTCGATGAATTCGACCCGCTCGTTAACCCAAGTTGGCTTGCCACGGCGGTGCGTCTGCGGTTCGAGATTGTCGAGCACGCGAACTTTCCAACCTTCACGCACGAGCAAATCGGCGACATGCGATCCAATCAGGCCAGCACCGCCGGTGACGAGTGCGCGTTTTCCGTCTTTCGCCATAACAGCGCATCGTAATGGACGCAGTTTTGTAGGGCAACCGCTCCCGTTGCTTTAGGCGGAGCGCCTGCCTACATTTTTATTTTTCCACTGGCCAGATGCGGACGCGGCCTTCGCGCTCGATGATCTCGCGCAAAAATGCTCGTGTCGCGGGGGCGGTGTCGATTGTCGATCTTGAGTTATTCACCAGGAGTTCGTCACAAACTCGCCACAGCGTGGTGCGATCATCGACATCATAACAAGCGGGCAGGAATTCGACTACGAGTTTGAGTTCGGCTGCGCGCTGCACAGTTTGGTCGAGAACGCGCTCGGTGCTCCAGTTAACCTCCTCAAAAAGCCGATGATGATTTTTCTTCATCCCGATCAAGTAATAGCCGCCGTCGTCTGACGGCCCGAGCACAACGCGATCATTTTCGGCCGACAATAAGTTCACAGCTTGCGTGTAACATTCAGCCGAAACAGTCGGGCTGTCCGAATCGATCAGGCAAACCGAGGCGAAGCCTATCCGAAAAAGGTCTTCGTTGGCGGCGGCAAGCCTTTCTCCAAATCCATTGCCTCGCTGGAGCAACAGATCAAAATCGTGTGGCAAGATATCGCTGTACGCGTCCTCCGCGCCGACAGGAGTGTAAACGGCAATTCCTCGCGCGATGTCGCTTGTTGCTTCAGCAATTGCATTGGCCGTGTCGCGCAGGAAACATGCGTTGAGTTGGGCCGCTTCCTCAGTTGTGAGTGGCGGAACGAGGCGCGTTTTTACCCGGCCGGCCCGGGGCGCTTTCGTCATCACGGCGAGAGCACAAAGTCCCTCGGCGTCCGGATCCAACAAATTGGGATCGAGAACGCGATGAACAGCTTTCATCTCGTCGAAGCTGTTCGCAGCTTAATCCTTTTCGCAGAGCGCGTATTGATAGCGCCCGTCCTGCCAAATCTTGACTCGCTTCCACGGATGCGCTGCGAAAACTTTTTCGAAGGCGCTCGCCGAAAAAACCGTGGCTTTGCGCGGCTCGCGATAACCATTCCCAGAATGGGTCATGCTGGCGAGAAGCCACATGGCGAAAAGCGGGATAGACGCCCAGAACATGTAGCGCGGTTCAGCGATAAAGCAGCGTCCACCAGATTTCAACACACGATACATCTCCGCAACCGCGCGATTTCGCTCCGGCAACACGGTGAAAAGACGCGAAGCAATAAGCACATCAAAACATCTATCGGCACACGGAAGATCAAGAACGTTAACACGCTCGAAGGAGCAGTTTCGCAGCTCGCACGCCGCGGCCCGTTGCCGCGCCCACAGCAATTGATTTTCCGACCGGTCCACACCTATGACCGAAATATGCTGGAATCGTTCCGCTAGACGCCGGGAATAAAATCCAGGTCCGCAACCGAGTTCGATCAACTGCGTCCCAGGCAACGGACCCCCGTTCCGCCAAAGAGTTGCAATCATCCGTTCGGTGTCGTCTCGAAAAAGACGTTCCCGACAAAACGCATAGAGCCACGCAACCTGCTCAAAAAGACTTTCGTCGCTATCGTGAAACTCCGTCGCGGCTACGGTTCTGGCCGACGTTTTAATTTCGTCGTCTTCCGTTGCGATTGCGTAGCGCGGCATTTGTTTAATCAGGATGCAAAAGCCAATTGAAGCCTGAAGAGTTTTTCACAGCGAGCACTTTTATTAATTAATAGATTTTAACTTAATCTTCTCCTTCTTACCGCGAATAACCATGCCCAAATCAAAAAGCCCCGCGTAAACCTACCTGGCGCGAGATGTTGATAATACTTTCAACAGTCGCCGACAGATCCAGTTGTGGGGAAATGGACGAAACTTTATTGGTGGTTATTCGAAGTTGTTGGCGTCTTGCGCGTCCATGACTTAACAAAACAGCATGCTTAGCAAAAAGGGCCTTTTGACTGGTGGAATCGCACTCGCGTTTAGCGTGGTCATGGCGACAAGCCAGGAGCAAAACACACTTTGGCAGATCCAAAAAACGCTCGCCTTAAAGAGATATGTCGATCTTACACACGAGTTTGCGCCGGGGATTCCGCGCTGGCCCGGTTTTCCCGATGAAACACGCAAGACCATTTACTGGTACGACAAACGCCCGGACACGATGGGCGCGGGATTTTTTGCTGAGCTCTACACGCACGTTGGCCAATGGGGGACGCATGTCGATCCGCCGGCGCATTTCATCAAAGGTTTGCGCACGGTCGACCAGATCGACCTCAAAGAAATGATCCTGCCGCTGGTCGTGGTCGATGTTCACCGCGAGTGCGAGCAAAACCCGGATTACACGCTGACGGTCGACCGTTTGAAAAAATGGGAAGCTGATCACGGCCAAATTCCAGCTGGCGCGTTCGTGGCGATGCGGACCGATTGGTCCAAGCGGTGGCCGGACGCGGCGAAAATGAAGAACGAAGATCCGAAAGGCGTCGCACATTATCCCGGCTGGAGCTTGCCCGCGCTGAAATATCTTTATGAGGAGCGCAAGATCACCGCGTCAGGGCACGAAACGACCGACACGGATCCAGGCGTCGCAACGACAAAGGAGGATTACTCGCTCGAAACTTACATTTTGAGCACAAACCATTACCAGATCGAGTTGCTCACGAACCTCGATCAGGTCCCCGAGTCGGGCGCCATTGTTGTCGTGAGTTTCCCAAAACCAAAAGGCGGTTCCGGTTTTCCCGCGCGCGTATTCGCGATCGTGCCGTAACGATCAGTCGGCGTGGAGGCGGCCCCGTGCCGGCCGCAGTTAGTGATGGTTTGCAGGCGACACGCCTGCCGCTACACCTGTCCCATGACGCGCAGATATTCCTGGTCCCACGCTGCCGGAATACTTTCGCGTGGCGAATACGGCCCCGGCTGATACGCGCGCGAAGCGATGCCTTGCTGGCTTAACGCGCAGACGTGCCAATCCTGCTTGTTCGTCATGTCCCAGAATTCGATCGCGTCCTCCGATTGAAAATCTGGGCGCTCGAACGCCTTCGGATGAAAGAACCAATCGCACATAATAAGCGTGCGTTTCGGCGACTGCGGCCAGAGTTGATGCACCATGACGTAATCGGGATGCATGCTCAGCAGCATGTTTGGAAAAATGGAGTAATAGAAGACGCGATCTCGATCATGAGCACGACCGGGATCTGCGATCCCGTTAACTCCCAACGCGCAGGCGTTGCCGCTCATGGTCAGGCTCTTGCCTTTATTGATCGACATGAACCCGCCGAGGAAGGGGCCTTCGCACAGATCGTTCTCGGCTGAATCGTATGGCGTCAGTTTCGACAACGCCGGGTGCACGCCCGGGCAATGATAACACTCCGAATAATTCTCGAAGATCAACTTCCAATTCGCGCGCACGTCGTACTCAATCCGTTTCGCCGAACGCAAGATCGACATGTTCCAATGCGAAAATTTCCCAGCCAAGGGCGCGAACCATTCCTCCAGCGGCATCGGATCATCCGCCAGATTCACGAAAATGAATCCTTCGAACAGTCCCAGGTTCACCGGGTGCAACGAATAATCAGCCTTATCGAACCCCTGAACCTCATCCATGTGCGGCGCGCGGATCAACCGACCGTCGAGCCCGTACGTCCACGCGTGATACGGACACTGAATCGCCGACGCGTGTCCGCACGTGCCTTCTTTCAGCCGTGTCCCGCGATGCCGACAAACATTGTAAAACCCGCGGATGGTCGATCTTTGATCACGAGCAATGATCAAAGATTCGTCACCGACTTCTGCAACAAAATAATCTCCGGCCTTCGCGATCTGACTCTGATGCCCGATCAAAAGCCAGTGCTTAGAAAAAATCTTCTTCTGCTCCTCCGCGAAAACTTCGGGTGAAACGAAGTACCGCTGCGGCAGCGTCTTCGCACCGGCCGTGAACCTCTCGGCCGTTCTGCGAAAGAGTCGCCTGTCTGTTGTGTGCGTCGCTACCGACATGGCCGCACGGTCGCATGCGCCGTAAGCACGCGTCAACGAACAACTCTTAGCGAAGATGGAGGGAGTACTGTGATGGACAAATCAACGTAGTCTCTGATCTTTATCCGTGAGACAGTCCACGCATGCGCTGTACTGCGACGAAACAGGTAGCACCGGAACTCGATTCTTGGACCCCGCGCAGCCTACGTTTGGTGAAGGCGGTTGGTTCGTTGCGCACGAGTACCGCCAACGTGCTGTCGACGCTGTGGTGCAAATCGAAAGCAGCCATAGGCCGCAAGCAACCGAACTGAAAGGCGCTGACTTGGTAAAAACGGGCCGAGGTCAGGCGCTAATGCGTGAAGTCTGCGAGGCGGTGGGCGCGGCCGGAGGCGTGCCGTACATCTATGTCGTTGAAAAGCGTTACGCGGTTGGCTCAAAAATCGTCGAGACGTTCTTCGATCCGGTGTACAATCCGGCAATCCCGAATTCTGACCCTTAAATGCTATGCTGGCACAGGCTTTTCGAGTTTAGACTCGATCCTTTCATGGTCGAAGATGTGCTCGGTTAGTTGACCGAAAGTCGCGGCACGAACGAAGATAAGCGAATGCATATCACGGACATCATGCAGGGGGATTCTCCCACGTTTTCGTTCGAGTTCTTTCCTCCGAAAACGCCGGAGGCGGCCGAGATTGTCTACCAAACGATTCGCGATCTGGAATCGTACATGCCGCACTTTGTCAGCGTTACCTACGGGGCCGGTGGTTCAACGCGAGATTTAACCCACGACCTTGTCGAGCGCATTCAACATACAACAAAACTGGATCCGATCCCCCACCTGACTTGCATCTGCCACAACGAAGAAGAGGTCGAAGCGATTTTACTTCGATACGCCAGGTCGGCGATCGGAAATATTCTCGCGCTCGGGGGCGATCGGCCGCGCGACATTCCCTACGATAAAGCGCGCGATTCGTTCCAACACGCGGTCGATTTGGTTAAGTTCATTCGCCGATTCAACGAGTCCGGCACGCATCCGGACCGACGCGGTTTCGGGATCGGCGTGGCCGGTTTCCCCGAAGGACATCCTGCGACGCCCAATCGATTGGTCGAAATGGATCACCTCAAAGCGAAAGTGGACGCCGGCGCCGACTACATGGTGACACAACTCTTTTTCGATAACCGGGACTTCCTCGATTTCCGCGAACGTTGTGCGCTCGCCGGAATCCACATTCCCATTATCGCCGGAATCATGCCGATTACCTCCATGAGCGGACTCAAACGCATCGCGGAACTGGCCGGTGGCGCACGCTTCCCGGCTAAGCTTGTGCGTGCTCTTCAACGATGCGAAAACGATCCTGAAGGGGTCAGGCGCGTCGGCGTTCACTTCGCCTTGGAACAATGTCACGATCTTTTGGATAACAACGTGGCCGGCATTCACTTTTACACACTCAATCGATCCGACGCCACGCGGGTGATTTTTGACAGTCTTGGCATTCCGCGTCGGCAGAGCGCACAGGCGCCTACCGTTTCGTCGAGCCACAAGGGTCGCAAGCGGCTTGCCAATTGAGTGACCGCAGGCGCGCAAGTGCGGAATGCGCATTGCGGAGAAGATCATTGTCGCGGCACTCGAACACTTTTCCGGGATTATGAGACGACAACTGAGCTCGCGAAATTTGCGCGAAGCTTGTGAAACGCGCAGAATCTCGGGATGCTCAAAGTCAGGCGCACGCTTTATATTCAGCTCGCAGCGTTCACAGCAGCGATCGGTTTATTGCTGGTGCTGTCGCGCTTCTTTCCGATTGTCGATCTTATCGCCGCGGCACAAAAACGCGTGGTCGATTTAGGGGCGTGGAGCGTGCTTTGTTATCCGCTGCTTTTTGCCGCTTGTAATCTCTTACTCCTGCCCGGCGGAATCGTGAGTGTCGGGGGTGGCTTTTTCTTTGGACTGTGGTGGGGTTTTTTCATTGTACTTCTTGGCAACAGCATCGGTGCGGCGATCTCTTTCGCGTTTAGCCGATGGCTTGGCCGGCGATGGTTGAGCCGAAAGCTCTCGCGAAACGCAACGCTTAGAGTGTTGGAGCCGGCAGTGGAACGTGAGGGATGGAAGATCATTTTCTTGAGCCAGCTGCATCCGCTTTTTCCCACGAGCCTCCTAAATTATCTTTATGGCCTCACGAGAATTCGATTTCGCACCTACATGCTTTGGACCTCGATTGGACGAGCACCTGGACTTTTTTTATATGCCTACCTCGGAACGTTGGGTCAGTTCGGACTAAATCTGGCTCAGGGTAAGACTCATCCGCGCACGATAGAATACTGGACTTGGGGCGGCGCTTTCGTTACGACAGCACTTCTGTTTTTCTTTCTCAGCCGCATTGCGCTGCGAGCAATCCAAAGTTCGCCGGAAACCCGAGGCCCCGACCCGGGACCGAGGCATCGCGATGAGCACGCTGGACAGATTGTTTTATGATAAGTTATTTGTGTTAAGATACTTATGCATGAAATAGATTTAGAGACAGCTTTCAAAGTACGAGACCATCTCCACACGCCCGGAAGCGCAGTTCTGCCTTGTGGTGCTTGCCGGCATTTGTTAAGCAAGGAATGGTGTTGTGATGTTTAAGCTTCCCACGGACTACGATGTGGTGATCGTCGGCAGCGGCCATGCTGGAATCGAAGCCGCGCTAGCTGCAACGCGCCTTGGCTGCCGGACTTTGATGTTGACGCAAAACCTGGACACGATCGGTCAGATGTCATGCAACCCGGCGGTTGGCGGCTTGGCTAAGGGCCACATTGTTCGCGAGATCGATGCCATCGGCGGCGCCATGGGCCTCAACACCGATGCGACGGGCATCCAATTTCGCATGTTAAATAAGTCGAAGGGTCCGTCTGTTCGCGCCCCCCGGGTCCAGTGCGACAAGAAAGCCTATCAATTTCGAATGAAGGCGCTTCTTGAGCGCGCGCCGAATTTAGACCTCAAGCAAGCGACCGTTTCAAACGTGCTCGTCGAAAACGGAGCAATCGTCGGCGTTGAAACAGATCTCGGGCTAGCGATTGTTGCCCGAAGTGTCGTAATCACGTCTGGGACATTTTTGCGTGGTCTTTTGCATGTAGGCGAAAATAGCAAGCCAGGTGGGCGCATGGCGGACGCCACTTCCGGTTTAAGCGAAAATCTTCGACATCTTGGCTTCGCGGTCGGGCGATTCAAAACTGGCACGCCATGTCGGTTGAATCGGCGTTCGATCGACCTCTCTCGATGCGAAATTCAGCTTGGAGATGAACCCCCGCCGAGGTTTAGTTTTTACTCGGAGGCCGCAAGCGAGTCGGATGATTTCTTTACGCTGAATTACAACAGCAAAGGAGAGTTCCACGTGGAACAAATGCCGTGCTGGACCACTCAGACGACCCCTCGCACGCACGAGATTATCCGATCCAACCTCCACCGATCACCGCTTTACGCCGGCCGCATTGAAGGTACCGGCCCAAGGTACTGCCCGTCTATTGAGGACAAAGTAGTCAAATTTTCCGATCGGGACGCGCATCAGCTCTTCTTGGAACCTGAGGGTCGTCATACAGAGGAATATTATGTCAACGGGATTTCGACCAGTTTGCCCTATGACGTGCAGCTCGAATTTCTGCACTCCATACCCGGTTTAGAGCAAGCTGAAATTATGCGCCCAGGATATGCCGTGGAATATGATTTTTTTCCACCGACGCAGCTATTTCATACGCTTGAAACAAAGCTCATTCGAGGACTTTATTTCGCCGGACAAGTGAACGGGACCTCTGGCTACGAGGAGGCTGCGGCACAAGGACTAATCGCCGGCGCGAATGCAGCGTTGAAAATCCAAAACCGGCCGCCGTTCGTTTTGCAAAGAAGCCAGGCATACATCGGCGTGTTGATCGACGACCTGATAACAAAGGGCACCGAAGAGCCATATCGGATGTTCACCAGTCGCGCTGAAGATCGATTGCAACTTCGACAGGATAACGCGGATCAACGACTCACCCAGCGAGCGTTCGAGACGGGCCTCGTCGATCAAAAGCGTTGGATCGCTTTTCAGACGAAGATGGGACTCTTAGCGAAGGTTCGCCTGATTGCGACTCAAAACAAAATCAACGGCGTGCCGATTTCTCAGCTCTTAAAACGGCCCGACTTTCGCGCCGCGAACCTGCCAATTGAACTGGTCTCGTTGGCTTCGGCGGAAATTTGGGAGTTAGTGGAGACCGAGTTTAAGTACGAAGGATATGCTGTCAGACAAGCCGATCAGAACCGGGCTATTGCGCGAAATGACCTTCAAAGGATTCCGGATGGATTTGATTTTCGGAAAATCGCGGGGCTGAGAGCAGAAACGCGGCAGAAACTTTGTGCGATTCGGCCTACTTCTGTCGGTCAAGCAGCGCGGGTTAGCGGAGTTACTCCAGCCGATGTGGCAATTATATCTATCTGGTTATCCAAGAACAATTTACATCATATTGATGGATTGTCGGTCTTGTGAAATCTGTCTAAGAAAATACTAGGGAGGTTTCGTGTTTACGATCACGGTCGTTATCCTGGCGGGTTATTTGATCGGTTCTGTGCCGGTAGGATACCTTGCCGGTTGCATCGCGGGCACCGACATCCGCAAAGTCGGTAGCGGTAATATTGGCGCGACTAATGTGCTTCGTTTCCTCGGCAAGCGTTACGGCTATCCCGTATTCCTGTTCGACTTTTTAAAGGGCGTGGCGGCAGTGGAGATGTCGATCTTGATCTTCGATAGGTATCACCCTGTAGCGAGCCGCGAACTTTGCGCGATCCTCGCCGGAGTTGCCTCTGTTCTCGGACACAGTTATCCGGTGTGGCTGAGTTTCAAGGGAGGCAAGGGGGTCGCGACTACGGCTGGTGTAGTTTTCGCATTGATCCCTTTCGCAGCATTGGTCATGTGCGTTGTTTGGATAGCGACATTTCAAGCGAGTCGCTACGTGTCGGTCGCTTCGATTGCAGCTACGATAACATTGCCTGTTACGGTCGGCGCACTGCTGTACTTTGAGCAACTGAACAAACCCGTCCTTCTTTATTTTTCCATTTGCCTGGTGGCGGTTGTAATTGTGCGCCATCGTTCAAATGTCTCTCGTCTTCTCCACGGAACAGAACCACGTTTCCAGCGAAAGTGAAATTGGGAACAACGGCGATTCTGGGTGCGGGCGGATGGGGCACGGCCTTGTCTGTGCTTTGGGCGAAGAAAGGCCACGACGTTTCGCTCTGGGGAAATAATCCGGCACGGGTCGACCGCATTCGAGAAACCCGTGAAAACAAAGATTATCTTCCCGGAGTCCAGCTTCCTGACACTATTCGCCTAACAAGTAGCCTGAAGGCTTGCGCCGTCGCCGATCTAATCGTTTTTGTAACCCCGTCGACTGCTTTGCGCACAATCGCCACCCGGCTGCGTGAAGTAGTCGCGAACGATAACGCAGTGGTTCTCAGCTGCACTAAAGGGATTGAGCATGGCACTGGCATGAGAATGAGCGAGATCATCCACGAAATTTTCCCTGCGCACGTAATAGCCGTGCTTTCCGGCCCGAATCTGGCGGCGGAGGTTTCGCGCGATCTGCCTACCGCGACAGTTCTAGCATGCAGCGAAAACGAATCTGCCGTGGAACTTCAGCGTTATCTTGGGAGCCCGCGCTTCCGGATTTATACGGGGGAGGACTTGACGGGCATCGAGTTGGGCGGCGCGTTAAAAAACGTGTTCGCCATTGCGGCCGGAGCGAGCGACGGTCTTGGTTTGGGCGATAATTCGAAAGCGGCGCTGGTCACGCGATCGCTTGCCGAATTGATCAGGCTTGGCACGGCCATGGGCGGAAAATTGCCCAGCTTCTATGGACTGAGTGGCGTCGGCGATCTGATCTTGACCTGTTTTAGCCGGCGCAGCCGCAATTGGCACGTCGGCGAGCAACTCGGCGGTGGCCAATCGTTGCAGCAGATTACTTCCTCGATGCAGATGGTGGCCGAAGGAATTCCGACGACGAAGAGCGCCTATGAATGCGCGCGCAACCTGAAGGTCGAGACGCCGATCATCGACCAGGTTTACGCATTGCTTTACGAAGGCAAAGCGCCGACGCAGGCGATGCAGGAGTTGCTCGCACGCGATCAAAAAGCTGAGCGAACTTAGTGCGCCTCTTCGCTTCGGCACAATTCAGCAATCGCTGCCGGATAGAGCGCGTGCTCCGCGATTTGAATCCGAGCGTGCAAAGTTTCCGGTGTGTCATTGGGCAAAATCGGAACTTCGCTCTGCGCGATGATGTCGCCGTGATCGATTCTTTCATCGACACAGTGGACGGTGCAACCGGTTATCTTGTCGCCGGCGGCCAGTGCTTGCTTCCACGCTTCGAGTCCGGGGTACTTTGGCAGGAGCGAGGGATGAATATTAAGGATCCGACGTGGGAATGCTTCGAGCATCGGCGCTTTCAGGACGCGCATAAAGCCAGCCAGAATCACCAACTCGACCCCGGCGTCGCGCAACATTCGCACCAACTCCATCTCCGATTTTGGCTCAAGTCGGGTTCGAAATTCTCCAGGCGGCAGATAAGCGTTCGCGACCGAGAATTCGCGCGCGATCTCAAGAATTGGCGCCTCCAGGACATCTGAAATCACGACGCGCACTTCCGCCGGCAATTCGCCCGATCGTATGCTTTCCAGAATCGCCCGGCAATTCGATCCTTTGCCGGAGCCGAGTATACCCAAGGCCAAACGTTTCATTTCGCGAAGCCGCGCAGGCGCTCAAGCAAGCCCGACGTAGAATAACCTTCTTCAAGTGGAATGATGCGGATCTCCGCTCCGAGTTTTTGCAGAATCGCCCGCTCCTCCGCATTCAGTGTCTCTGAACTGTAATCCCCGCCTTTTGCATAAATGGCCGGCGCGGCCATCTCGAGGAAGTGAGTGGCGCGCACTTCGGAAAAAATCGCCACCAAGTCGACACACTCGAGCGCGGCAAGCATTTCGGCGCGCGTCTTTTCGTCATTGATCGGACGTCCGGGCCCTTTTAACTCACGGACCGATTGATCGCCGTTTAAACCGACCACCAAAGCATCGCCGAGCGCGCGTGCCGCTTGCAGGTAACGCACATGGCCTAGATGCAGCAGATCAAAACATCCGTTTGTCGCGACCAAATTTTTGCCCGCGGCGCGAAACTCTTTTCCGCGTTCGGCTAACTTTTGAATGTCGATGATCTTATTTTTCATCGCTTGCTCATAACGAAGTTCAGCGCGCCCGGAATGATTTGAAACACCGCCGGCGCCCTACCGACCAATTCTCCATCGACATTAAACCACATTCCAGGCCGCGATCGCACCGCGATCTTCTTGGCGCGCCGGAAAATGACCGCACTGTTCGAGACATGCTTGCCCAAAACAATTTCCGCAGCGAGCAGAGCCATTTCAGGTCCGGGACGCTTTGCAATCAAAACGACATCGAGCAGGCCGTCAGCAGGATCCGCTTGAGGCGCGATCGGCAATCCGCCCGCGACGAAACGGCCGTTTCCAATCACCACATTGTAAAGATCAACCGTTAATCGTTCTTCATCATCGAAAACGACTACCGTCTCGTAAGCGTGGAGTTGCGGCAGCGCGGCTGCCGCGCTGCGCAGGTAGGCGAGTGGACCCCAGGCGCGTTTGATCTTCGCCGTTAATTTTTCCGCGACGTGGCCGCTGAAACCGCCGGCGGAGACGTTCACGAAATAACGGGTGTGGTCACTCCGGATGCGGACGAGATCGATCGCCATTGATTTTTGCGAAAGCAGGATGTCGATGTTCGCGTCAACGGTCAGCGGCAACTTGAGCGAACGTGCGAAATCATTGCCGGTGCCGAGCGGCACAAGTCCGAGGCAGAGCTCTCGCGGATGCTCTGCAATTCCATTGATCACTTCATTCAATGTTCCATCGCCGCCCGCCGCCACAACGTAATCGCATCTTTTTCGAACCGCCTCGCGCGCGAACTTTTCGGCATCGCCGCGCCGGCGGGTTACGCGGAGAGCTGCGGGCTGGAGGCGCTGCAATTGCGAAAGCAGCGCGCCCAAATCGGTAATTGATCCCGCGCGCCGATTAACGATCACATAGGGCTTCATATTTCGCCGACCATTGCGCACGGTTGGAACTTTGGCTGGTTGCGCCCGGCGATGCAATTTGAGAGAAACATGCAATATTTCGCTTGCGTCTCTCCGGTTTCTGTCAACTTGCAGGCGCGATTTCGCAATGGGTGAGAACAAGGCCAACGTTGAGGCATCCAAATCGGCGACCGCTTCCGGCTTTCGCATTTCCGAAGGCCCGGTTGTTCGTGTTGCCCGGGGCAAACGAAGCTTCGATCTTGAGGACTTAATCGAACTGCCGCGCCTGTATGGCGAGCCAATCCTCTTCGCAATCGCTCGCGATCCGCGCACGATTTTCACTTACTGGAACATTGATTGGCCGTCGATCTTTGGCAACGCTTCGCCGGTAGATCGACAAGTTCACTTGCGTGTTTACAAAAGTGACGGTGGACAGGAAACAAGCGCGGCGGCGGAGCCGATGGCCGGCAGTTGCTGTCTGGCCGTTTCAGAGCCGCGCTCCGTGTATCGCGTCGAAATCGGATATTACCAGCCGGAAGATGTTTGGAATTCTGTCGCCACGTCCGATGCGGTCACGATGCCGCCCGACCGCGTCTCCGAAAGTGAAGATGTCGATCTTGCGACGATTCCATTTCATCTCAGCTTTCAACGGCTGATCGATCTCTTCCGCGCATCGAATGGCGACGCCTTGACGGAAATCATCTCGCGATTGCAAAAGCGTGCGTTGACTGCCGCAGATCGCGAACTGTTAAGCCCGGGGGAATGGGAAATTCTTCGCGCCATGAATGTGTCCCTCGACGAGATCGACGCCGCGCGACGCGCATTCATGGATCGCGCCGGCAGCGAGAGATTGCGCAAACGCACTGAAGCAATTCTCGGTTTCGGATCGACCAGCCCGTCACGCGGATTTGGCCAGAGCAGCTGGACTTCAGCCGCCTCCTAAATAGGCGCTTTTCACCCGCTCGTTTGCGCGCAGGGCGCTCGAGCGATCGTGCAAGATGATGCGGCCAGTTTCAAGGACGTAGCCGTAATGAGAAACTTCCAGCGCCAGATTGGCGTTTTGTTCGACCAGCAAAATGGTGATGCCTAACGAACCAATTGAAAATTTCCGGCTAACGCAAACAAGTGCTTTGTCGTAACGTTCTAGCCGCCGCCGGCGTGGTTCGTCTCGGTGACCGGCGGCTGAGCGAGGTTGCTGCGGCGGACGCCGTAGAAGAAGTAAAACACGATGCCGATGATGAACCAGACGATTAACCGTCGCCAGGTCGGCCATGGCAGCGCGGCCATGAGCGTGAGCGCGGAGAGCGCGCCCGCTGGCCCGACAAACCAGACCCACGGTGTTTTGAATGTGCGTGGCAAATTCGGTTCGCGGACACGGAGTACGAGTACGCCCACGGAGACAATGACAAACGCCAGCAATGTGCCGATGGAACAGAGGCTGCCTGCGTCGCGCACGCTAAAGATGGCCGAAAAGATCGCCACACCAATTCCAGTTACGATCGAGGTCAGCCACGGCGTGCGGA
>QHPX01000082.1 GCA_003219195.1 Verrucomicrobiota bacterium
CTGCAGATACCGTATGGCCTTGCCCCGCCGATTTCGGCGAAGATTACTCCGGCGCTTTTGCGGCTCGATCCGAGCTGGGATCCAATCCGCAACGATCCTCGTTTCCAAGAATTGGTCGCGGAAAAGAAACCGTCAGCGCACAGCAATTTTCGCTGAGCCAACCGGTGCAATGGTAAGGTAAATGCGACAGTCCACGGCTCAAATCTCAACGCATTTTCTAGGGACGCCAAGAACCTTTGAAAGCCTCTCATGCCGCAATCGAAACTAAAGAGCGAAGAAGGCGCATTTTCCCTCAAAACCTTTCAATTCGAATTCGCCAAGCGAACGCGCCGGAGCGAGTTCTCCCAGCTTCGTGTGCGCCGTTTCGCTCACACCGCAAGATTCCCCTAACGAACCTGCGAGCTTTTCCAGGCGGAAGACCAAATTGACTTCGCCTCCCATCAAGCTCTCCTCGCCCATCGATGCGATGCCGCCGATCGCAACTGGTCCGAAATGCACCACGACGCGGAAATCAGGCGCGCCTTTCTGCTGGAATTCTTTGAGCGCGGAGATCACCGCCACGATCTCTTCCGGAGTCGTCGCGGCGTCGGGCCAATAGGCAAGAAAACCATCGCCCAGATATTTGTTAATAATGCCGTGGTGGTTCTCGATAATCTCCTTGCAAGTGAAAATCCACGCTCCGAGAAGAACGTCCAAGTCCTCGCTCTGCATGCTGCGACTGAGCGGCGTGAAATTGCGAATGTCCGCGACGAGAAGCCAGCAAGGAATATTTTCGATTTCCCGCAACGTTCGTTGCATCACCGCCGTTTTGTATTCGTCCGAAATCGCGAGCGGTTGATGGAATTTGAAAACCTCATCTCCGATTGTGATTTGATCGCCGTGGCTCAGTCGAACCGGGTGATGAATCCGTCGCTTGTTCAAAAATGTTCCGTTGCTGCTGCCGAAATCGATCAGCCAGAATTCGCCAATATTTTGCACGTGAATGAGCGCGTGTCGTCGCGACACTTTCGGCGATTCCAGCACGATCGTGTTGGCGGCGATTCGTCCGAGCGAACAACTGCCGTGGATCGGATGGCGTTTGCCATCGGCCGCTTCCAGCCAGGCACCTTCCTCTTGGGATGCGTTCACGCAGAAACGTTCTACCAAAAAGTCATGGTGGACGCAAAATGTCTCCGGTGGAGGGGCGAGCTCTGTGAGCCCGCGCGAATCCGAAGAGGCATCGCGGAGCCTGTCCTGAGCGCGCCGAAGGAAGCTCCGCCCTCCAGGGTTTAAACTTTCTTCTTCTGTCGAGGGTGTTTACGCTGTCGGCGTGACTAACGAGGGCGCGGACGATGTCGTGGGTGCGACGTCGCGTGAGTTCGCCAGCGGACAAAAGGTCTTTGGCCGCTACACATTGATCAAGATTCTGGGGCGCGGCGGGATGGGTATTGTCTGGCTGGCGCGCGATGAAGAACTGGAGCGCGAAGTCGCGCTGAAATTTCTGCCCGACGTTATCATTCACGATCGCGCCGTGCTTAATGAGCTCAAGCGCGAAACGCGCCGCAGCCTCGAGTTAACGCACAAGAACATCGTACGCATTTATGATTTCGTGCACGACGAACGCTCCGCCTGCATTTCGATGGAGTACATCGACGGCGAAACACTTTCGAATTTGCGCGCGGAGAAAGAACAGAAGGTTTTTGAGCCGGACGAGATCTCACCTTGGACAAGCCAGCTATGTGATGCACTCGATTACGCGCACAATCACGCGAAAATCATTCACCGGGATCTCAAGCCGGCCAACCTGATGGTAAATCAGCGTGGCGATCTGAAAATATCCGACTTTGGAATCGCGCGCAGCCTAGGCGATTCGATGAGCAAGCTCACGCTCGAGCAGGGCCGGAGCGGCACCCTCGTTTACATGAGCCCGCAGCAGTTGAACGGCGAGCGCGGCGCGCATCTCGACGATATCTATTCGTTCGGCGCAACCTTGTACGATCTGCTCACGAGTAAGCCGCCGTTTTATTCCGGCAACGTTGATCGGCAAATCCACGAAAGAGTTGCTCCCCCGATGACGGAGCGACGGAAAGAATTGGACATCGATCCGGCGTTGGTTCCACAGGTTTGGGAGGACGTGGTGGCAGCATGTCTGGCGAAGGAGCCAGCGCGCCGTCCACAATCAACCGCGGAGATTGCGCAACGGCTGCAGCTTGCTTCACCGCAAGTTAAACCGCTGACTACCGTCTCCGCCAAAGGTCCAAAGAGAGTTCTCGCCCTCGCGCTTGCTTCGCTGTGTTTGCTCGCCCTCGGCGGATGGTATTTCGGGATTTTTAAACCAGCTCACGCTAAAATTGGGGCGCTAGCCGGTGTTTCGGCGGCTATTCCGGAGAAAAGCATTGCCGTGCTGCCGCTGGAAAATCTGAGCGATGAAAAAGAGAACGCTTACTTTGCCGACGGCATCCAGGATGAGTTGCTGTCGAATCTCGCCAAGATCAAGAACCTGAAAGTGATCAGTCGCACTTCGGTCATGCAGTACAAGAGCGGCATCACGCGCAATCTCAGAGAAATTGCGCGCCAACTGGGAGTGGGCAATGTGGTGGAAGGCAGTGTCCGCCGGGCCGGGAACCGGGTACGGGTTTCGGTGCAACTAATCGATGCACAAACTGATCGCCACATCTGGGGGCAGAACTATGATCGCACGCTGGCCGATTCGATTACGTTGCAGGACGAGTTGGCCACGGAGATTGCTGCGGCTCTGGGCGCCACGCTGAGTCCGCAGGAGAAGGCGCGGGTGGAAGCGAAGCCGACGAATGATACCGCTGCCTACGATGCCTATCTGCGTGGTCGCGCACTTGCAGCTGGCTCGCCGTATGACAAGTCCACTGTGGAGCGTACGATCCAGTCATATCAAGAGGCAGTGAAGTTGGATCCCAATTTTGTACTGGCTTGGGCATATCTCTCCTGTGCGCAGAGTTTGAGTTACTGGCAAGGACACGATCCAAGCCCGGCGCGGCTGGCGGCAGCCAAAGATGCCCTCGATCGTGCGCTCGCGCTCGATCCGAACCTCCCGGAAACTCACCTTGCTCTTGGCTATTATCGCTATTACGGGCAGCGCGATTTCACCGGGGGGCTCGCGGAATTCCAGCAAGCCGAGCAGGGTCTTCCGAATAACGTTGATGTCATCGGTGCGATCGGCCTTATCCAACGCCGGCTTGGGCATTGGGAAGAGGCGATTGGCGGATTCCGTCGTGTCGTTGAGCTCGATCCTCGCGACATCAATGCTTATCTCGGTCTCGCGGCTACGTGTAGCTGCGTGCGCCGTTTTCCGGAAGCTCTAGCCACGGTTGACCGCGCACTTGCATGGGAGCCGACGAATGAACTTGCCCTCGGTCTGAAAGCGTTTGTCTTCTGGGCAACGGGGGATCTCCAGGCAGTAGAGCCACTGCTTGCAAATCCCGGTACCGAACCGCGCGTGCCTGGAGGCGCAACGTCGCCCGTACGTGGTGTGCAGGCTTTGTTCCAGCGCCGTTACGCCGCGGCCAGAGAGATACTCTCAAGTGCAGTGGCCGCCAAGACCAAACGCGGCGAGCCAAGCTACGACGGAAAACTTGATCTAGGGCTAAGTCAGCAGCGCGCCGGCGATGTCGCCGCGGCGCGCGCGACTTACCAAAGCGCGGTGCAAGATATTCAGCGCGAGCTCGAGAAGGTCGCGCCGGGTTCTCACGTCGACGCGGGGCTGCATGCCGCTTTGGGTCGGGCCTATGCAGGTTTGGGCGAAGCGGCCCCTGCTATCGCCGAAGGACAAAAAGCCATGGCCATGCGTCCAACTTCCAAAGACCCATTTGAGGGCCCCGCCCACGAGGAGAACATGGCGAATATCTACGCTCTACTGGGGGATGCCGACCACGCGATTCCCATTCTCAAGCGGCTGCTGCAGATACCGTATGGCGGTGCGATTACTCCGCCGCTGCTGCGCCTCGATCCGGTCTGGGATCAAATCCGCAATGATCCGCGCTTTCAGGAATTAGCCGCAGAAAAGAAACCGTGAGCGCACACCAATTTTCGCTGAGCCAAGGCGATCGCACCGTTTACAGAGTGCCGTCAACTCGAAAGCCCTGGCCGAAAAAGCGCTCCAGCGCCTTTAACAGTTTGCCAGTCATCGAGGGGTGAAGGTGTAGTGGCGCGTGCCTCACGCACAGAATTATCTTACTTGCGGCTGGGACAGCCGCCTCTACACCGTTTCAATCGCGCTGAGCCGCCATGCGCCTCGATCGATCCCGCCCGGCGGGCTTCCGAGGCATCCGAAAGGAACGCGAGCCCCGAAACAGCCATGGAAGTCAACTCAACGAAAGAGAACACATGAGACGAACAATTATCGTTCTTGCTTGCGCAATGATTGCGCCTTTGGCGTTTGCACAAACAAGGACCACCAAGACCCAGCAAGCCACCACGACGGAACCAGCGACCACGCAAATGAGCACCGGAGCAGTTCCAGTCGGGACAGTGATCTCATTCACGCCCGGTCAAAAAGTCGTTGTGCCCTCCACGTCGATCGTTGTCCAGTCCTCGCCCGACGCTAAGCCGATGACGTATGTGCTCGGCAAAAAGGTTCGCTACGTCGACAAAGATGGCAGAACGTTCGACCCGCGCTTAATCCGAGGCGGCACGCGTGTGCATCTCGATTTTGACCGCAAGGGCGCCGTCAAGCGCGTCGTCGTCGTCGAGAGAGAGTAGCGAAGCTTAATTCGCGAAAGCTCTAAGCCGCAGGGTCCCGCATGAATTCTGCGGCTTTTTGGTGGATATCATACTTTTCGTTTCAATTTTTTTGTTGAGGCTGGTTTGTTTAGCAGCATTAACTGCAATCGAGTTCCGCACGGAACCAGGAACCATCCTCACGCTTCTACTAACCAGTCGTCCTCGCGTCAAACTTTTTTCCCGACGAATGAGGAATAAACCGCGACTTTTGTTGCGCTGGCGGCCGATGTAAGGCGACCACAGTTCGCCAGTCTTTCGATTCCTAACTCTGTAGCATTCATCGAAAGGCCTGTTATGAAAAAAAGCTCTTCTTCGGCAACAGCTCGCGTCACGATCGGCACACTCTTTCTGATAAGCAGCATTACTCTCTTTTGCCTGACACCGCTCATCGGCACACGCGCGCAAAATCCTTCAAGCGGCACGGTTGGCCCGGCCCCGGGTGGTCCTTCGGCGACCTGGCAGGGGGTGGCGACAGCTCCCGGCGGCGGGGTGAACACCGAAGCCGCATGCATCGATGGCGTGAACTGCGAAGTTTACACTCTCACGGTCGCTGGCACTCAAGCTGGATGGGTCGGTCAAAAGGTCCAGGTTCTATTGACTTGGGCGAGTAGTCTGAACGAATACGACATCTGGATTCACCAAGGTACTTTGAACGGGCCGCTGGTAAACTCAGCCATGAATGGGCCGGGCCTTACGAATCAGACTACATTCATTGACGTAGCGCAATGGGGCACCGGCGTCTTCGTCGTCCATGTTGTGTACGACACTACGCCGAACGTAACCGATCATTACACTGGCACTGCAAGCGCCGTCCCGCTGAACCCAGTGCCGCCCCCTGCGGCAACGCTCGATACAGGTCCTAAGATCGGGTATGAGAACTTCGAGGCGCCCGGGGTTCTAACCCAGGTTACATCGACAAGCTCAGGCGGCCTCACAGTTGAATACATGGGGCGCGGCGCGGGCGAGCCTTCCGTGGGGAGCGACTGGAATACTGGTGTGGCGAACTTCCAGTCGGACTTGGAGACTTTGTTTGTTACGTTCGCCGACACTTGCTCGGCAACCGGTCAGAACGCGACCTGGGTTAACCGCCGAGCGCCCACCTCTCAGTTCATCGATTCCGATCCCATCGGCTTCACCGATCGCCAAACAGGCCGCGTGTTTGCGGGCGAGCTGACACTGCTCAGTCCTGATACCGTCAAGATCTCGCATACCGACGACGACGGCGTTACGTGGGTGCCAGACCAGTCGGGCGGAATCGCATCGGCGGTTGACCACGAGACAATCGGCGGTGGACGGTATCATGCCCCGCTGATCCCACCGCCTCCACCGGCTTATCAGAACGCGGTCTATTACTGCTCGCAGGACATCGCGACGGCCTTGTGCTCGAGAAGCGATGACGGCGGATCGACCTACGGACCATCGGTGCCGATCTACAACTTGACCGCCTGCGGTGGCTTGCATGGTCACGTGAAGGTCTCTCCGGTCGACGGAACAGTCTATGTTCCAAACAGGCAATGCGGTAACTCGCAGTCGGTGGTTGTCTCACAGGACAACGGAATTACCTGGGCAATCCATCCTGTTCAGAATGGCACCACCAATGCCGTTCCCGGCACGGTCGGAACGGGTGACGATCCAGCGATAGGAATCGATAGCAACGGACGCGTTTATTTTGCTTTTTCCAACGCCGGCACTGCTGCGTCCGTCGCTACATCCAGCGACTTCGGCGTTACCTGGCAAAACATCGTTAATGTAGGAGCAGTTTACGGAATAAACAACGCAGCGTTTCCAGCCGCAGTTGCCGGTGACGCCGGTCGCGCCGCTGTTGCTTACTATGGCGCGAACTCGGGGACGGGAGATTCGAATTCGGGGGCATTTACCGGCGTCTGGCATCTCTATGTGGCGCACACATTCGATGGAGGATCGACATGGACGACCTCCGACGTGACACCGAGTTTGCCGATGCAGCGCAGCGGTATTTTAAGGGGCGGCGGCGCCGACATCGTTCGGAACCTGCTCGACTTTTTCGACATCACGATTGATCGAGACGGTCGCGTTTTAGTGGGGTACGTGAACGGATGCTCAGGCGGCCCATGCGCGCAGGCAGCGCCGACGGCACACGGCAACACATACAGCGCGACAGCGACAATCGCCCGGCAGTCCAGCGGCAGACGCATGCTTGCTGCCAAGGATCCTGCGAGCACCACGTCCGTGCCCGGGATGCCATTCGTGACACAACGCAGAATCGGCCCTCTCGTCCACCTCGCATGGAATGAGGCCGATAACGGCAACTCGGCGATCAAGCGCTATCAGATATTGAGAGGAACGACGAGCGGCAGTGAGACTCTGCTGGCCAAGGTGTCGGGCAATCCGCCCGCGACGACTTATGACGACCTCACTGCGACTGACACGACCAAGACTTACTACTATAAGGTGATCGCGGTAAATGGCGTGGGATCATCATGCGGCAACGACGAAGTGGCGTCCCCATTCGTGGGCAGCCCGAGCAGTGGAATGATTATCCACCAGAACGATCCGAGTCATCCGGAAGCCACCGGAGGAAGCGTGTCGCCGCCGCCCGCCCCTGAACTTCTGATTGACTATATTGCGGTCGGCGAGCCGACTGGAACGAGTAACCTGATGTTCACGATGAAAGTGGAGGATCTCTCCACTATACCGCCGAACAGCCGATGGAGGATCGCCTGGAATTGGTGGACACCCACGAGTCAAATGTACTACATTGGAATGACGAGCGACCAGAACAGCGCGGTCACTTTCGAGTACGGCACGCTGGCGGACGCTGGCATTCCGGCCGTTCTCGTTCTCGGAGAGACGAAGGCTGGAGTGCCCGCTGGTAGTTTCAATACTGATGGCACAATTACGATGTTCGTGCCGAAGTCCGCTGTTGGAAATCCGCAGCCTGGAGATCTGATGGGCGCCATCGGTGGAAAGACAATCACCGGCGACACGCCAACCACGAATACTTTCGAGCGCTCGACCACGTTCGTGGACCACACCTTCATCAAAGGGCAAGCTGACAACTGCTATCCACCTGCGACATACACGGTGGCCGGCAATGGGCCGAGTCCAACGCCAACACCTACACCAAAGCCTCATAAAAAATGACTGCTTCGAAACCTAAGCCAACTCACCGGCCGTACACTTAGCAGTGTGTCTCAGTTCAACCGACCAGATGTTTAAACAGCCTGCTTGAGAGTCGCAGGTCTTGATCGTCCGCGTAAGCTCGAGCTGAGTTTGCAACACGTATGCGGCCAGTTCTTTTCTGACTCTCGATTAAAGAATGAAGGCGGAATTACCGCCGTGAATCATCAATCGAAAGGATCTGCTATGAAAAAAAGCTCCTCTTCAGTAACAGCTCGCGCCACCATCGGCACACTCCTTTTGCTGACAGCCATTACCCTGGTTGTGTTCGCGCTCTTCGCAACCGGGCTACGCTCGGCGACGCCTAGCGCAGGTACACTTAACCCTGGCGGCCCGACCGTGAGTTGGGCGGGCACCGCGGCTGGCGGCGGTTCGCTGGACGAAAGCACATGCGTCGAAGGCGTAAACTGCGATACCTTCACCCTCACCTTATCCGGCACACCGACTGATTGGACCGGCCTGAAAGCACGTATCGTCATTAGCTCTCCCGATCCTACGGGAGCTACCGATTACGATCTGTACGTGCACAAGGGCGACAACTCCGGACCAGTGGTACCAGGCGGAATCTCGGCGAACAGCGGAACGCCCCCGGAAGTTGTCGATCTTGATCCGAGCGACCCCGCTATTGGCACCGGCCAGTTCTCTGTGCACGTGGTTTATTTTAGTGCCACTGCCGCCTTTCAGTATTCCGGCAGCGCCAGCGCAATATCTTCATCAACTGCGTCCGCACTAATTCCTACGGCGCCTCAGGATACAGGCCCGAAGATCGGGTTCCAGAACTTCAGCGCCCCGGGAACCTTGGTGCAAGTCGCATCGAGCAGCCAGGGACCTACAGCGCACACCGTGGAATACATGGGACATGACGCGGGCGAACCCTCCATTGGGAATCACTGGAGTACCGGCGTAACAAATTTTCAGTCGGACCTCCAAACGTTATTCATAAAGTTCGATGATACCTGCCCGTCAACCGGCCAGACTGCGACCTGGTATAACAGTGCGGCGCCGACATCTCTGTTCGTCGATTCTGACCCGATCGGCTTCACCGATCGTCAAACCGGTCGGGTATTCGCAGGAGAGCTGACTCTGCTATCACCGACGTGCAAGGTGTCATTTACAGATACAGACGGTCTTGATGCATTGGGGCAACCGGATCAAGCCGGTTGGACGCCGAGCGAGGGAAGCGGCATCCCGTCAAGTGTCGACCACGAAACAATCGGGGGTGGTCCGTATCACGCGCCGATTCCTGCACGTCCGCCGGGCACGATCTATCCCAACGCCGTCTATTATGCCTCCCAGTCGCTGGTCGTGCTCAATGTCCCGCAAGCGTCCAGGAGCGATGATGGTGGACTGACATTTGGGCCATCCGTCTTGACAACGTCGGCCTGTGGCGGCCTGCACGGCCACATCAAGGTTGCACCGGACGGCACCGTCTTCATCCCGAACAATAGCTGTAGTGGCGAGGGCGCTGTGTTGGTGTCGGAAGATAATGGGATCACATGGAGCATACGCACGGTGCCCGGCACTACCTCTAACCCCGCCCTACAAGACCCGCAGGTTGGCATTGATAATAACGGCCGAGTCTATTTTGTAATGTCCAGTGCTACTAGCACTGGCTCTCAGGCAGTTGTCGCAACATCGGACGACCATGGTGTGACGTGGAACAACGTCTTTGACGTGGGCGCGATTTATAAATTGCAAAACGTGTTTTATCCTGCAGCGGTGGCAGCCGACGCAGGCCGTGCCTCCGTCGCCTTCTACGGCTCAACGACAGGTGGAGACGGCTCGGCAAACAGTTTCAATGGTGTCTGGCATCTCTACGTTGCAAATACATTCGACGGAGGATTGCACTGGACGACGACTGACGTAACTCCGAACGACCCGATGCAACGCGGTTGTATATGGGCGCATGGCGGTGCCGATATCTGCCGCAATCTGCTCGACTTCTTCGACATGACCGTTGACAGCGAGGGTCGCGTCGAAGTGGGGTACGTAGATGGGTGCGCCGATGGCACCTGCGCTCAGGCAGCGCTCACCGCAAAGGGCAACGCCTACACGGCGAGAGGTGTAATCGCGCGACAGTCGAGCGGACGCCGGCTGATCGCAAGCTTCGATCCGCCGAAGCCGCTAAGCGCTAAGTCGGCACCCGGCATGCCGTCGGTCACAGAGCGACGCGTCAATTCAGTAGTCCACCTCGCATGGTCGGAGGCCGATACCGGCAATTCCACAATTAAAAAATATCAGATATTGAGAGGCACAGCGAGTGGCGCTGAGACTCTGCTGACGACCGTTTCGGGAAGTCAAACAACTTATGACGACCTGACCGCCACCACTATTGGCACGACTTACTATTACAAAGTGCAGGCGGTTAATAGCGTCGGCGCATCATGCGCTAACAATGAGATCGCCGCGCCCTACGTGGGTGACACATGCAGTGGCTTGATTGTCCAGCAAACTCCGACGGGACATCCGGAACAGACGGCGCAAGGGCAAGCTCCTGCCTCGCTTGCCATCGACTACATCGCAGTCGGTGAGCCGCCCGGAACAAGCAACCTCATGTTCAAGATGAAAGTAACGAGCCTCAGCTCACTGCCGACCAGCAGCCGCTGGAGGATGGTCTGGAACTCGTACGCGTCGCCAGGCGAACAGTTCTACGTTGGCATGAGAACGGATCAGAACGGAGCTGTCACCTTTGAGTATGGGACTGTCGCCACCGCCGTCGTCGGTCTGGTGATTGGCGTCCCGACAGAAACTCCAATCGGAGCCTTGCCCGGAAGCAGCTTTAACGCTGACGGAACGATCACGCTCATCGTCTCCAAATCCGCCGTCGGCAATCCACAGCCCGGTGATCTGCTCGGAGCCGTTAACGGAAGGACGTTCACCGGCGATACCAGCGAGACTCAAAACTTGGAGCGTTCGACCCTGCTGGTAGACCATACGTTCGTTAAAGCGCAGAGGGACAATGGCCATCCGGCGGCCACATACATGTTGGTCGGCAATGTCGCTTGTGGAGGGGCTACTCCTACACCCACACCAAAGCCTCATAAGAAATAACTACTCCAAAGCCTAAGCCAACTCACCCTCCACATCCTTAACCGTTTCTTATCTAAAACGGCTGGCGATTAAACAGCGCGCTGAAACGTTGCTGCTGTTGTTCTGGCACCTCAACAGCGATCTTGTGATGTTGTTGTGTGTTCCCGGGGACTAATTTTTCTTTTCAAAAGCTGAGCGACCTTCTCGTACAGATACTTTTTCGCGATTCGCGGAAGTAATTGTCGATCTCAACTTTCGTCGGGATCGCCGAAAAATCCTTCCCCGAGAGGCGTCCAACCGAGCCCGGGTTCTTCGATTCCTCATACGTAACACAGGAGATCTCATGAAAAAAAATCCTGCTTCGCAGTCCGGCCTTTTCAATCCCCGCGTCTTGTTAGCTTTTTGCCTTTGTTCAGTTGGCGGCTTGCTAGCTATGCTCAGCTTTGCGTCAACACCGTCGAGCGGAACGCTGACCGACACGTCCGGCCCCGTGACTTACACGGCCGGGCCATTTTTCGTAGCGAATCCCACTCCGGTGATCGAGGTTGACAGTGGCCCGGAATGCAACGGTTCGCTTCAGCCTTGCGACGATTACGCGTTGACGGTGACTCTGCCGTCTGGTTATGCCGCCGCGCATCCAAACGCCGCGATCAAGGCCACCATGAGCTGGACCGATAACGGCAGCGGCGCCTCGGACTACGACCTTTACATCTACAAAAATCCCCGCGGCGATTGCAGCCCCCAAGATTGCACGACCACAGACGGTTCCGAGGCGGCTGATTACCAATCGGCGAGCAGCGCTAACCCTGAGATCGCAACCATCAGCCCGCTGGCCGATGGCACTCAGAAGTACACCGTGGTGGTCGTGCCGTTCACACCGACTGGCGAAAGCGTCCATGTGACAATCGAATTACTGCCGGGTTCCGGGAGCGGGGGCGGCGGCACCGGCTTCGGAGGGCCCGATCCAACCACCCCGGGCGTTCCGCGCTACCAGAATTTTTATGCGCCCGCCAGTAGCTCTGCCGAAACCAGTAACGGCGAGTTCAACATTGGATTCAATCCTCACACCGGCCGAATCATGACGATGAATATCGGCCCGATCTGGCGCCTGACTCCGCCGGAGCGTTTGTCGCAAGCGCAGCCCGAGTGCTGCGAGGCGCTCTGGGAAGACAAAACCAATCTCACCACCATAACAGGTCTTGATCCAATCCTATTTACCGATCAGAAGACCGGCCGCACTTTTGCCTCCAATTCCACTGTTGGCGCTAACGCTGTTTACGGATACAGCGACAATGACGGAGATCTATGGGTGCCGCTAGCTGCTTCACCGGCCAGCGGCGGCACCGATCATGAAACCATAGGCAGCGGTCCGTATCCCCCTGCGTTGAGCGCACTCTCAAACGCAGTCAATCAGGGGGAGGCAGTGTACTACTGCTCTCAATCATTCCCTCTCGGTCCCGCCACCTGCCAACGTAGCGATACCTTAGGTGCCAGTTATGGCCCGGGCGTACTGGCATATGAAGGCAACGGTATCACGCAGTGCAGCGGTTTGCACGGCCATGTTCATGTCGCGCCGGATGGCACAGTCTGGCTGCCGGTCAATCAGTGCGGCGGCAAGCAGGGCGGCGCGCTGAGTACAGACGCAGGCACAACTTGGCAGGAGTTCATCGTCACGGGCAGCATCTCGCAGACCCAAGGCGCCGATCCTTCGATCGCGATCGACTCTGATAGCACCGTTTACTACGCCTATGTCAACAATGAGCCGGTCGCCGCGGGGAATCCGCCTGAAGGTCACGCGCGCGTCAAGGTAGGTCACCGCAATCCAGATAACAGTGTCACCTGGACTAATGACTTCGACATCGGCGCATCTCACGGCATCGTGAACGCAGCGGAGATCGAGGCCGTAGGCGGCAGCTCCGGCCGTGCCGCGGTCGGCTTCCTTGGCACCAATGTCGCGGGCGATTACCAGGCGATAAGTTTCCCGGGCAAATGGTACGCCTTCATCGCCACCACTTCTGACGGTGGCCAAACCTGGACGACGGTCAACGCGACTCCGAATGATCCTGTTCAAAGCATGACCGGTGTCTGGCAGCAAGGGGGCAACCATCAAGACCGCAATCTTCTTGACTTCAATGAAATCACCGTGGACGACAAAGGTCGAGTGCTCTACGGCTACAGCGACGGCTGCGTGACGGAAGGCTGTATCGCCGGCACCGCGCCCAACGATTTTGTTGCCTTCATGCGCGTTGCACGTCAGTCCGGAGGCAAGAGTTTGTTCGCAAGTTTTGACACTGCGGAACCCGTAGCGCCGAAACCTCCTTGCCTCTCCGGCACACGCGATCCCTCCGCTTCCCATCTCACTTGGAAGGCCCCGGACAACGGCGGCTCTGACGTTGGTAACTACCAGATCTTGCGCGGAACATCGCCGGGTGCGGAGGCGCTGCTAGGCCAGACCGACAAAACCACCTTCGACGACACCACCGCCGATCCCGCTGTGTCACACTATTATTATGTGGTTAAGGCGATCAATGCCATCGGCACTAGTAGTTCGAGCAACGAAGTGGACCTAACAGTGGTCGTACCGCCGCCGCCAGAAAATGTCTGCGCGCTGCCTGGCCTGACCAAGCTCACGGACCCCGCTGGTGACACGTACATTTTAATCAACTTTGGGGTGCCTACTCCGGCCCCACCAGGTGCGGACCTGCTTTCCTTCCAAATCGCTCAGCCTTATGCCGAGGACAATGTCATCAGGCTGGCGTTCACCATTAACACCGACAACGGCCAGTCGCCCCAGCCCCTGGGTACGTCCTGGTATGTCGCAATGAAGATACCTGACCCCGCCCCGGCAACGACTTTCCATTACCGTGCCGTGCACATGACTTGGAACGGCACCACGCCGACCTTCGAGTCCTATACGCCGGCCCCCAACGGCAGCGGGGGAGTTGATGGCCGCTTTGTAACTGCCGGCAGTCAGAAGCCGGCCGAGCCGAGCAGTGGTTACGCCCCGCCATTTAACAAGGTCGTCATTGTGGTCAAGGCGAGTGACCTTGGCTTGAACCCCGGCGACACCATCAGCGGCTTCGTTTCAGCAGTGTCGCAGACTGCGGGCGGTGTAATCACGGGGTTGTATGATGACATGCCCGACAGTCTCGCCTTTACTGGCACCTACACCGTGAACAGCAACCAGTTCTGCAGGCCAAACGCTGCGCCGACAGCGGTGTTAACGGCAACGCCTACCTCGGGCACTGCGCCATTGACCGTGAACTTCGACGGCTCAGGTTCATACGATCCGGATACTGCGCCGCCGCCAGACACCATCGCCTCCTATACCTTCAGCTTCGGCGATGGCTCATCTGCGGTCACACAATCCACGCCGACTATTTCACACATCTACAATGCGGCAGGTAATTATCCTGCACAACTCACCGTCACTGATTCCCGTGGACTACAAAGCACAAACACCGCACAGGTCGTGATCTCGGTCGCTCCAGCTAAGAAAGGCCATGGAAAGCCGACCCCCACACCGACGCCAACTCCAACTGCAACGCCAAGTCCAACTCCCACGCCTACACCGAAGCCTCATAAAAAATGACTGCTCCGGTGCCAAAGCCCAAGCCAACTCATCGGCCACACTTTTAGAACTGGCACCGTAACCATTGTCCGCTTCTAACCGCGGCTGTATGAGGCACGTCGGGGCGGCGACATGATCTTGCTTGCCTTGTTCTCTCGCGCCCAATAAAAGGCAGCGATGCAATTCTCGCGAATGATTGGAGCAGCAGTTCTTTTGGTTCTCGTATCAGGTGCGCTCGTCTCGACGAAGCTCTCCCGTGCACAGTCTGCGGCCGCAGAGCAAATCGTTGTGACCGGAGAGGAAGTGCCCAGCGCTTACGGTGCGCCGCCGGGGATTTCGCGCAGCCGCTTTTCACCGCTTACCAATGCGTATGTGTTGCCGCCGGGCGCAGTCTACGGCGGTTTGCTCTATGAAGGAGACGCGTTTCGGCATGGACCGCCCGATCATCTCTTCATCGAAGAGGTCGAAATCGGATTACCGCATCGTTTCGGACTTGCCTTCGAAATCAGCCAGGAGCGTTTCAACGGCGACTTCCAAAACAAGAGCTTCAGCGTTGAAGCGCGTTACGCACTTGCCGACTGGAACAAAATTCCGCTGAATCCGACGCTATTCGCCGAATACAAATTCGGCACCGGGCGTATTCTTCACGAGGAACGCCCGCCGGAACAAGACATGGCCGAAGAAGAAGCGAGTCGCCAAGCGCATCTAAACCTCGAAGACATGAGCAATGAAGGTGACCTGAGCGCGGAAGGAAAACCCAAAATGCCCGATGCATATGAGTTCAGGCTTTTGCTTGCTGAAGACTTCGGCGAGCGGATCGAGTGGGCAATGAACTGGTTCTTCGAGCAAGAAATCGGTTTTGATCGCGGCCGCGAGTGGGGCTTTGCCCAAAGCGCGGTGATTCCGATTTTGCTCGAGCACGAACGTCTCAAAGCCGGCGTCGAAATGCAGTACCGGAATTTCACTGACAAGGACACGCGCGGCGATCCACTCCACAGCTTCGTTGTCGGCCCGACCATCGCCTGGAAACCGACGCACAATACCCGCGTTGACGTTTCCCCGCTCTTCGGATGCACCGACGATGCGCCCCGCGCGCAAGTCTTCGTTGTCTTCTCGATGTTATTTGGGCCGGGCGGCGAAACCGGAGCCGAAGCGCCCGCTTCAACGCGTAATCGCTAGAATATTTTTCTGCCGCGGCCGTCTATGACCAGCGGAATAATGCGACGCTCCTGGAGCGCCGCTCCAAGGCTTGACCGCTTCTCTTCGCCTCCGTAGCCTTTTTTCAGAAAGGAGCACGAGGTGAAAACCGAGATATCGATCGAATACTGCGTGGTTTGAAACTACACACCCAAGGCCGTCAGTTTGGCGGCCAAAATTCTCGAACTCGGCGAGCGTATCAAGTCGCTTACTCTCGTTCCTTCGAGCGGCGGAGCATTCGAAATTCGCGCCAATGGAAAACTTCTCCATTCCAAACTCGATTCCGGCGATTGGCCGGACTTCGATGCCATTGTGCGCGACATCAAGAAACTCAAGTAATCGCTCTTTTGCTTCTTCTGTAGCTCGGCGTTGGACCTTGAACGTTGGGCGTTGGACGTTTTCTGTTTTTTCTTTCCGGAGAGTGAAGGGTGCCTGGTGGCCCTCGCGGTCTTCAAAACCGTCGCCGCCGCGCAAGCGGCGAGATAGGTTCGATTCCTGTCCTCTCCGCCAATTCCATATTTTAGATCGCGTTGTAGCTGCCGCCGTCACCGCGGCAGACCCATTTTGGAGAGGGGGTGAGTCGGATGTCGCGCGACCAAATTCGTAAACTAACGTCGCTCTCCTCCTGCGCGGGGTGAGCTTCCAAGTTGAGCCAACAGGCCCTGACGCAAGTTTTGCGTCAGCTTCCAATTTCCACGAACGCGAAAGTGCTCGTCAATTCGTACACGTTCGATGACGCCGGCGTTTATCGTTTGGATCGACATCGTGCGCTCGTGCAAACGGTCGATTTCTTCACGCCGATTGTGGACGATCCATTTGCTTACGGCCAAATCGCCGCCGCCAATGCGCTCTCCGATGTTTTTGCCATGGGGGGCCGGCCGCTCACGGCCTTGAACATCATGGGATTTCCCGCTGATTTGGTTCCGTCGAAGACAATTACGTCGATTTTGCGCGGCGGTTATGAGAAAGCGGCCGAAGTTAGCTGCGCAATCGTCGGCGGACACACCATTCGCAATCCGGAACCAATTTACGGTCTTGCGGTCACGGGCATTGTTGACCTTCGACACATGATGACGAACGCAAAGGCGCGGCCCGGCGATTTGCTTGTCCTGACAAAACCGCTCGGCACCGGCATCGCCACAACTGCGCTCAAACGCGGCCTTTGCTCGCGCGAGGTCGAGCGAAAAGTCATTTCATTAATGTCGAGAATAAATTCGGTTGGCGCCAAGCTCGCCGAAAAGAAACTCGTGCGCGCGGCAATCGACGTCACTGGTTTCGGATTGCTCGGTCACCTTGCGTCGATGTGCCGAGCCAGCGAAATGAGCGCTGAAGTTTTGAGCGACCGGGTTCCGGCAATCGACGATGAGATATTTGAATTGATCGCGCGTGACTGCATTCCCGGCGGCAGCCGCGACAACCTGAAAAGCGCGAACAGCATTGTCGACTGGCAAAAAACGCCGCAGCCGCAACGAATTTTGCTCACTGATGCACAAACGAGCGGCGGTTTGCTTCTCGCTGTTGCGCCGAGCCGTCTCAACAAAGTGCTCGCGCTGCTCAAACGGAATCGCACAACATGCGCCGCCATCATCGGGAAAATTGTTCCAGCGCGCGAACCGCTCCTATGCATAAAGAAGTAACTGCTTCGCGCCGCGCCATTCCCTCAGTCACGAAGGTGCTCGATTCGCTAGGCAAAATCGATTTAGCCCGGCCGTTGATTGTCGATCGTGTCCGACGAGAACTTTCGAGAATCCGCGCCTCGGGCAAGATTCCTGAATTTCGATCGATTGTCGATCTTGTGCGCATTTCGCTCGAGGAGCTTCGTGCCAGCCGGCTGCAACCGGTCATTAACGGAACTGGGATCGTCATTCACACAAACGTTGGCCGCGCCCCGCTCGCTTCAGCGGCAGTCCATGCGCTCAGCGAAGTTGGCTCGGCCTACTCCAATCTCGAGTACGATCTGATGACGGGTGGCCGAGGACACCGCGGCGCTTACATCGAGACCGCGCTCGCGCTGCTTTGCGGCGCGGAATCGGCCACGGTCGTGAACAACTGCGCCGCCGCGCTGGTGCTGATCGTTCAACATTTTACCAGGACCAAGCCGGAAGTCGTCATCTCGCGCGGTGAACTTGTCCAAATCGGCGGTGAATTTCGCATCGGCGAAATCCTCGAGGCGACCGGCGTGAAGTTGCGAGAGGTCGGAGCGACAAACAAAACAGCGCTCGCCGATTACTCGCGAGCAATTGGTCCACAGACCGGAATAATCTTGAAAGTTCATCGCAGTAATTTTTTCATGAGCGGTTTTGTCGAATCGCCTTCTTCGACGGCAATCGCCAGGCTCGCCCGAAAAAAGCGCGTTCCCTTTGCTGAGGATTTGGGCAGCGGCGCGATCGTTGCGACGGAACAATTTGGAATACCAGAGCATGAGCCGACGCCGGTTGAGGCGCTGGAAGATGGCGCCGATCTTGTTTGCTTCAGCGGCGATAAGTTGTTCGGCGGACCGCAAGCGGGGATTATCGCCGGGAAAAAGCGGTTCATCGCCGCCCTGAAGCGCGAGCCGCTATTTCGCGCGTTGCGCTGCGACAAACTGATTCTCACGGCGCTGCAATCGACTGTCGATTTTCACCTCACTGATTCGACGTCCGAAATCCCGGCAATCGCGTTCTTGCGGATTTCCAAAGACGAATTGCGCGCACGCGCCGCGGCGATCCTTGCCCGGCTTCGCGGATTACCGCTGCAAATCGCGATTGGGCGCGGCACCGTTAAAGTCGGCGGCGGCACACTGCCGAGGTCAGTGATGTCGTCAATCACGATCGATATTTTTCCGGAGAGTTGTTCTGTCCAGGATTTCGCGAGCACTCTTCGTCAATCGGTTCCACCGGTCATCGGTTACGTCGCGAATGAGCGGTTCAAGCTCGATCTGCGCACGATCTTTCCGCAACAGGACGACGCTGTCGTTGACGCGATTCGAACCGCCTGCGCAGCGACTCACTAATTCTCGTCCAGATGACGGAAAAACATTTCATTCTCGCAACCGCCGGCCATGTCGATCATGGCAAGAGCGCGCTGGTCAAAGCGCTTACTGGAATTGATCCCGATCGCCTGCCGGAGGAAAAGGCACGGGGCATCAGCATCGAACTCGGGTTCGCGCAATTGATTCTCCCCGGGCCTGACGAGCAGCGGTACCACGTAGGAATTGTCGATGTACCTGGTCACGAAGATTTCGTCCGAAACATGATTGGGGGCGTTGGCTCGATCGATCTCGCACTTCTGGTTATTGCAGCCGACGACGGTTGGATGCCGCAGACAGAAGAGCACCTCCAAATTCTGATTTATCTCGGTGTGAAACGCGCGCTGATCGCGCTGACAAAGAGCGATCTGGGTAAGATCGACAATATCGCTGGGCAAATCCGCCACCGGCTACGCGACACTCCGGTTACAAGTTCACACATCATTCCGACTTCCGTTCGCACCGGCGAAGGAATCGAAAATTTAAAACGCGCGCTTGCCCTGGAGTTCGCAACTCTGCCACCGCAACGCGATATCGGGAAAGCGCGCCTGTTTGTCGATCGCGCGTTTACGTTGCGCGGCATCGGCACGGTCGTGACCGGCACATTAACGGGTGGAAAACTCCGACGAGGCCAGAATGTTATCGTCCAACCGCAAAATGTTTCCTCGCGTATCCGCTCGATTCAAAGTCACGGACGCGATCTGGAATCCGCCGAGCCCGGGATGCGCACTGCGGTCAATTTACCCGATGTCGAACTTGGAACCGGCCCGGCGGCGATCAAGCGCGGCGACGTGGTCACGATTGTCGATCTTGTTGCGCCCAGCGCGACCTTTGATGTTCTGCTCGAAAAATCGCCGCGCCTGAATCGAAGCGACCCGGCGGCGCGTCCGCTGAGAAATGGAACCTCGATTTACGTTCACCACGGCACCGCGCGCGTTTCGGCGAAGGTTGCGTTCCTTGAAGAAGAAACGTTGGCCTGCGGCGAAAGCTTGCTCGCGCGTTTGCGACTGAAGTCGCCCATCCTCGCCCTGCTCGGTGATCGGTTTGTTATTCGCGACTCATCAGAGCAGCATACGATCGCTGGCGGGATCATGCTGGATCCAGATGCTGATCGATCGAATTTTCAAAGCGCAGGCCAAAAGCGGCTTTTAAAACAGCGCGCGACTGCGCCGCACGATGTCGATCTTTGCCTGCAATCGGAACTTGCTCGCAGCGGCATCGCGGAAAGCAAGACGTTGCTGCGCAAATCGCACTTCAGCCAGGCTGAAATCACGTCTGCTTTGCTTCGGTTACAAGGTCGAGGCGCAATTATCTTGCGTAGCGAAATTGCCGCCGCTGCCGGCAAGTGGCTTGAGCTCGTACACCGCGCAAGTGAACTGATCGACACAACGCACAAAAAACATCCGGAAAAGCGCGGCCTTGAGCTTGCTGAGTTGCGCGCGGCATTGCCCGATCAATCAGCTGACGCTTTCGACGCGCTCCTTTCGGATTTGTGCGCAAACAGTTTTGTTCGAGCCGGCACGTCAATCGCACGCGCATCGCACCGTGCCGCATTGCCGCCGCAGATTCAGCCGGCCGCGGAGAAGATTCGAACCGCACTCTCGGCAAAGCCTTTCGATCCACCCGCGCGCAAACAAATCGCGCAAGATCGACATCTACAGCAGGCGCTCCGATTTTTGATCGAACAAGGCGAAGTCGTCGAAATCGGTGCTGACGTGGTCTTGTCGCGAGAAGCGTTCACCCAAATGAAGGAAGCGGTCACGGCGTTCATTTCAAAAAACGATTCCGCCATCGTGGGCGAACTCCGCCATGAACTTCAGACATCGCGCCGAGTCATTGTCCCCTTGCTTGAGCGGCTCGATCGCGAACGCATCACCCGCCGCACTGGAGATCGACGAACGTTGGTCGCGATGAAATTGTAGCGACTGCGAACATCGGGCTAGATTAGCCGATGGTTCAGAGAAGCGCCAACGAGCGACAAAATGTGCGACATGTGACGCTTCATATTGGCGCCTCGTTTGAGGCCGCTTGGGAGAGCGTGCTCCAGCCGTGGTTTGAGTCTGTGTCTCAGATCGCTTGCGCCATCGCTAAGCCGGCGGTCGTTGTTTTGCCTTACCAGTCTCGCACCCAATTCTTCCGCTATCGCCTCCTGGAGGCAGGCATCCCGCTCCTGGGAGTAAAATTCGTTGCTCCGTTGCAACTGCGGGAAATTCTCCTCCATCCGGCGGGAGTTAAATTGCCGCTCCGCGAGCACCTTCGTCTTCTGCTTTCCTTCGCAGCGGAGCAAGTCATCGCAGCGAACTCCGAAAATGAAGCCATCGACGCGACTATTGCCGCCGCAAAAACCGTCTGGCGCGCGCCCGATCATCTGCTTCGTACAATCGACCGGCTAAACGCTGCCGGCTGGTCTTTCGATGAGATCGGGCCACCGGCATTTCAAAAAGTTCTCTCTCGCTTTCGGACTCTGATTAAGAAGTGCGGCTTCACCTCTATTCACGAAGCCGACCGTCTTGCCCTGGCCCGGGCTGAGAACGCAGAGAAAATTTTTAGCAATTTGCTGGTTGCGGGATTCGACGGAGCCCACTGGCCGCTTTGGCCAATGCTCTCGGCCGCGACAAAAGCATCAGCCAAGGCCACAGTCGTTCTGACCGACCCTCGCGATGAAGCCCGTGATCTCGATGAATGTTGGATCGGAACCTGGGAACAAACATTTGCCGCTGCTCTACCAATCGAGCCGCCGACCCGCGTGGCAAGAATATCTTCTCGCCAAATTTCCGGCGCTGCCGATCAAAAAAGTCAGCTCGAGCTTTTTGCGGATAAACTTGGCCGGCCAGTTCATTTTCTTCTGGGCCGCGAAACAACTGAAGAAGCTCGCGCTATTTCTACTCTTGTTTTGAAATTCCTCACCGAGCCTTCCGCTCGTCGCATTGGTGTTTTGTTTCCCTCCGCCGGCGCACTTGCCCGATCGGTCGCAGCGCTTCTCAGCGAACTCGAGATTCCGCACTACGATTCGATCGCTCATCTGATAGCGCCCACAATAGATGATCTTGCCTGGCAAGCCTGGCTGCAGTTGCAGGAAAACAACCGGCTTAATCCTCTCCTCCACTTTCTATCGACCTTTGAAAACAACGCACGCCTGCTCGGCGACGTGACGCTGGAGCAAGTCGAGAATATTTTACGCCGCGCTTATCGACAAATCCTGATCGATGACATCGCGGTGCTGCGCGAATATTGCGCGCATCACTCGACCGAGGAGGCTGCACCAGCAGCTGCAGTTCGCATGGCCGGCGTGAGATTTTTACCGGCAGCCGCGACTTTCCCGGAATTCATCAGGCAAACTTCCGAAATCTTCGCCGAACTGGGCTGGGAAAACCGGAAGATTGAATTGGAAAGATTGAGTAAGGATTGGAGCGAAACTATCGACGGCTCCTTTTCGCGCCAGAGTTACCTGCGGTGGCTACGTGAGATTCTCAGCAAACCGACGCGATCACGCGACCGATGCGGCGATCATCCCTACAGCCGCGTCCATTTGCTTTCGTTTAGAGAAGCCGAAGGGCAGGAGTGGTCGCATCTCATCCTCGCCGGGCTGAACGAAGGCGCGTGGCCGCGATCGGACAACGAATCGGATTTTGTTCGCGACGAAGAGATCGATGCTCTCAATCGCCGGATCAAAGTCTTGAACCGGCGCGCGATCGTGCAAGGCCGCCACGGAGAAGGACAGTGGAGCGTTAAGGAGGGAAAAACGTTGTGCCTCGGTTCGATCGAGCGGCAGCAGATCGCCCTCCGGCAGATGGCTAACTTGATGGAATCAGCGGAACAAGGGTTGGCAATCAGCGCGGCCTTGTTCACCGAATCATCTCCGCGGCGCATCGCCAATCCGAGCGAGTTTTTTTCCGGTCTGTATTTCAATCTCCATGGCAAGGCGCTTTCCCAACCCACGCTCGAAGCGATGGAGAAACAGACACATGAATGGGTGGAACAATCCGGCTTGCTTGTCAGAAAAGCGCGAGATGAAGCAGCCGTTGCGCAAACGCGAATTGCCTATAATGAGCGGCGCGCCGAAAAAAAAGCTGGTGAGTTCGAATTTGCCCTTCGGGCGCCGCTGATCGAGCCAATCTCACTTTCCGTATCGGAGTTCGAACGATTATTCAAATCGCCGGCGCTCATCTGGATGAAGTCCTTTCTCGGCGTTGAGGCGGACGATCTCGATCTCGAGCAATGGAACCTAGCCGTTGGCATTTGGGTGCATGAATGGCTACGCGAGATTGTTGATCGCCCTTCCGCCCAAAGTTTCGGAAAACTTGGTTCCGATGCGCGAGAGCGCGTCCAGCGCGCGGCCACGACGTTTCGTGACGAGATCGCAACAATGTTGAAACGATGCGGTCGCGCCGTGCCGGATTGGTGGAGCTCGACCTGGCACAATGCCTTTTACATATCGAATTGTTTCGCTGGACATGTCGCCGCGACCAAGGAATGGCCCTATGCGGCGACGGAATGGTCGCTCCGCGCTTTGCCTGCAATTCAGATAAACGGCGCCGATGGACTCAAACTGCGCGGTCGCATCGACCTGATTCTGGCCAAGGAAAATCCAACTACCAACAAATTTACTGAGGAAGATCTCTGGGTGGTCGATTACAAAACCGGAAAACGCAAAAACCTTCGCTCATCGCAGTGGCGGTTAGAGGACGACATTCGAAACGGAGTCCTCAAACAACTGCTCAAGGGCGAAGGCGTGCAAGTCGGCTTGTATGCTTTAGCGCTGGGTCAACTTGGAGCCAAAAACGTCGGGATCAGTTTGTTGGCGCGAGGTCTCGATCTTTCCGCGCCGCAGTTGATGCTGCCGCAGATCACGTGTCACGATCAGGTCTGGCGCGAACTGTCCGGCATGGAGAAGAGCGGTGTCTTCGGAATGCGTGGAGCGATTCGCTCTGAGTTTAATTTCACCGACGCATATCCATTGGCTACTCTGGCGGTCGATTACGACATCCTTGAAACAAAATGGACGTTGACACATCCGGCCTTTGCGACCGAATCGCCGGAGGAGGAACCATGATCGCGCCATCTGATCACGCGCAACGCGAGCGTTTTTGCTGCGACCTTGAGACCAATTTCTCCGTGGTCGCTGCGGCCGGCTCCGGAAAAACGCGCGCCATCACCGATCGCATCGTGCAAATCGCGCGCAGCTCAGGCGCCCTCGAATGGCTGCCCAAGTTGGTCGTCGTTACTTTCACCCACCGGGCAGCGGACGAAATGCAGAGGCGCGCGCGACAAAAAATCCTCGAAGCGCGCGTTTCGTTCGATGTTGTCGCGGCCTTCAATCGCGCCTTCTTCGGCACGATCCACAGTTTTTGCGTAAGACTCCTGAGTGATTACGGACATTATCTCGGTTTGCCGCCGCGGCTCGATTTGATCAGCGATGACGACGAATTATGGCATGACTTCGTGCAAAGCCGGACTTCAATCGGCCATTGCTTAAGCGAGGAGAATCGCCGCATTCTCTTACGACATGTTCCCGTCCGGCAATTAATGGAACTTGGGCGCCGCGGAAATGTTTCTTTGCCCCACGCGACTGAGTTTGGACCCTGCCCCGAGCTCGATCTGGACGGCATTTATCGGTTTTCGCCATCAGCGAGATCTCTCGAAAAAATTGAGCGAGGTCACGCGGAAGTGCGCGAATGGGAAAATGCTTATCGCTCTGGCGTCGATTTTCTTCCGCTTCTGGAATGTCCTTCGAGTGCGCAGGGCTTCGTCGCCGTGTGGGACGAAGCTTTCGGCCCGTTCCGCAAATGGCTGAATTGCTGCGCGCTGTCAGTCGCCGCCAAAATCCAAAGCGCTTATCGCGACTTTCGGCTCGATCACGGTGTCCTCACCTACGACGACCAGATCGCGCTCGCCGATTCACTTTTACAACATCCAATCGCTGCCGATCGCATCCGCGAACGAAATTTCCGCGTCATTCTCGACGAGGCGCAGGACACTGACCCGCAGCAGTTCTCGATATTGCTGGAGGTTGCGCGGCCTGCGAGAGCGCGTGGTCATTGGCTCGAGACTAGGACCGATCCGCCACGCGCCGGCCATTTCTGCATGGTGGGCGATTTCCAGCAATCGATCTTTGGCGACCGCGCGGATCTCAAACAATACCGCCGCATCCACGAAACCCTTGTCGAAGGCGACGCCGGCGACGCGCTCGAGTTTGCAGTAACCTTTCGGCTCGATCAACGACAGCTCGACTTCGTTAACTCCGTTTTCCCGCTTCTCCTCAACGAGCAGGAAAACCAAGTCAAATTCGTTGAATTAAATCCACGTCCCGGCCTTCTGCCCGGGCAGGTTGTCCGTTTGGACATTCAGGCCGAAAACGAGCGCGCGACACGCGACAAACAAAGTGAACGGCAGAAGGCGGACAAAGAAGCGCGCCAGGTCGCGGCCTGGATCAAAAAAAACGGCTTGGAAAACTTGCGCGCATGGTGCTGGAGCGATGTCGCAATTCTGTGTCCGCGAAAAATTTGGTTGCGCCCGTTGCAGGAAGCACTCCGTCGGGTCGGCCTGGATGTGCAAACGCAATCGGACAACGAATTGAACGCCGATAATCCCGCGCACGCCTGGCTGACCGCACTTGTTACCGTTCTGGTCAAGCCACAGCTTAGTTACGAAATCGTTGGAGTGCTTCGCGAAATCTTTGGCCTCTCTGATGACGATCTTGCACGATTTTCCGATGGCAGCGGGCAGCGGTTTCAAGTTCAATCAATTACCGGAGAGAAAGGCGTTGTTGCAGAAACGTTGAATTCCCTGGCCGCCCTTCGGGACGCCATTCGCTCCGCACCGCTTTACCAGGCGGTTTGCCAGGCCGTCGCTGACGTGCGCTTGCGCGAGCGACTCGAGAGTCTGCCAAGCGATGAATTTGACGATTTGAGCACTGAGCTTGACCGGCTTCTCGTTACAGCGGCTACGGCCGAAGCGGATGGAAAAACGCTGGCCGAGTTCGCGCGCGATCTGCGCGCCAATTTCGACGCGCCGCGCGAATCCGGGCCGGCACGACGCGATGCCGTGCAATTAATCACCGGCCAAAAGGCGAAAGGCTCGGAATGGGACGCCGTGATTGTGCCGTTTCTCTCCCGCGAAGTGCGCACCCGGTCGCCCGATTACGCTCGCATCGTCAGGATCCCGCCAACTGGCGAGCTGGTGGTCGCGCTTGGGCGCGACGATACGAGCAAAGAGGTCAAAGATGCGCTGAAATTGGCGGAGCGCCAGGAAATGGAGCGCTTGCTTTATGTTGCCCTGACTCGGGCAAGACACACTCTGGTGCTTGCATTCGATCACGCTCTTTTTCATACCGCGCAAGGCGCGAGTCCGAAAAATTCGCAGGCACGGTGGCTTCGCAGCGCCGAAACGGAAGAGAACAGTAAGGTTTTCGGAAAGCTCCCGAAAGAGACGCAATACTGCGCTGCAACGCAAGAACGGCAACGGGAAGACACGATACAACGAGAGTTAGAACAGAAATTAACTCTGCTTCCAGAAGTTGGAGCAAAGACAAAGAGCGACGGTTTGAAACGCGCCGCGGATTACGTTCGCAAATTAAACCCGAGCCGCGTCGCCGGCGGGCGCATCTTGCCAATCACCGGGTCCGACACTTGGAAAGAAACCGACCCCGAATTACGACCACTAGCGGTGGAGAGTGCGGCCACACGATATGGGCTATGGTGGCACGAGTTCGCGCAGCGAATTCCGTGGACAGCCGACGCGAACACTTGCACAAGAATATTCGACGAGCACCAGTTACGTTCACCGGACACGGCTCGCTCGCGTCGGGAATGGCAGCGTTTGCAGGAACATCTTAACGATTCGACTGATTTCCGACAAAAGTTCGCGAGCGACAGTGTACTTTTGCATTCGGAAATGCCGTTTCTCTGGCCGGGCGAAGCTTCAAAATGCGTAGAAGGAATTGTCGATCTTGCGATATTTGATCGCGCCAAACGGGAATGGTTAATTCTCGATTGGAAAACAAACCGGATCAGCCGCGATCAAACCGCTCTATTGCGCAAACAATACCTGCCGCAACTGGCGGCCTATTGGAGAGCAATCACGCAAATGACCGGCATGCCGGTTGAAGCGAGGATCTATTCAAGTGCAACTGGTCAATTTATCGCTTACCAACCCGACGAGCTCGTGGCCGAATGGGAACGACTTCGGACGCTGCCGCTAAACGAGCTGACTCGGGAAATTGAGGCCAAGCCCCGCGTCAGCAATCACGCTCGCCGCGGATGAATTGTTCGACGCAGCGATGCGCTTCGTCATCGGTCATCTGCACTGGCGGATGTTTGGAGAAGTAAGCGGAGGCGGAATGGAGCACCCCGCCAATGCCGCGATCGAGCGCGAGTTTGCAGCAGCGAATCGCGTCAATTACGACGCCGGCGGAATTCGGTGAGTCTTCGACTGAGAGTTTGAGATCGAGTTCCATCGGCACATCGCCGAAGAGCCGGCCTTCGACACGGATGAAGCAGATCTTGTTGTCGAGCTGCCACGGCACATAATCGCTCGGGCCGATGTGAATATTTTCGTCGGCCAGCCGTTCGTTCATGACCGATTGCACGGCTTCGGTCTTCGAGGTTTTTTTCGAGGCGAGCCGGCTCCGATTGAGCATGTTCAGAAAATCGGTGTTGCCCCCGGTATTCAATTGGTAAGTCCGCTCGACTTTCACGCCGCGCTTGCGGAAAAGATCGACAATCGTGCGATGCAAAACAGTCGCGCCTATTTGCGCTTTGACATCGTCGCCGATGACCGGCAAATTTTTGTCGGCAAAACGCTTGGCCCAAACGGGATCGCTCGCGATGAAAACCGGAATGTTATTGACAAACGCGATGCCGGCTTCGAGCGCGCAACCGGCGTAGAAGCGCGTGGCTTCCTCCGACCCGACCGGCAGATAATTCACCATAATCTCCGCGCAGGAATCTTTCAGCTCAGCGATGATCTGTTCGCGGGTCGATTCCTTCTCCAGCGGCAGAAAAGTTCGCAGCGGATCCTGTTCGCGCATGTGGGGGGCATAGCTGTCGAAAACGCAGCCCATTTTCACGATTGCGCCGGTGAGGTTGATTTTATCGCAAAAAACCTTCGTGCAATTGGGCGGCGAGAATATGGCCTTGCTGACGTCGAGACCGACCTTGCGCCGGTCAATATCAAAGGCAGCAACGACCTCGATATCGCCCGGGCGATAATGCCCAATTTGCCGGTGCATTAGTCCCACCCCGGCGCCATTAGCGGAGGAACCGTGATAGAAGTTTATTCCCTGGATGAGAGAGCTGGCGCAGTTCCCCACCCCGACGATAGCGATTCTAATTTTTCTCATGCGCGAAGTTGTAAGCTATGCGCAGCCCATTGGTTGGGGCAAGATGCAAGTAGCCCGTTTCCACAAAAACGGGCTATCGTCCGCCCCGGAGCGGCTGCTGCTCGGACAATTGAAGGAATTTTCCACACTCGTGCTCGCTTGCAAGAACTGCTATAACCATAAAGCCGAGAGGGATTTTTGTTGAAAAAGAAAGCCTTGGCGGAGAGATAAACGAAATGCGTTTGGTTCTTCGGGCCGTCGCGCTCTTAATCATATTTGCTTTACCCGCTCCATTGCGGGGGGCGACCCCCGATTATAGCATCGAAGAAGCGGTCGCACTTGCCCAGGCTCAAAATCCCGAAATTGCCATCGCACGCAAGAAAATCGAGGCAGCGCGTGGTGGTCTGGTTGAAGCGCGCTCCGGCTTTCTTCCCTCGGTGGTATCGACGGGTCTGGTCGATAAACGAGAGCACCAGTCAGAAACACGCCTTCGAGATGAAGATTACAATGCCTCGCTGCGGGTGGTACAGAACCTTTACACTGGCGGCGCCGTCACCAGCCAGGTCGCGATCGCCCGCTTGAACATCGACAAGCAGGAATACGAGTTCCAAGAAATCGCCAACCGGGTAGCGATGGATGTGCGCATCGGTTTTAACGAACTCCTTTTGAATCGCGCCAAGATTCGCGTGCGCGAAGATTCCGTGCGCGTCTTGGAAGAGGAGCTCAAAACGCAGCAGGAGAGGTTGAGCGCGGGCATCGTCGGCAAATTGAACGTCCAGCGCGCCGACGTTGCGCTGGCCAACGAACGACCAGAGTTGATCAACGCGCAGACCCAGCTAAAAAATTCCTACCTGCGGCTCGGAGAACTTTTCGGGATCGACTTTCCGCCCGATTCTGAGCAAGCGCCCTTTGAAATCTCGGGACAATTGCAATATCACCCGCGCCATTTCGACCTGAACGAGTGTCTGGTTCGAGCCGATTTCAGCCGTCCCGAACTTAAAGCGCGTCAGAAAGACATCGAGATCGAAGATCGACAATACACGCTGGACCAAAGCGAACTTCGCCCGCGGGTGGGATTTTTTTCCGCCTACGAAATTTACAACGAGCGGGACCCGCAGGTCGGTCACGAATTTAATCATGGATATTTGGTGGGAATAAACGCGACCTGGCACATCTTCGACGGGTTTGCGACAAAGGGACGACTGCAGGCGACGCGCGCCCGGCGCGAAGCCGCCGTTCAAACGCTCGAAGCAGCGCGACGCGCGGTTGCTTCCGAAGTCCGCGGCGCATTTTTCGATCTCGAGCAAGCGGAACGCGTGCTCGAATCCGAAACTAAAAATGTGCAGACCGCCGACGAGTCGCTCGAGATTGCCAAGACCAACCTTGCCGCCGGATTAGGAACACAACTCGACATCCTGCAAGCATCCTCCGATGTAACGCGGACCCGAACCACGCGTCTAAGCGCAATCTATTTGCATAACGTGGCACTGGCGCGCCTCGCCCGCGCGTGCGCCAGCCGCCCGGAAGCGCTCGATTTCATGACCAGCAACAAAGACGAGCGGGCGGAAGCGCGAGTTTCAAACGTGGCGCAGCCACCGGCGAAGTTAACCGAGCGATGAAACCGCGCGTTCTGGCTCCGGGGAGCACAGGCCGCTGGCCTGTAGTTCGCGGCAGCTTGCCGCGAACCGCTTTGGACATTGGGCGAGCTATTACGTGCAGATGCATTCGGCGCAGCGGCCGAATGCTACAGGCTGGCAGCCTGTGCTTCCCAGAACTGGGCGCCCGACGGAGGCCAACCACAATCCTGAAAATATTTATTTCAGTTTTGATCGCTTACTTTGCCCAGGTAGGTAAGGCGATCACGCTGGACATGGTTCTGCAAACCACGCTGGAAAAAAATCCCGCGATCGCGCAGGCCAAAGCGGGTCTCGAGGAAGCGGCCGGCCAGCGGCTCATCCTCCGTTCCATCATGTGGCCCGATGCTAAAGTCGGCGTTCCCGGTGGCGTTCAAGGCGGCCACCGCGCGGGCGAAAGTGCTACGCAAGCGTTTGCCTTCGCGCGCGGATCTTTCGTTCAGTCCCTGTTCAATGCGGCGGCCGCGCCGTCGCGCCGGCGTGGAGATGTCGGTCTTCTAATCGCGGAGCAACAATTGAACGTTGCCGTGGTGGAACAACTTCACGCGGCCCGGCTGGCCTTTTATACGGCGCTGTACAACCGCGAACTGCAATCGCTCCGCGAAGACCAGCGACAACGATTGGAACAAACTGTTGCCAGTCAGAAAGATCGTTACGAAGCCGGATTAACTGATCGCAGCGCTTTGACCAGCGCGACCGTGCAAGCTCGCGAACTCGATTCCCAAATTGAGAGCGCGCATCGCGCTTATGCGGAAGCGCGGTTAAAATTGGCCGAAGCGATGGGCGACGATCTCGGGCCGGAGACGACGCTGCCTGATGCGGAAGGGGAGCTGCAATTTGCGCCGATGATTGTCGATCTTAATGCGGAAACGGCGGCAGCGCTGAAGCGGCGGGCCGATCTCAAACTTGCCCGGCTGCTTGTTCGCGCGGCCAACGAAGACGAGCGCATTATCGAAGCCGGTTATTATCCGGCGATCGCCGGCACGGTTTCGGGGGAGTACATCCCGGTGTCCGGAATTCATCGCGAAGATTCCACCCGCCGAACGGAGGATCTTTCTTCGGAAATCCGCGCCGGCGCCGTTTACACATGGCGCGTTGTTGACAACGGCAAAGTGGCGGGCGCGGTGTTGAAGCAGCGCGCAGCGCGCGAGATGAACGAACTTACCTGCCGAAAATTGGAAGCAAACGTCGGCCGCGAATTGTTGCGCATCCACAACGATTTGGAGAGGATCGAGGACCAGCAAAAATCGTTCGCGGCGGCTTCCGACGCCGCGGAGCAAAGCGCACACGTCGTCGAACAAAATCTGGCCGGAGGCCTGGCGTCACAGCTCGAGTACCGTCTGACCGAAACCGGTTTTTTGGAAACCAAAAGCGGGTTGCTCGATGCCATTTATCAGCACAATCTCGCTATCGCCGAATGGGATCGCGCCACCGGGCGCTATTTTCAATTTTCCGAAGACACCGCGCAAAACATGCATTAGTTCCAGCAATTGAAGTTGCCGGAATCGAAGAAAGTTTTATGGGGCGGTGGAGCGCTGCTCGCGCTTTTTTTTGGCGTCGTCTATTACTTTTTCCTGCCGGTGGCAGAAGTGACAACGGTCCGCCGCGGAACCGCTTTTGCCGCGGTGTATGGGACGGTGCGAATCGAGCCCGCGTTCGTCGTCCCGGTTCGCGCGCAAAACTCGGGATTCATCAAGTTGGCAGACCCTTTCGCGACCGGGCGCGGGGCCATCGGCAACGGCGTTAAAACAGGCGAACTGCTGGCCACGATCGCCGATGAAGCAACCGCGCGACAACTAAAGCAGGCTCGCGCGGACCTGGAGGCGGCGAAGCAGCGCGCCGCGCTTCCCCTTCCTTCTTCGGAATTGCTCAAAGCCGCCGAAGACAACCTGCAGCGGCTGGAGAAGGTGGTGGCGTCAGGCAATGTACCGACCGTCGAGTACGAGAAGGCGAAGACGGAAGCAAATCGATTGCGTGGCGCCGTGGAAACCGAGCGTATCGAACGCGACCGCAATTTAGAGATGCTCGATGAAACGTGCAAAAAACTCGAGGCGCAAATGAAAAACTCCGAAGTCCGTTCGCGAATCGACGGACTTCTCACCAACATCAAGACGATCGATGGCGAACTGGTGGCGGAGGGAAATGAACTTTTCACGGTGTCCTCGCGCAAGAACTACGTGCGCGGCGAAGTAAACGAGGAAGACGTTGGCGAAGTGAAACCAGGAATGAAAGCGATCCTGCAATTGTATGCCTATCGCACACAACAATTCGCGGCCCGGGTTTCCTCCATCCAACCGGCGGCGGATCCGGAAACGCAACGCTACACCATCGTGCTCGAAATGGAGAAGCCGCCCGACAACCTCATGACGGGGATGACCGGAGAGATGAACATCATTACCGGCACTCATGAAAATGTTCTGCTCGTGCCGACACGCGCCCTGCTTGTCGATCAAGCATGGATCGTGAAAGACGGCAGCGTGCAACGGCGCACAGTCAAGGTTGGTTTTCGCACGCTCGATTTCTCGGAGGCAATGAGCGGCCTTTCCGAAGGCGATCATGTCGTTCTAAGCGATCAGGACAGATTGCGGCTCGGCCAGGCGGTGCGGCAGCGCAAGATCGACATCGTCCCCTCGCAAATAAAGTGACCCCGCCACTTTACATCGCGATGCGCTTTCTCGTTCATCGCAAGCGCGCCTTGCTCCTCAGCCTGGCCGGCGTCGTTTTCGGCGTGGCCATTTTCATTGGCACACAGGCGCAGACCCAGGGTTTCGCCAAATACTTCATCGACTCAAGCCTCGGCAGCAATGGCGCGGTGATTGTTCGTTCCCGCTTTCGGCCGCGCTCGCCCATGCTGGTTCCGCCCAAGAATTCCAAAATACAAGCGGCACATCGCAGCTATTTCGAGGGAATCGACGACGCCAGCGCGATCATGCGCGTGAGCCGCCAATTTTCCGATGTCGTTTCGTGTTCGCCGGTGCTGCGCGGGACACTCAGCGCGCGCTCAGGTTTTGAAAACGCGACTGTCGATCTTTTCGGGATCGATCCGGCCCTCCATCTGCAAACAACCGATCTGTCGCATCAAATTGTCGATGGAAATTTCGATGATTTTCGAAACAATCCGAATTCGATCATTCTCGGATCGAAACTGGCATCCACTCTCGATGTGAATGCGGGCGAGACGGTCCAACTCCTGCCGCCTGGTGGCGAGTATCGTCGCCTGGTCGTCGCAGCCGTGGCCCGCAGCGGCGTCGGTTCGATCGATGCTACTCGCATTTATTCCCATGCGCGGGTCGCGCAGACGCTTTTGCACAAGCCTTACACGGCCTCGATGATCATCTATAAACTGCGCGACCCGCAACGCGCGCCGGACCTGGCGCATGATTTCGAAACGCTGTTTCAACACGACACGCAAAGCTGGCAGGAGCGTGAAGAAAGCACGCTTCAACTTTTTCTGACCTTGCGACTCTCGGCCGCGATCACAGTGTCGTTGATCATTTTGCTGGCCGGCTTCGGAATTTTTAATGTTCTGACGATGACCGTGCTTTCGAAGGTCAAAGAGATCGCCATTTTGCGCTCGATGGGTTACCGGCGGATCGACATCAGCGCGATTTTTCTTTGGCAAGGCGCGATGATCGCCGTGACTGGGTCGATCATCGGATGCATGTTGGGCGCGCTCGCGACGTGGGGAATTTCGCACATCCCGATTCGCATTCGTGGTTTGCTCTATGCGAACCATTTTTTGGTGACGTGGGATTGGCGACACTATGTGTGGGCAACATTGCTCGCGCTCGTGGCCGTGACACTCGCCAGTTATGTGCCGGCGCGACGCGCGGCCGAACTGCCTCCGGTGGCCACCCTTCGCGGTTCGAGCGTATGAATACTGACGTTTGTCTCAGCTGCCACAAGATTGAGCGGTATCTCGGAGAGGAGGAATCGCGCGTGCATGCGTTGCGCGGCGTCTCGCTCGATCTCGAGCCCGGCAGCATCCACGCCGTTGTCGGCCCATCGGGATGCGGCAAGAGCACGTTGCTCTACATTCTCGGTCTGCTCGATCCGCCCGACGCTGGGCGCGTTTCAATCGAATCGGAGCAAATGTTGCATCTGAGCGATGACGAGCTAGCGCATAAGCGGAACGAATTCATCGGATTTATTTTTCAATTCCATTTCTTGATGGAAGACTTCAGTGCGGAGGAGAACGTGATGATACCGATGCGCAGGCTCGGACGGCTTTCCGATGCGGAGATGCGCGAGCGAGCGGCTCGCTTGCTGGGAGCGGTTGGCCTAGGCGACAAACTTCGCAGACCGAGCCGCCATCTCTCCGGTGGCGAGCAGCAACGCGTGGCCATCGCGCGCGCGCTGGCGAACGATCCACGGGTAATTCTAGCCGACGAACCAACCGGCAACCTCGACACGGCCAATTCCGATCGCGCCTTTGAATTACTGCAAAATATCGTGCAGGAAGGCGGGAAAGCACTGCTTCTGGCCACGCACAATCCAGTCATCGCCGAAGCCTGTGATTGGATCCACGAGATGAAAGACGGCTGCATCATCGCCAGTTATGTCCCAGCGCGCCGCACCGCCGGGCTCCCGCCTGTCGATACCGTCCGTGGATCGAGCGGCTAACCAGTGCGAAGCAAGCAGGACAAACACTGCTTCGCCCAAGATGGATCGAGGCCTTCTGACCGACCTGGTTTTGGATGTGACAGAAGGGGATAACCCCGTAAGATACTCCGCTCGGCCCCAAACGTGGGAACTCGCCCACGCACCAGGACCAAAGAAAAAATCTGCGACCAATGAAACTTCTCAACAAAATCGGCCGCGAATTTTCCGGTTACAATGTTTTCGAATCGGGCAAGCGTCTGCTCGATCGGAAGCCACTCCAATGCAGCCTTTATGTCACGGACCGCTGCAACCTCGATTGCGCATATTGCACCGAATACAACAATAGCCGTCCACACCCGACGCTGGAAAATCTCAAGACCTGGATTCGAAAAATTCGCGACTTGGGCACGATGCGAATCGCTCTCGTCGGCGGTGAGCCACTCCTTCATCCAGACATTGTGGAGATCGTTCGTTATTGTCGGAAGCTCGGCTTTGCGACGAGTCTCACAACGAATGGCTTCCTTCTTACTCGCAAGTTGGTTGTCGCGCTTGAAGATGCCGGTTTGCAGGTCTTGCAAATCAGTGTCGACCGGATGACACCAAGCGCGATCACGAAGAAGTCCTTCAAGACCATTCTCCCGAAGCTCGACTATTTTCGGGATTCCAAAATCAGTTTGCACATCACTGGGGTTATCTGTCAGGATACGCTGGCCGACTCGAGAGCGGTTCTAGAGACTGGATTGTCGCGCGGCATCCCGACCGAGGTGCGTCTGGTTCATGCCGATCCGCTCAGTCGCTTTCGCGTCGAGCGTGGTTCACGCGAAGAACTCGAAGAATTTGTGGATTCGATGATTGAACGAAAGCGTCGCGGCGAAAAGATCCACACCAGTGAAGCGATTCTTAATTACCAGCGAAGTCTGCTGCGCGGAGAGCATGTCGAGTGGACGTGCATGGCGGGCTACAAATTGTTCTTCGTCTCCGCGCAGGGAAAATTTTGGATCTGCAGCATGGTGCACACGGACAAAGACATCATGGACGTCACGCTGGAGGACCTCTATGCGAATTATCGCAAAAAATCGTGCCAGCAGGGCTGTGGCGTTTATTGCGCTGTCAGTACCTCACTTCTCGTTAAGAAGCCTGCGGCCGTCCTCGGCAAGGAAATTGTCGCCCGGGCCAGACGCATTCCAGGCTTGGTTCGACAGGCGGTCGGTTCGGAAGACTTGGACAAAAGCAGTGTTGCCTCTTAACACTGACCTAACTCCATCAAGTCGAACGCTATCTCGGCGAAGAGGAATCGCGCGTGCACGCGCTACGCGGAGTTTCTCTCACGTTGGACCCGGCAACCATCCACGCAGTCGTCGGACCATCTGGCTGCGGGAAGAGCACGCTCCTTTATATTCTCGGACTACTCGATCAACTCGACGGCGGCTGGGTCACAATTAAATCGGAGCTAATCTCGCACTTGCGTGACAACGTACTCGCACGCAAGCGGAACGAATTGATCGGGTTCATCTTTCAGTTCCATTTTTTGATGGAGGACTTCACCGCGCAGGAAAATGTTATGATTCGATGCGCCGACTTGGGCGTCTCACGGAAAATGAAATGCGAGATCGCGCGGCAGAATTGCTCGATGCCGTCGACCTTGGAAATAAGCTTTCACGTCCCAGCCGTCATCTTTCCGGCGGCGAACAGCAACGCGTGGCGGTCTCGCGCGCCCTGGCGAACGATCCACGCGTTATCCTCGCCGATGAACCTACCGGGAATCTCGATACCGCGAACTCGATGCGCGCCTTCGAGCTTCCGCAAGAAATGGTGACGCGGGGTGAAAAGGCTTTGCTCCTCGTCACGCACAATCCATCGATTGCCGAGGCCTGCGATTGGATTCACGAGATGAAGGACGGACGGATTGTCGCTAGCCACGCGCGCGGTCAACGCATCTCAGTGCTGGCGGACACCTGACCTCTACTCGCGATCTCTCTCACTGGCTCCGCTCCTACCGCTTCTTTTCTTTTGAAAAGCTGATCGAGAACAGCATGATCACTCGGATCCAGTCCGATAAGACGCCAGACGAAGAAATATCCTGCAAGATAAAGTCCGGCGGCCGCCAGCTCCGACCACCATCCATGAATCGTGAAGCGGAGGAGCAAAGCGAGGGGGAGTGGGGCGAGCGCGGCGAGCCACGGTTTGACGAGCGCTTGCCAAGGCCAACGCCATTCGAGGAGCCAGGAGATCTCGACCCGTCGGAGGACCCCCTTAATCAGATAGGGGAAGAAAATCGCGAGCGCCGCTCCGAGCGCACCGAAGGCTGGAATTAGCTTGAGATTCAAACTGACGGCGGCGACGAAGGCGATGGTGGAGTTCATCAGATTAATCTTCGGCCGCTCGACCATAAGAATCGTCTCGCCAAGGCCCATGAAAGCATTCAGCACGCAAGCTCCTCCGATGATCGCCACCCACAAGCCACCTCGGTGGAACGCGGTGCCGAAAATCGTCATGATCATACCTCCCGCCAGAGCTAGGACGACGAGCGCTGGCAGTAATCCCGCGAGCATCCAGCGCGCGAGGTATCCGTAACTCGCCTCAGCATCGCGGATCTGGCCAGCTGCGATTTGGCGCGCGACGATGGGCGTAAAGATCGGGGTAAAGGACTGGCTCACCTTTCGCAGGCCGCTCCCGACTTCGACCGCCGCTGCGTAGATACCCAGCGTCTCCAGCGTCACGCCGGGCGCGCGTCCGACGAACCAGCCGAGCATGATGAGGTCGATGCGCATGATGCCAATATTAAGCAAGTCGTAGAGGGCAATCGGCGCCGAGGCACGAAGGAGCAGGGGCACGAGGTCATCGTTAGGTGAGCGCGGTATGGGTGCGAACGTGAACAAACGCCGCGCGAGCGCGAAAGCGACGAGCCCAGACGCGAGAGTCCCTGCGATGGCGGCGATTTCCGGCGCGAGTTGTCTTGCGCCGAGCGCAAACGCCAGGAGGAGCGCGGCCGCCGTGCCGAAGCTTTCCGTCAGGCCCCGCGAGTAGATGTCATGGTGCATCACTGTCATCCCACGCGACAAGGCTGTGCTTACGCGATAAAGCGTGACACCTGGTAAGGCGAGCAGCATTACGGCAGTTGCTCGCACAAACTCTGTCCGCATCCCAATGGAAAGCCCGAACGTCCAGACGGCCCAGAATCCGCCGATCGCCAGTAGAACGCTGCTAGTGAAGGAGATTGCGAGCGCCGTCTTCATGACCCGACGGCTGCTGGCGCGATCGTTGACTCCTTCCGCCTTCGCGATGAATGCAATCGCACTGTAGTCGAATCCTAGCGTGGAAAACTTGCTCACCAGGTCCATGGTTGCCCACGCCAGACCAAAGATGCCAAGGACCGCGCTGCCGAGCAGCCGCGCGACCAGAAAGGTGAAGATCCCGCGGAGATTGGAAGCAAGAAAGGCGATCGTGTTGATGAACGCGCCGCGCGCAAGCGCTGCTCCGTGCACGGAATAGTCTGGTGCCAACGTTTTAGGCACAGAGTCCGCGTCTCGATCCATGTCCGTCATGGGCGTCGGGCCGCTGCATCGCGGTAAACCTTTAGTGTCTCGCGTGCGCAATGGTCCCAGGAAAAATCCTGAGCGCGGGACAACCCTTGTTCGCCGAGAGATTGGCGCAGACCGCTTGACCTGACGAAATCACGCAGCGCGCGAGCGAGCGCGTCGAAATCGCCCGCCGGGAAAAGGACGGCCGTGCTGGCCGTGATCTCGCGGAGCGGCGCAATATCGCTCGCCACTACGGGACAACCGCACGCCATGGCTTCTAAAACTGGCAGTCCGAACCCTTCGTAAATCGACGGTTGAATCAGGCCGCCAGCAGCTTGAATGAGCGTGACCAAATCTTCACGTGCGATCGTATCCAGCCAGACAATTCGATCAGCGACGTGCAGGCGATTTGCCAGCCCCACGAGCCCGTCCCTTGCCTTGCGACTCTGCACAAGCACAAGCCGCCATGGACGCGGGACCGCGTTCGCGAAAGCTGCGATCGCGAGGTCGTGCCGCTTGCTCGGCGTGTTCGACCCAATGACCAACAAGTAGGGCGATTCCGCTCCGCTGAGACACGCCGCTCGCTCCTTTGCCACGGCCAGGTCTTCAGGTGGGCGAAAGCAGGCGTCCGACGCCGACCAAATCACGGTCAAACGTGCCGCAGCCTCGGGGAGCAGCATGCAAATACGGTCAGCGGTCGCCTTGCTCTGAGCGACCAAACGAGTCGCCTGCCGGAGCGCGCGCCAAATCGCCTGCCGGAAGTAGACGCTCTTCACGACGCGCTCGAGACCTTGCAAGTGCAGGTCAGGTCTTTCAATCGCCATCACATCGTGAACAGTCACCACACTCGCGCATGGCAGGCCGCGCGGCATCGTGTTATGTGGACTGTGGAAGACATCGACGTTCGTGAAAGATGCGTAGCACTGGGGCCAGATCACTGTCCATGGCGCAGTCGGTCCCGCCCGAATTGTCACCGCCGAGGTGTTCGCTGCACGCGAGAGCGGCCGAGGGGCGAGCGGATGCGCCCAGAACAGAAAATGATCGGAGTGAGCCAGATCCGGCAACCTGTCTACCAAAGCGTGCACATAAGCACCGATGCCGCTCGGTTTTTCTCGGACGTATCGCGCGTCGATGGCGACCCGCAAAGAGTTCGTGGAGCGAGATGGCGGGGCCCGGTACATTATGCTGTGCGGAGGGGGTTACTTCCAAGTCTGGTTGTAGTGAAGGCTTTCAATAGGATAATCGGATTTTACACGTTGGAACGAACGGAAGCAGCATGAAGAAAATATTTCTGACCGGCGCCAGTTCTGGGATCGGGAAAGCAATCGCAATGGCTCTCACCGAACAAGGACACGAAGTCTGGGGCACCTCGCGCGACGCTTCACGTTTGCCAAATATTTCTCGTCTTCATCCCGTGGGATTCGATTTGTCCGATCCTCGCTCGATCGAGGCTGCCTTCAATTCCGCTCTGGCCCAAGCTGGTCATTTTGATGTCGTGATCAACAACGCGGGCGCCGGTCATTTTGGCCCGGCGGAAAATCTTTCCGCGGAGACGATCGCAAACCAATTTCAATTGCTCGTTTTCGGACACGTTCAATTGATGCAACTCGCGCTGGCGGCGATGCGCGCACGGGAACACGGCCTGATCATTAATGTCACTTCACTTGCTTCGCGATTGCCCGTCCCATTTATGGCTGCATATAACGCGGCCAAAGCAGCCATGGCCGCGTTCACCATGTCGATCCAACTCGAGCTGCCGGATTCCCGAGTGCGAATTATCGATCTTCAGCCGGGCGATATCTGCACCGAGTTCAACAGCGCGGTGGACAAACGCGCGCAACATGATTCACGATACGAAGCAGAAGTCGCGAAAACGTGGGTCATGGTCGAACGCAACATGGCGGCGGCGCCAAAACCGGAGTTGGTCGCGGGGCATGTCCTCAAATTCATCGATCAGGCGAGTCCGCCGCCGCGTGTAACCGTCGGTGATACTTTTCAGTCCAAGCTCGCGCCGTTCATTTTCCGGTTCCTCCCGCAGCGCGTCCGTATCTGGGGATTGAAAAAATATTATGGGCTATGAGCAACGCGAGCTCCGAAGCAATGATTTTGATGGCTGGATCGGGCTCGCGTCTTCGCAGCGCGGGAGAAAATTGCTTGAAACCGCTCCTGCCTTTACTCGAGCGCCCTCTGATTTCGTACACACTTGACACGCTCGCGAAGGCCGGGATCAAAACCATTTATGCGGTAGTAGGCTTTGAAAGGCACGCACTTCGTGCGCACGTAAACCCGTTGATTCCACCGAACATCAACGTTTGCTGGATCGACAATCCGGCTTGGCAAAAACAGAACGGCATTTCAGTCCTCGTCGCCGCACCGCACGTCACCGCGCCATTTCTTTTAACGATGGGCGACCATCTCTTCGAGCAATCGATCGTCGATCTTCTTCTGCGAGAAGCGAAGCCGGACGAACTCAACCTGGCAATCGACAAGAAGCTCGATTCCATTTTCGATTTGAATGACGCCATGAAAGTCCGGATGCGTGGCGATCGGCTCATCACCATCGGAAAAGATCTAAAAGATTACGGCGCAATCGACACCGGTTTTTTTGTCTGCCCGCGGAAATTTTTCGATTATCTGGAAAAAGCCAAGAAGAATGGCGACTGCAGCCTGGCCGACGGAGTACGATTGATGGCCGCGGATGGCCTGGTTCGTGGCATTGATATCGGCGCCGCCTGGTGGCAGGACATCGACACGCCCGAGATGCTGGCGTGCGCGGAGCAACATTTACGAACGCGAACCCTGCGACAAACCACGGAATCGATCAGCGCGAGCACGCAGCCGGGCAACAAGAGCGAGGAGTAAGCTCATAGCAGTGACTGCGGTCCACAGATGCAGGATCCATTGCGGACAACCGGCAATCGCGAGAAGAAGAAATAAAAGAATCCCGACATCGCGCTTGGTAAGTTGAAACAGCCACCAAACCAATTTTTCACCGAGGAACAAGAGGCCTGAACGCTGAATCATTGCTCGATGACGCACATATAATGTGTTGGTCAGCGCGTTTGGCGCGAAAGCAGTTTCGATTTTTGGATTTCTTAAGAGCCACTCGTTTGCGGCGATCATGAGTGCGCAAAAAATTCCTTCTCCCAGATAGAACCAGTTATGCGGACCGAATCGGTGGAGTTGAGAAAGGCCCAGGCCAAGACCGATCGCGAACAGAAGACTGCCAAAAACATCGCAAAGTGTGTCGAAACGGCGACCGGTATCCGACTCCAAGTATTTAGCGCGCGCAATTTCGCCGTCGCAGCCATCGAGGATGCTGTAGATCTGGAAAAGCGCCGCACCGATAACGAACCCGAGATAGTCGCCGCGTTGTAAGAAGAGGAACGCCGCGAATGGCAACGAACAGATCGCCAATGTCCACGTGCCTGGCGCGAGGGAAGATTTCAGAAGACGCCGGCTGATCGCGCGGGAGATCGGGCGATTCAGAAATCTGGAGATGAATCCATCCTGCGTTTTGCCAGTGTCGCGGAGAAACCAGCGCTCGCACTGTGCAATCTCGCGTGGTTCGGACACACAACGCCATCTGGTGATTTGCCCGGTTCCGCCCGAATCGCGACAAGCATCCGCAAAAACGCGGGCCAGCTTGTTCCAATGTTCCGTCGCATCGACGATCGACGTATTGCACTCAACGACTGGCGCGATGGAGATGAAGTTGGCCAGAGCGCCTCGATTCACGAGCAGGCGGGTGCTGAGAGCACGCGCCAGCCCGGCGCGGTGAGGCCGGTCCGATTCAGGAGCAAAATTTAATTTGCATCGGCTCAACCGCGAATCCTGGGGCAGCCACCGTTTCTCCACCGCAATCTCCGGATTCCAGAAAGCAACGATGTCGATTTCCGATTCGAGTTTCCTTGACTCGGCAAATTCGTTTACGGCAAGAGCCAGCCGCTCGAGTTGGCGCAAGCCGGCGATTTTCCAGTTCGCCGACTCATCCGCCAAAATCAAGATTTTGCTTGGCTCCACGCTCAATGCGCCGGGGCGGTGTCCTCCAGGCGCTGGCTGTAAATCCGGAACGTTTTGTATCGCTTCGCGCCGAGCGCTTCGATGAAACGATTGATCATGAAATTGTCTTCGAGGGTCATGCTCAGCTCGCCGGTCAAACCGCGTTTGAATGCTTCGTCCATTATTTGCAGAACCAGCATCTCGGCGATGCCCGCGCGACGGTGCTTTTCGATTACTCCGAGCGCCACCAGACGACCGGTCCGGATTTTCGTCTTATAATAGAGCAGTTTGATTAAGCCGATGGGAAAACCAAAGCGGGTCAATCGTCCGTTGATACGCCGGAGCGCGACGTTGATATCGGGCACGGAGATGACGAAGCCGACCGGCTCGTCGTCAATTTCCGCAAGCAATGTTCCCTGCGGCACGATGAGCGGCTTCATCTCGTGCGCGAGGTGATCGAATTCGGCCTCGGTGAATGGAACAAAGCCCCAGTTTTTTTCCCATGCTTGATTGTAAATCGCGCGCAGACGCCGGCTTTCGTGCTCGATCTTACGCAAATTCACGGGACGAATGGTAACGCCGTGCCGGCCGGCGCGGGCCACGGCCACTTTGCGCAGCCGTTCCGCCGCTTCCGGAAATTCCGAAAACCACCACGCATACCAGTCTTTCGCTTTGCTGAAACCGCACGACTCGATGAGCGGCGGATAATAGCGCGGATTATGCGAGGTCAGGAGAGTGGGCGGATATTTGAAGCCGTCGATAAGCAATCCGCAAACGTAATTGGTCGAGTAATCGATGGGGCCCATAATCTCGCTGCGTCCGCGAGCGCGAAGCCAATTGGAGGCCGCTTCGAACAATGCGGCAGCAACATCGCGATTGTCGATGCACTCGAAGAGACCGAAACAGCCGACGTTGGTTTGATGGAGCGAATTGTAATTTGGATCGTCACTCGCCATGATTCGGCCGACGATCTCGCTCCCGCGATTGCGGGACCGGGCGAGAAACAGCGCGGCGTCGCCGTGCTTATAAAAGGGGTGTCGCTTCCGATCGAGGAATGCTTTGCGTTCGAGAATCAGCGGCGGCACCCAGGCGGGATCGCTGTTGTAGATCTGCCATGGAAATTTAATGAACGCGTTGCGATCCTTGCGACAACTGACTGGCGAGACTTCAATCTGAGACACGCGATTATCAAGAATCTACGCGGGTTCCCGCCGCGCCGCCGCGAGCTCGAGCAGAGATCGCGACAATCTTTCCTGCTGAAGAATGAGATAGACGAGAAGGACGTTGAACGCGCTGAGCTCGAGCCAAAAGTACCAAACAGGCCGGCCGACGAGCAAAAGAAGAAAGAGCAAAAGCATTCGCGTGTTCGTCATCAACAATCTCCACCATTTGAGCATCGGCTGGGCAGAATCATGATATCGCGTCTGCAGCCAAATTGGAATTTCGCCTGGAAAGTCGCGCCCGATCGCCCAGTGTAACCGTTCCAAGCCGGGCGAGAGCATCTCCTGCTGCCAGGTGAAATTGAGATATAACGCGAGCAAGAATTTATGCCAGGGTTCGCGCCGCCAACTGTGTTGCCGATATTCTTCTCGCAGGATGGAGAATGAATCCAAGTCCGCGCGCGGTCGTCCTTTCACAAAATAAAGATAACCGTTGCGGTAATAATCAGCGGCGGCGCCTTGCAATGCATGGCTAAGACCGGCAGCGAGGGCGAGGAAAGCAACGCCGGGCGATGCGCCTTCTGCCAGGTAACGAAGCGCCAAATGTACGTAGATGCTTACCCAGATAAGGTGATCGGCCAGACTGTCAATGATGCGGCCGGTCCGGCTCTTCCGATTCGTGAGGCGGGCAAGCTGACCATCGGCGTTGTCGAGAGTGTTGGCGCCGATGTGCAGCAGCATGCCGGCAATATTCGCGCTCAAGTCGCGATAGTAGTAGAGGTGCCCGGCGATAACGCCAACGATGCAGCCGAGGAAGCTCACTGCTGCCGGCGTCATCCGCAGCTTCTCGAAGAAGATCGCCAGGCTAAAACCAATCTTCCGGTAAAAATGGATGTCGATCCAACCTTCGAGCTCGCGCGATTTGTAGGTTGCTTCGATTGTGGACGAGGCGGCGCCCGGCGTGAGATCAATCGCCATTTCTGAAAGCCAACCCCGCGCGCTCAGGAGACGCGAGCACTCTGCCGTAGAGCCGGCACAAGGGTATCAGCAACAATGTTTAGAGCTTCGTCGAGATCGGCCTGCGTATGGTTGGCGGTCACGCAGGCTCGGAAACAGATGCGATCTTCGGGCACGGCGGGAAAATCAACCGGCGCGACGAAGAGCCCGCGACGCCGTAATTCATGGCCCAATTGATACATTCGTGCGCGATCGCCAACGACAAGCGGCATGATGTACGTTGTCGATGCGCCGGTATCGATCCCGAGCGCGTTCAAGTGGTCACGAAAATATTTCGCATTTGACCAGAGCCGATCGCGCAGCTCCGGTTCGCGCCCGGCGATTTCGAGCGCCCGCAAAACTGCGGCGACGATCGCCGGCGGCAGCGCGCAGGAGTAAGCGTAGGAATGCGCGTAATATCTCAAATAGTCCAATGTCTCGACCCGGCCCGTGACAAAACCGCCGAGCGCGGCAAACGCCTTCGAGAAAGTTCCGTAGACGAGCGGTATCCGTTTTTCCACTCCGAAATGTTCAGCCGCGCCGCGCCCATTTGCTCCGCAACCAAGCATGGAGTGCGCTTCATCAATAAAAACACTCGCGTTGTGCGACTCGGCGACGTCGAGCAAACCGTCCAGGCTGGCAAAATCTCCATCCATGGAATAAATGCCCTCGACAATTACGAGCTGCCGTTTTCCTCTTCGCCGGCAGAGCGCAGCGTCGAGCGAAGCCGGATCGTTGTGCTCGAAACGATCGACCCGCGAGCGCGAGAGCACCGCGCCGTCGCGCAAACTCAAGTGCGATCGATTGTCGAGGACCGCAACATCAGTCTTGCGTAAGAGACCGGAGATGGTTCCGAGCGCGCCGCCGAAACCGCTGTTAAACAACATCGCGTCCTCGCGGTCGAGAAATTCCGCGACCCGGCGCTCGAGTTGTCGATGTAAATCCGTCATCCCGGAAAGCAACGGAGAGCCGCACGCGCCCATTCCATATTTGGAGAGCGCGTCCCGGGCAGCAGCGATCACTTCGGGGCGATTAGCGAGCCCAAGATAATTGTAGGAACAAAGATTAATTACCGACCGCGGTTTGCCTCCGTAATTGATCGTTGTCCGAGCATCTGCTGTCGCCAGCAACTCCGGCTCGTAAAGCGCGGCCTCCCACGCGCCGGCCTGGCGCCATTGTGTGAATGCCAATGGCGGAACTAGTGGATCGTCGCTGTCGCCGACCACGAAATCAGCCAGACTCAGTTTCGCATCGAATTCTCGCTCCGACAGTTGCCGATTCAAGTTGCCGCTCATTGAAAATCAGATCCTTAAGGCGCTCACAGCTGCATTGTGCCGCGCCCTAAAGAGCTCGGGCCATCTGCATGCCGGAAGTTCCGTATCGGGGCTGCAATTGTACCGGCAAAAAGACGCGGGACAAGAGCTTAATTGCAACCCGTCCTGCTATTTTCGCGTTGTGCGAAAAACGTAATCCCAGAGCGGGGAACTCACGCCGTAACCGGCATGTTCGTCATTGTAATGATGACGCAAGTGGTACTGCTTGAGCCAAAGCCACACCCCCCGCTTCATGGCAAAGTGATGGATCGCATAATGGATCGAATCGTAGCAAATGTAGCCAAATCCAAACCCAGCCGAGACGGCCGGCGCGAAACGGCCGAGGGTAATGGCAAAGAGCGCCCAAAATAAAATCGCAAGCGGAATGCTTACGCTTGGCGGCATGACCAAACGTCGAGCATCGTTTGGATAATCATGATGAACGCCGTGGACGATGAAGTGAAATTGTTTTCCCAAACGGCTCTTCGGTTCATAATGAAAAACATACCGGTGGATGATGTATTCAAGAAGAGTCCAGACCAGAACGCCGAGCAGGAATAAGCCAGCCACTGCCAAGATCGACAATCGACTTTGCCAGAGTGCGGCATAAAGCATGTAACCGACGACCGGCAGATAAAGCACCAAAGGCGTGGCCGGATGGACATGCGACAAAAGCTCCATCAAATCGCTTTTGAACATTCGAACGCTTTCGTTCTTGTTCGAGATATAATGCGGTTGCGCCATAATTAAAAATTAATCGGCCTGGCGCTGAGATCAACGCCGCTGATCGAATCGACAATCCCTCCTGGGCCGGGCGACCCAATTTCTTCGCCTTGTTTCATGCGCTCAATTCGCGAAAACAAAGTGTATCGTTTGTCGAAAATGAACTGAAAAAGCAACCGGCTCCAGGACGAGTGATATTTTAAAGTATCGTAAAACTCGGGTGCCATCGCGCGCAACTTGGGAAGATTGTTCCACGGGATCGAAGGCAGATCATGATGCTCGTTATGATAGCCCATGTTGAGGGCCACACGGTTGATCGGTCCGTAGTAACTCGTCGTCTCCTGGTCGAACTCGTAAGTGTAATGTTCCTGGATCCAACGGGCGCCCACCGGGTGCAGCCCGATCGAGAAGAAAAATGAAAACGCCAGATAAAGCAGCCCGGCCCAGCCGCAGAAATAAACAATCGCCGCGTCATAAACCGCCACGCACGCGAAATTCACAAAAAACCACCGATCCCACATCGTAATCGCTTTCAATCGCGGTGGGCGAGTCAACTGGAAAAAAGGAAAGAGCATCAGCCAAAGCGCCTTGCGATACCACTTGTTGCCGACCAATTGCGCCTCCCAATGATTGGCCAGATCAGCGTCGTATTCATAGTCGCCCTGATGGGAATGGTGCTTCAAATGAAAAACCCGGAAGGCCATCGCGCCGGGCGTGAGATTTGGAAAATCGGCCAGAATCCCGATCATTTTGTTCCAGCTTTTGCTCCGCAAAATCAAATTATGGGTTGCATCGTGAATGATCACGTAGTTGGCATGATTCACGAACGCGCCCACACCATAGGCGACGAGCAGGCTGAGCCACCAGTAATCGAATCCGAGTTTCCCCATCAAAAACGCAATCGACGTTTGCAAAACCACGGTCGAAAGCGCGAGCAAAGCGGTATAAGGATTTCTTACCATCAATTGTCGAACTCCCGGATGCGCCTTGATGATGGCCCGTGCCCGGCTTGGGTGCGGCTGATCGAGGACGGATTGGTAAAAGCTATCGTGCATCGATTTTCAAACGACTAGCATAAACGAACCCCTGAACCGACTATTTTCAAGCCGTTACCACCGGGACCGCAACGGAATTCATAGTTGAAAATTGGGGATCTACCCCGACCGGCGAAATAACCAGAAGATAGCAGATAGAAGATTGATAACCACTGCACATATCTTTATGCGCACGGCATCCATCAAACTAATCTGTGTCGCGGGGTTTGGTAGCAGGCACGCAGGATATCCTTGGCGCACTTACGGTTTATCCGGCGGAATAAATACCTTTCCTTCATGGTCGCGGGATGGGAAACACATTGTTTTTCGCAGGATCATCGAGCCAAACAACTCAGAAATCTTTGTAGCAAATGGCGATGGCGGAGAGCTCCTTAACCTGACCAGTCACCCGGCATTCGATAGTTGGCCGAGTTGGTCTCCTGATGGTACAAAGATAGCTTTTGGATCAAATCGAAATTCGAATTACCAGATTTTCATCATGAATGCAGATGGCAGCAATGTACGCTTGCTCGCGAACACTGAAGGACGCGCGACTGAACCTCGCTGGTCGCCGGATGGAAGTCTGGTCTATTTCACCAATTGTAAGAGTGTCGACTGGGGCAGAGATTGCGAAATCTTCGCCGCTCCAACGCATCCGACAAAACCGTGAAGCGTCAAATCGGCGTGGCACAAGCCGGAGAGTCTCGACCGAATAGCTACCTCTAACACTGACAACCGGCAGGCGTGGCAGAAATGACATGCGCCCGTCTATGGGGCGACGATCAGACCAACGGCTTCATCCATTGAGATGGACGAAGGGTCGCTGGTATCCCAATATGTGGAGAGACGCCTGGAAGTAAGTCGACCGAGACCGGACAAATGCGTGCACATCACTGACGGCGATATGAAATCGCCTGTTAGTTACGCTGTCTAGGTGCGACCCTAACGGGATTCGAAACCGCTTTCAACATTTCGCAAATACGCGCGATTTCGATGGAAACTTGCGGCAATCAGCGCGTTAACTACATCCGCTCAGAACCGACACTTTGCACGAATCGCGCAGAATCACGCAGTTTGAGTGTCCGAATTTGTCCGAAAGCCCCTTGTCTCTCGCGCATGCACACGCGCGCGCGGGATTCCAGCAAAACCACGGATGTCTTTCCCACCATGATAAATAACAGGCGACCGAAAAAGACGGTCATTGGATCGCAGTCAAGCGGAGCTTCGACAAGAAACAATAAAAGTACTGTGGAATGAGATAACGTCTGGCCGCCTCGCGCCAAATCGGTCTTTTCCTCCGGAATCCATCCGTCGGGATTCTTGCCATCAAAGCTGGCCCAGGTGATTGCAGCGTAAAGTCCCAGCAGGCGGTTTGGGTTGGGGAGCCAACAACCGGGCCGATGCGCTGTCACCGAACCGGTGTTGCGCCTTTACATCGCGGCCCTCGAATAATATTGTGCTGCCGGATGGTTTCCGGCAAGATTCGTGCGAGATTCACGGTGTGACTGTGTTCTGCGCCCACACATCAGCGGAAGGAGACTAACGAAATGAACACGAAAGTTGCGAATGTTATGGCGGTGGAACTGGGAATCTTGATCGTGATCCTGGCTTGGCTGGCGTTCTCCAATTTCTCCCGGGTCAAACAACCCACGCTGGCAGAAGAGCAGGAGCCGGCTGATAGCTCGTTTGCGACCGTCACCTCGCTCCCCCGTCCGGCAAACCCGCGGCACTCCGCTGCCGATTACTTTACCGTTCAGCAAAGGCAACAGTTGGCGGCGCCGCGCCAGGCTCAGGCGCTCCAGTACGGAACGATGCAATACGATCAGCAGCTCGTCCCGGCGCCTGACACCAGCGCCAATGCTGGCGATAGCGTCACCACCGGAACTTCCCCCTATTACGCCGGCGTTTATCCGCAGCCGGTAACCTCACCAGATAGCATTGCCTGGCCGTACGATCCAGTCCTCGTATATCCTCCGACGAGCGAGATCATCGTCATTTCCAACGGCCAAGCTTTTATGCGCCGACAAGCGCCTCGCTTTGCTCGGCCACGAATGACGGTTGTGCATCGACAGCCGCTAGGCGGTGGCGGAGCGCGCACTGCCAACCCTCGCTCCTTTCGACCAAGCGCGGGCTTGCGGCCGCGCTGAAGTCGTTAGGCCGGAAGAGAGAAAACAAGGCGGGGCGCGCTGAAGCGTCGGCGAAAGCGGATGACTGCGGTGTGTGCGTCGATTTTTCGAGCACCTGTTCCAACCATGATGCGTGTATCTACACCTATGATGCATTGCCGTCGACCCCATGCCTTTCGTGTCCCTCCACAGCTTTGTACGTGGCAAGCCGTACAGGCGGCAATGTCAGCCCCTCCCTGGATCCAGCTCCCGCCTCCGGCTTAACAAAGCCGGAGGCGTAACCAAGTTTAAAACGCCGGCTCTTCCACCTGCGACCTTGAGGGCACCGGCCCGGCCTGCGGTAACTGCTTCTGCGGGGTCACGCCCGGCGTCGACTGGTCCGCAGCACTGGCGACGACGCGGGCGATGATCCCGTGCTCGATGCCGGTGCTGGTATCCAGGTAACGGCCAACGATCTCTCCCTGCGCATTAATCCCGTTGAGGGAGGTGAAGGTTGTACCGGGATAATCGTAGGTGATGTATCTATTCGGCGGAATAAAGAGTAAGCCATGGGTTAATCCGCCGCTGTCGGTGTATCTGCCTACCATCAAGTTGCTGTCATTGTTTCCGAAAATGATCGTCCCGGTCGATCCCGCGGGATCGATCGGGCCATGGATCGTCCCATCGCTATCCCGGAAGTAGCCGTGGAGGACGGATGAACCGTCGAGATAATAGCCGCAAACCTGGTTCGAAGAGTTAATCTGGTAGGCAAGACTCGCGGTCGCCTGTGGCACCGTGAACTCGGTAATGACTCCACCAAGACTGAAAAATGCCGACTGAACCCCGCTACCGGGAATATCCGATCCGCAGAAGTCGCCGGCATTGTTTAGTCCCAGGATGACCGTAAAAGTCGAGCCGGGAACATCGAAGTTATGGAACCTGCTGCGGCTAAAAAAGAACCCGTGAAAGTTGCCCGTGGCTGCATCGAGGTAATCACCGCAGACCAATCGTGAATTATTGACGCCGCGGCCTTGCGTGACGCCACCCGTATCGTTGGGATCGACGAGCGGGGCACTGAAGTTCCCGTTTCTGAACCGGATAAAACCGCGCGTCACCAGGCTTGAATCCAAGTAGGTGCCGACGATGTCGCGCAAGTCGCTGATTTTCTGTGGTTCGGTCGAGTTTCCGCTGCCCGGGTAATCGAAAGTGCTGACTAACCTGACACTCAATCCCGCGGGCGCTCCTGCAAATGCTCCCAGCACCGGAAGTGCGAGGAGGGCTATCAAACAACAGACAATGCTATTTTTTATTTTCATTTTTTTGTTGAGGTTGGATTGTTGAACTGCTTTAAGTGCAATCCAGTTCCGCGCGGAGCTAGGAACCATCCTCAGGAGGCGCCTTGAACAGCGGCCTCACTTCGGCTGACTCGGGGCTCCAGTTGGATCTGGTGATCGCGCCAGGAGGTGTCCCAGCGAAGACCCAGCCTCACGAACGCCTTCAGAGCGGCTGAAGATTCGTTGAAACGTCGGGTGACGTAATCGAGAATTGTTTACAACCACCACGACAATTTGTCGAGCTTTTATTTTACGGCTCCAGCGCCCGTCTTTCTTTCACAGAATTGTCGAGTCGAGTTCGACAAAAGCCGTCAGCTTTTCATCCGCACGCACAATAAAGCGCCGATTTTCGTCGCGATTCACGTCAGCAACCCAAATCGCTCGCCCGCGAGAATACAACCGCTGAAGACGCAGCCCCAACTCCAACCGGCTTTTGCTGAAATTGTCAGCGATTATTTCCCAGTACCTCACGTGGCGGATTTTGCCTCTTTTGCGCTCCACACAGCAACCACAAAAATGTCTCGCCTGAGCCATGCCGCGCGTCCACATCAGCTTGCCGCAGATCAGAGTTGCAGAACCATGTCTTTCCTCGGCATCATTGCATTGTCATGAGACCTTTGTTTGTTGCGCTCTCTTTACCTTTCTCCTCTGTGGTTGCGCTCAAGTGGACTACACCGCCTATTCTGGCCGTCAACAAAACTGGCCGGTCGCAAGCGGTTCTTTTGTGCAACGAAAGTTCGATTTGCCGGTTTACTTTGGGCCGCCAGACAGGCCATATCGGGTGCTTGGCTATATGGAAGTGGAAAGTGCTCCGTTGGCCGTTTGGGAAACTGGGAAAAGGGAAAGCATCAAACCAGCAGTTAAAGAGGCCATCAAGCACGGTGCTGACGCCTTGGTTTTGCTCGCCAGCGGGACAAATATCAGCGGGAGCACCACGTTTAGCTCCGGTCAATGGGGTTCCAACACGACGACCACGGGAGGCATTTACGGCAACTATTTCAATGCCCAGAGCCGGACGACCGGAGGCGGCTTCGGCTCAACCACGACACTGCCAATCCGGAAAGGCTACGCTCGCGTAATCGCCATTCATTTTTGTAAGCCAGGTCTGTACATCTCTCGCGCGTGCGCGTGCGCGAGGCATCTTCCGCACAGATCAGCAAACGAAGCTAATCAATCCTCCGTGGTTCGTTGCCTAAGACCCTTCATGAAGTCCACCTCACCCGTTCGCCCGGAAGCGCGCTCGTCATCTTTCTTCGCGTCTGTCGCGCCGCCTTTCGGGTCGGTCTTCGGTTTCAGATCACGAACTTCGACTCCTCGTTTTTTCTTTTCCGCTGACTCAGGCTTGCTGTTTTCGTTGGGCATAATTTAGATCTCCGCCTGCGGACGCCGAGAATATCAAGGCTGCGGGACTTCCAAGCGTATTGGCGGTCTTTGGCTGACGACTTTTTTTACAGCACCTTTTGTGCTCGAATGGAAGAATGCGAATGACAATCCACGATTACATCGGTAAGCATGGGTTGACTCAGCGGAACGTTCCTCGCGAGCGGAAATGGACTCCAGCGACTCTTAGGGGCCGAGGGGCGACGGCCTTCGAGGTTTTCGGGAACGATGCCGGAAACCACGTCGTCGTGCTGAACACGACGAAAAATCAATTCGAGATAATGCATGGGGACATGGTCTTTCGTGAGACTGATTGGCTGGCCACGGGTCGCAGGTACCAGACCAAGGCTCGCCCATTTTGGGAATAGCCGCAGCCGCTCCCTTCATATTTCTTTAGCCGCTCGCACCCGCCGTGATTCGCGTTTACAATGAAGCAGCCAACATGATCGCGATACGTACGAGCAAGCGGGCGAGTTCAAAGAGTGGTGAGCGATGATGTTTGTGGGCCATCCGGCGAAACAAAGAGCCGCCACGCAGTCAAGCGTGACGGCTGATTGTTAAGTATCGGCTACTTGCTCGGCTGCTTTACTGGTTGTTGAGAACAGTTCGCGGTTCAGGTTTGCTCAGTTCAACCTGCGCACTGACCTTTTGGATTTGCGCGGTCTGCTCTTTTACCGTCGCGACGAGAGCTTTAATTTCGTTCTCCTGCTGAGCCGCAGTTGACCGGGACTCCTTCTGTTGCTGCGCCACCGTAGACTTTAGTTCGGTGATCATCGCTTCTTGTTCCTCCACCTTTCGATGCTCTTTAAGGAATTCGTTCAGCAACATCGCGTTTACCGCCTCGTAGCGCACGGTAAAAATCTTTCCTTGCGCGTCACGAGCCACCAGAGCGGGGTTCACCTTTTCCACTTCCTCGGCCACGAGGCCAAACTGCGGGACGCCATCGGGATCGAGGTCTTTCTTGTAATGGAAGGTGACCGGTTTAAGCGCGAGGATCGCTTCGCTCGCCTTGTTCATTGGCTTGATCTCATCCTTGAATCGCTGCGAAGAGACGACCGTGCCCAAGTGACCGCTGCTATCGACTATTACTCCAACGCCACCCGCCACGGTTGCCCCGCTAATGCCGGCGATAAATGTGGCGCTCTGATTTGCTACGTTGCCGATGCGAATTGTGTTTGACTCGTCAGTAACACCCGCGTTGCCTATGTCGATATTCTTGTTTCCCGTCCTAAGGTTGGTACCGGCTGAGGCACCCAAGGCGATGTTGCCGCTCCCGGCGGTGTTGTGCAGGAGCGCGTTAAACCCGCTGGCCGTGTTTGCCTCGCCGGTTGTGTTGCCGTAAAGCGCACCATGACCGGTCGCCGTGTTCCTTGGACCGGTGAAGTTGTGGAAGAGCGCAAAATGACCGTCCGCCGTGTTGTCGTCGCCGCTTGTGTTGCTGTAGAGCGCAAAATCACCACTCGCGGTATTGTGGCTGCCAAGTGTGTTGCTAAAGAGCGCAAGAACACCGATGGCCGTGTTGTCGTTGCCTGAAGTGTTGCTCAAGAGCGTTGAATGACCGACAGCCGTGTTGCCGGTGCCGCCTGCGTTGTAATAGAGCGCATCGGCGCCCAATGCGGTGTTCTCCGTGCCGCCTGTGAGGCTAAAGAGCGCATCAGTACCTTCGGCGGTGTTGTCGCCGGGATAGCCTCCGTCCGGTGGTGGGTCAACCGCTCGGGCCGTCGGCGAAAGCGCAAAGGAGGCGAGCACGAATAGAATGAGAAGGAACGTGCGCAAAGGCGAGCGGTTCATTAAATTTCTTAATGGGAGAGTTGTCGTTTTCATATGCGCAGAGTTTTGAAAACATCTGGCCAACTTGGCAAGAAACGAATTGGCGCTTTGCGTTTGCCTAAGGGCTGGCCGTCTGATGATTGCATCATGTTCTAGTGAAGCCGTTGAGCAGCGTGAGGCCGTTCCTATAGCCACGCGAAAACAAACCCTGATGGAGCAAGCCGCTCGCATTGCTAAGCTCGCTGCGGATCGCGTCGAAGACCAGATCGACGGTGCCACTCTACCGCAGGCGGTCGTGGCCTTCGGGGTGATGACGGACAAAGTGCTCGCCCTCTCCGCCGACCCAGCCGTAATCATCCGTCATGAGCATCAGCACCTTCACGCGCATCAGCACCACTTCCAAGCAATCACCAGAGACAAGTTTGATGAGATACTAGACGCTCTGCCGTCACTCCCTGCTCAAGGCCAGGGTGCTCAGGGTCAAGGAATGCATCTAAAAAAGCCCAGACACCGAACAGCAAAAAGCTGCAGACGCTCCAGAGGCTGCAGAGCCTGGGGATCCAGAGGCAGAGTGATCACATTTGCTGCCCGACTCCGCGCGGACGAGAAAAAGACAAACGGGCGGTGAAATAGGCTTTGCGGGGCCGCGAGTCTCCGGCCTTGCACCGACACCGGCGGACAGGCTCGAACACCGGTAAACACTGGCAGCGTTGTTATGCAATAATGTTATGCAATCGAGGGCCAGGCGCTCGATTTACTAGGGGAAGCGACCCTAACGGGATTCGAACCCGTGTTACCGCCGTGAAAGGGCGGTGTCCTGGGCCTCTAGACGATAGGGTCACAAAAGCCGGGCAATATCGGAATTGAGCTCCTGTCGCGCAAGGCAAATTGCCGGGCGCGGCTTTTCCCCGCGCCCGCCTCTCGATCACTCGATGAAATTGGGATGCACTGAGGAAAGTTCGGCAACGGACCCGGCGGGAGGCGTGCGACGTAGACACTAGTCCTTCGGGTTTACGAGCGGGGACGCGAGTAAATCAACCAGCGCGGCTGTGCGCGCAGTCGCTCCGCGATGGGTATTGAGCACTTCACGAGCGTTTTCCGCCAGCCTTTGACGTAAACCGGCATCGCCCAAAAGATCGACAATCGCCTGCTCCAACTCATCGGCAGAACTGATTTGTAGCGCAGCACTGCGCTCAACCAGCGACCTCGCAAAAGCGGCGAAGTTCTCCATGTGCTGCCCAAACACGACGGGCTTGCCGGCAATGATTGCCTCGGCTGGATTCTGCCCGCCCCGCGCAGTGAGACTTTTTCCGATGAAAACGACTGTTGCGACTGTGTACCAATTTCGCAACTCGCCTGTCGAATCGAGCACCAAACAATCAATCGGAGGATTGGCAGTGGATAATCGACTCCCCAATACGACGTGCAAGCCGAGCTCCTGGTAAGCGCGATGAATTTCGCGCGCACGTTCGGCATGGCGTGGTGCGATAATCAAAAAAAGACTGGCAAATTCCGTGCGTAATTCGCGAAAAATCTTCCCAAGAATTTCTTCTTCGCCAGCGTGCGTGCTGCCGCCGAGAATAATCGGGCGGTGATTATCGATCTTGCACTCCGCCAAAACTTTTTCCGGAACCGTTAGATCGACATGTATGTCTTCCGGATCGTACTTGATGCTGCCAACGACGTGAATGTTTTCTCGGAGAACGCCGATGGCGGTCCATCGGTCGACGTCCGCCGCTTCTTGCACACAAACGAGATCGAGAAGTCGAAACGTCGGCGCCACAAAAAATCGGAACCGCCGAAACCTTTTTTCCGATCGCGGCGACAGCCGGGCGTTGACCAGTGCGAGCGGGATGCTGCGCGCGTGGACTGCGGCAGCGAGATTCGGCCAAACTTCCGCTTCGACGAGAACGATCTTCACGGGTTGAATTGTCGCGAAGGCGCGCCGCATTACCGGCCAGAAATCGAGCGGCGAGTAAAGCACCTCGATCCAACTGGGAACATTCTTGCTCGCAAACGCAAACCCGGTTGTCGTGGTCGTGGTCAGAACAAAGCGCGCCTTCGATTGAAGCGTCCTGATCGCTTCCGCGAGTTTGAGCGCGATCATGATTTCGCCCACGCTGACCGCATGTAGCCATGTCGATTTTTGCGCGGCGAGCCGCACGCGAAGATCGACATCGTAGATGCCAAGGCGCTGTCCGAACTTGTGCCTGTAATTGCCGCGCCGGAACATTTTCACCAAATACCCAGGGAGAAAAAGCAGCAGACCGATTGGCCAAAGCAGATTGTAGATGAGTCGAATCACGATCCGATTACAGATTGGTCCGAGCCGGACCGGCATCGATTGCGGATTGCAGATAGAAAAAGGACTTCGGTAGTGCCGTATGTTTTTCCGCGGACAAGACGCCAAAACTTTGTCCTTGGGAGATTTTCGTCCGGCCGTTTCTCTAGAACTAAAATGCCGCCGGGTTCGAGCAGCTGCGGCAATTTTTCATTGGCCAGAAGTTTTTCCGTGAAGCGCTCGTCGGATTTTGTTTTTTCGTAGGGCGGGTCGGCGAAAATGATTCCGAATGTTTCGGTCAGAGGCGAACGCCGCAGGAATTCAAAAACTTCCTGCGGACGAACACGGCCTTGCAGATTCGTTTTCTCAAGATTTTTCTCGATGGCCGCAATCGATTGTCGATCTCCGTCGACAAAAAGCGCAGCGGCGGCGCCGCGGCTGAGCGCTTCGATCCCGAGGGCGCCGCTTCCAGCGAAAAGATCGAGAATTTTCTCGCCGATGATTTTGTCCGCCAAACTGGAGAAGATGGCGGCCTTGACGCGATCCATCGTCGGGCGCACGCCGTGTTTCGGCACGTCGAGTTGGATTCCACTTGCGGAACCCGCGATGACTCTCATGGCGGAGAGGGCGTTGCAACCACAGCGGGCAATATCGGATCGATTGTTGCCGCGGGCGTGGACGTAGGAGTTGCCTGTTCCGGTTGTTTCGCCGTGGCGTCGGCCGGCTTTTTGTTCTTGGAACGCTCTGATTTTTTGCCACCAAAAAAGCCGCTGACGAAATCCTTGAGATCGCGCCCCACCATCCTTTCCATCAAGTTCGACTTTGGATGGTCAAGGGTTCCCGCCACTTGAAAATCAACCGCGGAATATCCCGCTTCACTGATCGGTCGGAAATTCTCACGGATGGGCTTGAAAAGCTGGGCGCGAATTTTTTCATTGATGGCAAGTTGGGAGTCGAGCCGCAACTTTCCGCTAAACGTCACCGTGCCGGCGGCGGAGAGTCGAATGTTTGGTGAACGCAAGGTGAGTTCATCAATGGTTACCAACCCTGGACTGATGTGATACTTTGCCTGCGCTTGCTCGAGATGCAGCTGAGTGAGCTCCTCAATCTGTAAAATCTGGCCGAGCGCAACCAGCAGACTGTATTGCTGGAGTTGCCCATCGCGCAGGAAAATCTGGCCAGCGCCGGTGAGCGCATTGGCATCGTCGGTTTTTCCCGCGGCTTCGAAGCTTCCTTCGAGTTTACCCTGCACCATGCCTTTGGGGCCGCCGGCTTCGGCCCATCCTGAAATGGCCACTGATGTCGCCGCTGCCCAAATGCGCCGAGATTTTCGCAAGGTCCAATTCTTTTGGATCATAACGAAGAGGCGATTGCAATCTCTCGAGGAAAAACCGATCGCGCAGTGATACTTTCGCGACTTTTGCGTTGCCGCGAAGAGCCTGGGCGCTATCCAAGCTTGAATGAAAATCGACCCCTTCGAAAACCGCAATTACGTTCCCAGATCGGTCAAGGAATCTGAAACTGCCTTGTGTGACATTGACGCGTCGAACCTCCGGAACAAAACCGATGTTCGTTTTGTCAGCCTTGAAGTTTGTGTTCGCAATGTTCGGTGTCGGTGCAAGCGGCATTGGGGCTATAGTTGCCGCCGACGATTCGGAAACCGCCGCACTTTCGACCGGCAGCGAAGCTGAATGTTTTTCGTCTCGCGAACCGGGCAATCTCCATTTCCCGTCTGCGTTTTGTGGCCAGACCACGTCTGGAGAAAGCAGCGACACCTCTTTGATCACCAGCTGCTTCGAGAAGAGGGAAAGCAAACGGAGATGAAGATGAAAACTTTTTGCTTCCAAAAAGTTGCTCGAACTTGCGGTCGAGATTTGCGGAACGGTGATGCCGGTCAACGTCAATCCGCCCCACGGGGTGACACTAATGCGCCGGATATGGAGCGCGGTGCCGATCCGTTGGCTGAGTTCCTGCTGAATCCTTGCTTGAGCCCCTTGCGATTGCACATACAAGTTCAGGCCAATCAAGGTAATCGTAACGAGCGCAAAAAGTGCCCAAATAATGAATAACGCAATTCGGCGGAAGTTCCCCACGCCGAGACGTTACGCAGACCAAGTTTGAAGAAAAGATCAAAGCCCAAGTTTAAGTTCTCGGTTCATGAATAACACCGTCGTCATTCTCAATCCTGCTGCCCATGGCGAGAAAGCGAGCCGCTGGCGCGCGTGTGTGGAATCGCTGGCGCGCGATTCCATAGTATGCGCCACGGCGCAACCCGGCGAAGCGGAAGCATTCGCCCGTCACGCCGCGAGCGAAGGTTTCGAAAAAATCGTGGCGGCGGGCGGCGACGGCACAATCAATGAAGTGGTAAATGGCCTTGCCGGCAGTGCCGCCATGCTCGGCCTGCTGCCGATCGGCACGGTCAATGTTTTCGCGACCGAGCTCGGTTTGCCCTTGCACAATCTCCAATCGTGTTGGGACATCATTCAAGAAGGACATACACGCCTTGTCGATCTTCCGAGCGCAAACGGAAAGCATTTTGTCCAGCTCGCCGGCGTCGGACTCGATGCCCAGGTCGTCAAAGAGACCAGCGGCGCTTTCAAACGCAATTTCGGTCCGCTGAGTTACCTCATCTCCGCCGCGCAAATCGCTACCCGCCGGCCGCCACGACTGTTCATCGAATCGGAGAACACAGCGATTGAAGAAGGATCTTTTGTTCTTGTCGGAAACGGTCGCCACTATGGCGGACCATTTCCTTTTTTTAAACATGCCGTCATCGATGATGGTTTACTGGATGTGGTGGCCTTCAAGCGACTTGGCTATCTGGAGATCATTAAATATCTGCAGGATGTTTTTTTTAGTTCGGAAATTCGTCTGCCGGAGGTGGAATATTTTCAAACGCGGCGATTGCGGATAACGAGCGATCAGGACGTGCCGGTCGAACTAGACGGCGAACTAGTCGGCAATTGCCCGGTAGAGTTTCAAATACGCGAGAAAAAGCTGCGCGTTCTCGCGCCTGCGCCATCGCAATAGCCGGTTCGCGCGAAGGGCTTTTCTGCTCTCATCCCGTCTCGGCGCGGAATTGAGAATCGACAATCTGATTACGTTGCGATACTCTCGCAAAATGCGTCTGTCTGGCCGGAAATCTTCGCCCTACACGCGGCGTTGGACGCAGCGCCAGTGCTTCGTCTTGTTGATCTTGATCAGCGCGAACGTGGCGGTGTTTGTCGCGCAACTTTGTGTCGAACTTTATCAACCGGGTTTCGTGCGCGATTATCTTGGCTTGAGCGATCGCGGCGTCCGCGACGCTTATGCCTGGCAGTTTGTCACCGCGATGTTTTTACACGACGGCCCGTGGCATTTGCTCGGAAACATGCTCGTCCTGTATTTTCTCGGACGCGATCTTGAATCGATTCTCGGACAGCGACATTTTCTTTACCTTTATCTCGCTGGCGCGGTCGGAGGCGAACTTGGCCATCTTTTTCTTATGCCGTCCGATTCGGTTTTGCTGGCGGCCTCTGGCGGCGTTGCGGCCGTCCTCGTCGCGTATGCGACGATCCTGCCGGAGCTGGAGTTGACGACGCGAATTTTCTTGGTCGTTCCGCTGCGTTTAAAGGCGAAGCATCTTGCCTATGGCGCGACCGCGCTCGCAATCGTGTTGCTTTGTATCGACCGCACCCGCACCGTCAGCCACAGTGCATATCTTGGGGGTTGCGCGGCGGGCTGGCTCTACGCGCATCTGCTGGGCTTTGGGCGAACGTCGTTTCTCCAGCGTCACTTGCAGCAACGGCGGGCGGCGGCCGCACGGTATGAGCGATTGAGCATCGACGAGCTGATGAACGAAGAAATCGATCCCTTACTCGAAAAGATTTCGATCTACGGTCTCGTCAGTTTGACGAGAAAAGAACGACGCAGCCTCTGTAAAGCTCGCGAGACAATTCTGCAGAAAACGCAAGCGCACTAAAAACTACGTCGTTAAAGACGCTATAATTGTGCCGGTTCTCGTTAAACGTAAGAACCTCCGTACCAAATCAAAAAATGAAACTTAATTTATTCTTTATTATCCCATCACTAGCCATCCTCGCTTCGGCAGCAACTAGTGATGATACCGAAGGCGGTTGGAATAACGCTCACTGGGGAATGACGGCGCAGCAAATTCGAGAGACTTACCCCTCGTCGCAGATGCTCTCCACGCCAGAGACTTATCAGTTCGGAGGAGGCCGTTACATCTGCTCACTTGTTCTGCCAAATGTACCTATTGCCGATGAGACCTTCAACGTCCATTTTCTCATGGATCGGACAAGCAGTTTGGCTGCTGTTCAAATTCAGAGAGACTTTCCCATCACCGCGAAGGGCAAGAGTGTATTTAATACCATCAGAGATATGCTCACTCAGAAATATGGCGCTGCGGTTTCAGATGACGACGCATCCAACAGCAGTTTTGCTCCCGGCAGTCGGACCGTTAAGTGGCAATGTACCAACATGCAGATTATCTTGCGGTACTTGATTACCCCTCGGAGCGGAGAGTGCAGGATTTCCATTGCGTATCAGAAGCCGCAAAGTACAGAAAACCTCTGACACGATATGTCCACGATGTGACAAGCCGCCGCCTAACCAGGCGACGGAGTTCCCTTACAAATGAGCGATACAATTCTAGCGGCGGTAGTCGGTGGATTTTCTGGTGCCATTGTCTCGGCGATAGGTACTTTTGTTCTCCAACGACACTTGCTGAACAGGCAAGAACGATTTCAGCGAGAGCAAGCTGACAAAGAACATGATTTTCAAGAGAAGCTGCTTTGAATGCAGCATCGGCATGAGGAAGATATGGCGCGCGAGCGCCGGAACTATGAAAAGACCGGCATCGCTTCAATGCACAAGGTGGGCGGAGGATAGCCGCGTGCTGAAGCCGACGAACCGGCTAACCAAGCGACGCAGCTTCGAATGCATTCGCGAGTGAACTGACGGCTACTCGGGTTATAACTAGGCCTACTCTCCTGTGAAGGGTGTCAAATGTCGCAGCGGACGCTCGTGAATAATCAGGTCATTGGGTTAAAATTCTTCCAGGTCTGCCGTTTCCGGTAACACGATTAACACAAACATCGACAACTAGTCTTTGGACAAAATCAGCGGCATGTTCCGCGTAATGGATCGTAGTGATCGCTGGATTCAGGAAAAAGCGGCCGCTTCCTTAGACCCGGCGCAAGTAGAAACCGCCCTCTGCCGGCTTAGCGAAACCTGGCCGCTAACCGCGCCGCCGATTGTCGAGCTAATCGAACAATTTTCACTGGGCGAAGCCGCCCTGCTTCATCTTCTTGCCCTCTCGAGCATTTGCGCGACGAGATTGATGCGGCAGCCCGAGATCCTCATCTGGCTCGGACAGCCCGAAGTCTGTCTGGCGGCGCGCGGTTACCCGCAAATGGCCGGCGATTTGCGCACGCTCGCCGGCGATTCACTCGCCTCTGAAAATTTCCGAGCTTTGCGTCTGTGGAAAAGTCGCGAGATGGTGCGGATCGCTCTTCGCGAACTCGCAAATGTCGCACCGCTCGAGGAAACAACGGGCGAGCTTTCGCAGATCGCCGAGATTTGCATCCGCCGCGTCTTCGAACATTGGAACGCGGAATTCCGGCAGCGTCACGGTTCTCCCAACACCGAATTTACTATTCTCGCTCTCGGTAAACTCGGCGGGGCCGAGCTCAACCACAGTTCCGATGTCGATCTTATTTTTCTTTACGGCGAGGAGGGCCAACTCTCGCCGCGCTTTTCGTATCACGAGTTCTTCAATCGCCTGGCCGAAAAATTTCTCGAGGCTTTTTCGGCCCCTGACCCGCAAGGTTCACTTTTTCGTGTCGATGTTCGGCTGCGCCCCGAAGGTTCCGCCGGCCCGTTGGCGCGATCGCTTGAAAGCATGGAGCATTATTATGGCGGTTTCGGGGAAACCTGGGAGCGCCTGGCGTTGATCAAGGCTCGCGGGGTCGGCGGCAGTCGTGAGCTCGCTTACGAATTCTTGCGGCAACATCAACCTTTCATTTACCCGAAAAGTCCCACACCCGATCTGCTCGAAGAGATCGCCAACATCAAACGACGGATCGAACGCGATGTTGTCGGACAGGAGAATCTGGGACGCGACGTCAAACTCGGTCGCGGCGGGATTCGCGAAATCGAGTTCGTTGTGCAGACGCTGCAATTTATTCACGGGGCGCGGCACACGTTCCTGCAGGAGCCGAGCACATTGAAGGCGCTCCGGGGTCTTGCCCAACTCGAACTGATTCCGCCCAATGAAATTGTCGCTCTTGACCGCGCGTATCGCTTCCTGCGCCGCACCGAGCACCGTTTGCAGATCGAAGCCGAGCAGCAAACCCACACCATTCCCGCGACGCCGGAACACTTGCGACGACTCGCACTGAGTCTCGGATTCGGCTCGAGAGAGGAATTCACATCTGCGCTCGAGCGGGAAATGCTCACCGTGCGCGCGGTTTTTCGCCGTCTCATCGCCGAAGCATTGCCGGACAAGAAAGGTGAGCCGGTCGATTCCGGGATCTTTGCCAACCAATCAGACGCCGGGAAGGCTCTGACCGGACTGGGTCAAGGGCCGAGCGGCGCGCACGTTTCTCCCCGGACCCGGCAGGCCTTCCGCAAGCTGCGGCCTCTCCTCCTCGCTCAACTCGCAAAGACGGCCGACCCGGACGCGACCCTCAATCAATTTGCTCGATTCGTCGAAGCTTACGGACTGCGCAGTGTGCTTTTTGAGTTGCTGGTGACAAATCCGAAACTGCTTGAACTGCTCGCCAAAACTTTTGATGCAAGCCGATTCGCGAGCGACTTGCTCGTGCGCCACGCACAACTCCTGGAGGACATCACCCGCGACGAAAAACTCGACTGTTCCATCGAGATGGCCGGTCACCTCGAACAACTCAGGTCGCTCGGAAAAAAACGGACGGCCCTCGACAGACTACGCGCTTATCGTCAGGCCCAACTGTTCCGAATCCTTTTACGCGACGTTCTCGGTTTGGCCGATTTCGCGACAATGTGCCGGGAGCAATCGACACTGGCAGAAGCCTGTCTGGTTTGCGTGAATGAAATTCTCGGCGGCGACGAGCTGACTATTATCGCGATGGGAAAATTTGGCGGACGCGAAATCACTTACGGGGCCGACCTCGACGTTCTCTTTGTCGGACATGAAAGTCGCGACGCAGAAAAACTTTTGTCGGTGATGGCGCAACCAAGCGCGGAAGGAAATCTTTCGCGCGTTGACGCCCGGCTGCGACCGGAAGGAGAAAAGGGGCCTCTCGTTTGTTCGCTTGAGACTTACCAGCGCTATTATGCCGAGCGAGCGCAGCCGTGGGAGCTGCAAGCGTTGACCCGCTCTCGTCCTGTCACCGGCCCGCTGGCGAAGGAGTTTATGGCGATCGCCAAAAACGCCTGGCACAAGGCCGGCCAACATGTCGATCTTTACACGAAGATCGACAACATGCTCGAGCGAATCCGGCGCGAGCGGAGCAGTGGAGGCGAGTTTCTCGATTTCAAAACAGGCAGCGGTGGAATTATTGAAGCCGAATTTCTGGTTCAGGCGCTACAGATGCGAAACGCGATTTGGGAGCCGAACTGGACAGGCGCGGTCGATCATTTGCGCGAGGTCGGTCACTTCGCCGAGTCAGAGGCTCGCGCCTTGAAAGGCGCTTATGAATTTCTCCGCGGCTGTGAATCTGTTTTGCGACGTTACGAGAACAAAAGTGTTTCCGCCTTGCCGACCGATCTAAAGGAGCAGCGAAAACTCGCAAAACGGCTTGGTCACAGCGATGCGAATGCCTTCACGAAACAATATGCCGATCTACGGGAAACGATGCACGCGCTTTATCAGCGGCACATCACGAAAACGTTGGCTAGCTCCTAGCGAGAAAATTTGCGATTGCATGGAGAACGAGAAAAGTCGCGATCAGTCCGGCGAAAACGATTACGAAAACCAAACCAAGAACCGCGCCGATAAAAATCCAATCGCTTTTGCGCGATCGATTCGGACGCTCGATGTGCCGCTGGAGCAGATCGTAATTGCGTTTGTTCGCTCTGAACCAGAAGGCGAAAACGGAGCCGAGCACCGGCACGACGCCGATCAATTCATTGGTCAAAATATTCAGCGCCATGCGCGCGAGCAGGATCTTGGGTAAGCCGCGCGAAACTGCGTAAATCAAAACGGAGACGGAGATAAACGCGGCACTGACATCACCGAGCACCGGCACGAAATCGATCAACGGGTTAAGACCAAAGCGAAACTTGGTTCCGGGCACGCGCAGCAGGCCGTCCATGATAATGGCGACCCATTTGAAGAGCGGCTCGAGCGACGCTCGTCGTTGTTTTTGCTCGGGCGGGAGAACTTCCCACTCGACTTCGCATGCGTCCGGCGGCTTCAGTTTAGATCGACAATCGCAAGCGCGATTGTTTATCCCGGGATTTCCTTCAACATCTGAGTGTTCGTTGGAAACTTTTTCACGAACATCAAAAGGCGTTGGATCGCTTCCTCTGGCTTGTGACCGGCGAGGCCACGACGAATCAAATTGATTTTCTCCAACTCCCAGGGTTGCAGCAGCAGCTCTTCGCGGCGTGTTCCAGAGAGGAAAATATCAATCGCCGGATAAATACGCTGATCGCTGATCTTACGATCGAGCACCATCTCCATGTTCCCTGTGCCTTTGAATTCCTGAAAGATCAACTCGTCCATCCGGCTCCCAGTTTCGATCAATGCCGTCGCAACAATGGTAAGCGAGCCGGCCTCTTCCGTATTGCGCGCCGCCGCAAAAATCTTTCTGGGAATTTCCATGGCACGAGCATCGATACCGCCGCTCATGGTCCGCCCGCCGCCGGCCATCGCATTGTTGAACGCGCGGGCCGTTCTTGTAATCGAATCGAGCAGGATGAAAACATGGGTTCCGGCTTCGACCAGCCGCTTGGCCCGCTCAATGGCGAGTTGCGCAATGCGAGTGTGGCTTTTGATGTCGCTGTCATTCGAGCTCGCCATTAATTCCGCCTTTGGATGCGAGCGCCGGAAGTCGGTGACTTCTTCCGGGCGTTCATCGACAAGCAAAATGATGACATGCATCTCCTTGTGATTTTTCGTGACTGCCTCAGCGATATGATGGAGCAGCGTCGTTTTACCCGTGCGCGGTGGAGCGACGATCAAACCGCGCTGGCCCATGCCAAGCGGCGTCATTAAATCCATGATCCGGGTCGTATATCGATCCGGCACGGTCTCGAGCTTGATCCGTTTATTGGGGTTGATGGTCGTAAGTTCCTCGAACGGCCGCAGGCCCTGATATTTGGCGGGCTCTCCCCCGTTGATCGTGAGCAGTTTCGTCAATTGCGGACCGCGATTGCCGCGCCGCGTCTCGCCGTAAATCCACATGCCGTCACGCAAGCCGAAGCGCCGCACAATTTCCGGCGTGACGAAAATGTCCTGTGGCGTTTGCACGAAGTTGCGTTTCGAGTCCCGCAGAAAACCGAAACCCTTGCCCGAAATTTCGATGATGCCTTCGCCGAACTCCGGTTCTCGTGAGATTTGTTCGCCCGTTTCGACCGCACTCTCTTCAGCTTGCCGATCTAATGTTTCAACACCAGGATTTTCCCCTGCAGGATCGACCACGCCGGACGATGAATTTGATGATTCGGGATGTGACTGGTTGAAACTTTCATTGCGCTCGCCGCGATCGTAATAACGCCGCCGCGGATAACGGCGGCGCGGCCGGCGGCGCCGCTGGTCGGGGATCGTGGGTTCAGTTTCCACCGGTGGAGGGCGGTTCTCGTTTTCTTGGTCCATAACTAAAAGAATCTGGTCGCTCGCCGCGGCGAGCACGGGCCGCGTCGTCTCCTGCGGCAGTTAAATTTTTCAGGCCGGCAATCTGGCCAGTAGTTCGTCGGGAATATCTAGGTTTGAATAGACGTTTTGCACGTCGTCGTCGTCTTCGAGTTCGTCACATAATCGCAGCACCTGTCGCGCCACGGTTTCATCGGCAACCGGAACAGTCGTATCGGGAATGAACGTAAACTTTTGCCCATCGGTCGTAACACCCGCTTGTTTGAGCGCCTCAGCTACGGCATAGAGCTGATCGTGGGAAGTGGTAATAAGATACTGGTCTTCCTCGGTTGTCAACTCCTCCGCTCCCGCGTTCAAAGCAAGCTCAAAAATGCGCTCCTCATCAATCGAATCACGCCGGACAATAATCTGCCCCTTCTTGTGAAACATGTACGAAACACTGCCACTGGAACCAAGATTGCCATTGTTCCTGGTGAAAATGCTGCGAATCTCGGCTGCCGTGCGGTTTTTATTGTCCGTCGCTGCTTCGACGATCACTGCCACTCCGCCCGGTGCGTAGCCTTCATAGACGATCTCATCAAAATGCGTTGCGTCATTGCCTTCACCAGTACCTCGTTTGATGGCACGCTCGATGTTGTCATTGGGCATACTTTGCGCACGCGCGGCCTGGACCGCGCTCCGGAGCCGCGGGTTGCCATTCGGATCTCCACCGCCGGTCTTTGCCGCAATACTAATTTCTTTCGACAATTTGCTAAAAATCTTGCCGCGTTTCGCGTCAATCGCGCCTTTGAAACGCTTGACCTTCGACCACTTGCTATGTCCCGACATAAATGTGCGGAATATTTTAAGACTGCAAAATTTGCCTAACGAATAATTCCAAATTCGGAACAGCGCGCCCCGCGAGAGACAGACAAAGAGGCGGACTAACTATCGCAAATTTAACCGCAGCCGACCCGATTTGTCAATCAGGCCGGAACGATTGCGTCGACCTAACTCGCCAATGGTCTGTGTCAATATCCATATCGACGCGGACAGTCTCATTCGAGACAACTGTGAACCGTTGCGGTTTCGCGTGGAGGTGCCCCCGTGTGCGTCCTCGTGTGCGTCCTTGCACATCCAGAACGTAATCGCCCGGCGGCAGCACAGCACGATAGTTCCCGTTCGTGTCCGCAGTAATCCGCGCGATTTCTTTTTGTCCTTCCACGCTCAAGATGAGCAGCGGATAATCAGCGTAGTTTTCCGCCGTCGCCGTCGCCGCGTTTTCATCGCCGAGGTCGACCGGCTTGGACGAAAGGATCTTCAGGTGTCCCTCCATGACACCCGACGGCAAAGCATCACTCGATGTAGCGCTGCCGGCGAGCACCAGAAAGATGCACCCACCAATCAGGTTCTTGAGGAACAATGATATTACCCTCATCGAAATCTGGGCGGGATAGATTTTCACTACCCCGCCCAGCAAAACCAAACTTACGGCAATTGCAGTCTCCAAGCGCCACGGCCGTGGGTTGCCGCGTAAAGCACCCTGGCGTTCACGTCGATAGTCAAGCCGTAGGTCGCAACCGGGGGCAGGCCGCCCGCAGCCGGTTGCCACGTCGTCTGATCGCTCTTTCGCACGAAGACGCCGAAGTCGGTCGACACGTAGACGTCGTCCGTATTCCAGTCGACGGCGATGCCCGTGATTGGCTGGTCCCCGAGCCCACCCGCGGACGGCTCACCGCCCGCAAGATCGGGCGACCACGTCGCCACGTGTGTGCTGGGGTCGTAATTGACCTCAAACACGTGCCCGGGCGCCGTGCCGGAGGCAATCGCGTACGCGTTGTACCCGGAGTACGAGACGAAGACGTGGTTCGGGTGCGACGCATCGACGTCGATACCGCTTACGAAGCGCTCCGGTTGCGCCGCGGTGTCGATTCGAAAGAAGGTGACCGCACCGGGCGCCGCCGCGTCCGCGTTGGACGTGACGAACACGCGGCCGCGCCGCGTGCCGACCCAGAGGGTCCCCTCGTCACTCGGGGCCCGCTCAGTGGCGACCACGAAGGAGCCTACGGGCCCCTTTGACCCCCAGAACGATCCATCGCCCAGTGCTTTGGTGGCGTCGAGCGGGGAGCTGCCCTGACCGATGCGCACCCAGTCACCGCACGTGATCGTGAAATCACCTGTCAACTCGTTGCAGTGTGTGTCGAGGTCGGTCTGGTTGCCGCCGTTGTCGGTCGTCCGCCAGACGAAGTCGAGGCCAGCCAAGATGGTCCCGTCGACCGCTGGGTCGTAGATGATCGGGATGTAAAAAGACTGCGCCTCGACCAAGAAGAGTGGGTCTCCGATCCAGTCCCACCCTTTCGAGTTGGTGCCGTGGAAGTTTACATCTGGCGACGCCGAGAAGAACGTGTGGAACCGCTTGTTCGCATCGAACGCGTTCACGCCGGACTGTCCGCCGTCACCGAAGATGGTCACGAACCAGGGCTTGTTCACGTTCTCCGAACTGAACGCCTGCGTGCCGTTGTCCTGCGTGCCGCCCATGATGTCGGCGAGCGGGTCCTGCGAGTTGACGGAGAGACTCTGGAACTGGAGCGTCCCGAGACTCCTGTTCAGCGTTGAGATTGTCGTCGGGACCTTCGAGAGCCAGTTCTGGCAGTCGGTAAGATCGTCCCCAGTGAGTCCGCGTGACGAGCACTGGCTCGAGACGTTCGAGAACGAGCCGTTGAGCCTCCAGACACCGCCGTCGTTCGCGATGAAGACCTTGTTCGGGTCGAACGGAGTTGCTGCGATTGCATGCTGGTCGGGGTGCAGGCTCACGCCCTGCGTGTCGATCGTCATGTCCGTGAAATTGACACCCGCATCCTCAGACCGCTGGATGGCGCGCCCGTTCGACCGACCGCCGAGCTCGCTGTACTGCATTGAACTGCCGATGTAGACAATGTCCGGGGCGCCCGGGGGTGAAAAGACCGGCATATCATAGGTGCACTGGGTGGAGCAATAGTTGTAAGAGGCGAAGCCGGGCGTGCCGTTCACCGGGCTGGACAGCTTCGTCCACCCGCCGTTCGTGCCGCCGGTGACCAGGGTCGCAGCAGGGACGTTCGCGTTGTTAACCCGGTAGAAGTCGGCGGGCGCGCCGCCCGTGTCACCGACGTAAACGCGGAGGTTCGCCCCGTTCGGTGCGAGCGAGAACTCCGTGCGCGAGACCGACGACGTGGCGATCAATCCGCCACCCGCCGAAGCGAAGACCCGGTGGAAGGCGGTGTCGTGGTCCAGGGTCGTCGAGCGCCGGAAGACGCCGTAGTCGAAGAGCGAAGCGTAGACCTGAGTCTCGCCCGAAGGTCGGTACAGCTCGATGTGAGACACACCACCGCGGAAAAAGTCGGCGCCGTTCACGGTTCCAGGATCGGGAATGTCCGATGGCTTGCTGAGGACGCGAGTGAAGGTCGCGCCGCCGTTCGTCGATTCGTAGAGACCGACTTGAGGTTCCCCGGGCGGCGTGAAGCGCCCGCCGTTCACGGACGAAGAGCCATGCCGCGCAACATCTGTGCCGATGAAGATATGGTTGGCGTCGGCCGGGTCGATCGCGATTGCGCCGATTGAGCGTCCCGTTGCCACCGACGCGCTGCCGGCAACGAGTGTCCAGTTGTTGCCAAAGTCCGTCGACTTGTATAAGCCCACGCCTGCCTCGGAGTCACCCGAGCCGTTCGGCTCGCCGGTTCCAACGTAGAGCGTCTTGCCCGTCGCGTCATTCGGATCGAACACGATCGAACCGATGGCGTTCGACTCGATCCCATTGCTCGCCGGACTCCAGCTCGGGCTCGACGCGAGAGCATTGCTCGTTTTCCACACGCCGCCGCCCGCTGCTCCGATGAAGACGGTGCAACTGGACGGAGTGCAGGTCGGAACCACTGCGATCGCGGTCGTGCGACCGGAGAAGATCGTGGCCGCGGTGCCTCCGGTCGACTCGCCTGCGACGAGGGCCGATGCGGGGACGCCGCTCGGGCCGAGTTCCTGCCAATTCGCCTGAATCGCGAAGGTGGCACTGGTGGAACCCGAAAGCTTGCCGACCGCACTCGCCGCGTTCGCAGCCGCCTGCCTTTGGGCGGCGTGGATCCATTTATTCGGGTACGCCCTGTTGTCATAGGCCTCCTGCGCAGCGCCGTCGCTCGCGCTCTGCTCGGCATCCTTCGTCCTGGCGGGGCCGAGGAGCGTCTGGAAGTGGCGCATGAAGGCGTCGGAGCGCGCCCACCTCGCTTGAACCTTAGCTTCACCTTTACCGGCTGATTCGCCCGATAACAATGTAAGGCTAGAATTGTTCGCTGCGACGAACGCCATCGCGGCCGCCGCCGAAATGAGCGTGCCGACGGTTGCGATGCGCAGATGTGATGAGAGACGATTGCGAGTAAACCAACGATTAGTTTTCATATGTTTTTTGAGCCCGGTGATAACGAGTTAAAGTTTCCGGAAAATTTGCGGAACGCGAGTGTTGCCGAAATCAAGACGAGATGTCAAGAATCTTTCTCGATTTTTATTAAAAAAAATGGCTCAGCCGCGACGATACGAAAGAAAGCCAAAAGGCATCGAGAAAATCATCGTTTGTCAACCCAACTAAGCGGCCGCCATGGTGGCCCGCATCCGTGCGTTTCCATTGAGGATGCGCTTGCGCAAACGCAATGATTTGGGAGTCACTTCCACGTACTCATCGATGTCGATGTACTCGATCGATCGCTCGAGACTCATCCGCAGCGAACTCAATCGCAACCCGAGCGATTTGTCAATCGCCTGCAACTGGAATGAGGATAAGCCTCAGCGAATGCCGGTGTCGATGTCCATAGCGACGCGGACAGTTTGATTTGAGACGACTATGAACGGTTTCGGCTTCGCCCGGGCATGCTTGCGTGCGCGGTCGTGCACATCCAAAACATAATCGCCTGGCGGCAACTCGGCGCGGTAATTTCCCTGCGCGTCCGCGGTAAGCCGGGCAATTTCTCGTTTCCCGTCGCCGCTTAAAACAACGAGCGGATATTCAGAATAAGCCTGCGGTGTGGTGGTCTTCGTATTTTCACCATCGGCAAGCTCAACTTCCCTGAACGGGAGAATCTGCAAATGTCCCTCCACCAAACCTGGCGATGCCGCGACACTTGGAATTGCGCTACAAACCAGTGCGAAAACGACACAGCCGGCAGTCAGCAATTTGAGGACCGAGCACATCGATAAAAAAATGGGCGGGATAGACTTTAGCTATCCCGCCCAAATTTGCGAAGCCCAACCTTTACGGTAGGGTCAGCTGCCAGGCGCTCCGGCCGTGCGTTGCTGCGTAGAGTGTCCGCGCACTGGGCACGATTGTGAGGCCTGCGACCTCAACCATCGGCAGTCCCGTGCCAGCGGGTACCCATGAAACCGCGCCGTTGGCAAGGATCAGAACACCCCAGTCATTCGAGACGTAGAGATCGCCGTTCGAATCACGAGCGATGCCAGTCGCCGGGAAGTTTGGGAACGGCGTTCCACCCGGGCTGTCGAGGCTCCTCCAAGTCGCCGTCGAAGGCGCGGTTCGGGTCACTTCGAAGACATGGCCTGGCGTCGTCGGAGTCAGGGTGCTATAGCTCGAGTACGAGATCCAAACGTGATTTGGATTCGCCGGATCGATCGTGATACCGCTGACGAACCGGGGCGGATCGACGCTGGACGAGGAGTCGAGGCGCTCCCAGACGACTGAGCCGTGCGCTGCATCGGCGTTGCTCGAGAAGAACACGCGGCCGGTTGACGTCGCCGCCCACAGTGTACTGGAATCGGTTGAACTCCGGGCAACTGCCGCAACAGTGCCGAGGGAGCGATCGCCCCATAGCGCAGAGGTCAGCTGTGTCGATGGAATGCCGTCGCCGATGATGACGAAGTCACCGCACCCAGGTTGGTTGCCAGGCGTGGTGAACTCAGGGCAGTTCGCTTCGAGGAATGCCTGGTTACCCCCCCAGTCCCGCGTTCGCCACACGCTCTGCTCGCCCAGGAAGATCGTCCCGGCAACAAAGGGATCGGCGATGATCGGTTTGTAGAATGCCGAGGCCTCAGCAAACAGCGGGCCGGAGATAACGACCCACTTGCTCGGATCGCCGTTCTGGAAGTTCGCATCCGTGTAGTTTGCGAAGAAGGTGTTGAAGCGCAGCGCGGAGTTGCCGACGTTGAAACCCGACTGGCCACCGTCGCCGTAGATGATTTGTGGCCATACCACGGCCGAGCCGGTCGTCTCGAACGTTCCATTGTCCTGCGTACCCCCTTGCAGGTGCTTGGAGTTGTCGGCAGCGACCGAGAGGCTCTGGAACTGCAAAGTCGAGAGGCCCTTGTTCAGACTCAACAAATGCGTCGGAACCCGCGACAGGAGCTGCTGACAGAGCGCCAGATCATCTCCGCTAAGGCCGCGGAACGTGGTGCACTGCGATGAGATGTCCGCGAACGCTCCGTCCGAGCGCACCAGACCGCCGTCGGAGCCGTCGAAGAAGAGGCCTGGGTTACTTGGGCTAACGACGAATCCATGCTGGTCAGGGTGCATTCCATTCGGCGCAACTGGATTAGGTTGGCAACAGCTTCCCGGTGGCGTCGGCTTCGTCGTCGCATCCCATGTCATGTCGGTGAACGACGCACCAGCATCGGTCGAGTAGAGAACGCCGCGGCCGTTTGTCGCGAACCCGTACGTCGTATAGTCGAACGAGCCGCCGACATAGACGCTGTCCGGAAAACCTGCCGGCGTGACGACAAAATTGTCGTACCAGCATTGCCCCGAGCAGTAGTTATCAGTTTGGCCAGCTGGCGACTCCGCTGCCGTAAGATCGGTAAACACCGGCACGCCAGTCGCGACGTCATCGCTGCGATAAACTTGGGCAGTCGGTGATCCGGTGTTGCCGTCGCCCACATACATTCGCGTAAATCCACCCGTAATGGGTGTCACCGCGAACTCGGCCCGATCATTAATATTAGCGGGAGCGAGCGCGGTCTTAATCTGCGTGAAGGTAGCGCCATCATCGGTCGAGCGCCAGACGCCTCCTCCGCTTACGGTAAGCCTGGGAAACGCAGCTGCGTAGAGCGTCGTATTGGTCGCGTAATTCGGATCAAATTCGACGTGGTTAACGCCACGCGCCGAGCCGAAGGTCGATTGGAATTTCCCGGCGTCGCCCTTCAGCAACGGGTTCAGGCAGACACCTTCCGGGCTGAGCTGCGTGAAGTTCGCGCCGCCATCGGTAGACTTCCACAGTCCGGGTGGCGGCAGGCCCGGAGCCAAGCTGACGACTCCACCCGTAACGGAGCTCACTCCGCGCACGGCGCGCGTTGAACCGACATACATGGTACTGCCGCTAACCCTGATCGATGAAATGGCGCGCCCGTTGAAAGCCGGACCGGTATACTCAGGCGCGGCCCCGCACCCGGTCGGCATCGCTGCGACGCGTGTGTTCGCAACCAGGTGCGTCCACGTGTTACCGTTGTCGGTTGATTTGTAAATACCAAAACCGGCTTCAGAATCACCCGATGCGTTCGGCTCGCCGGTTCCGGCGTAGAGCGTGGCGGTCGCAGCGTCGTAAGTCAGCGTCCCGATCGAATTCGTCGCGAAGCTGCCCGAGACGAATGTCCAGTTTGGCGGGTTTGCGAGCGCCTTGTTCGTGCGCCAGACACCTCCGCCCGCGGCTCCAACCCATAGCATGCAGTCGTTGCTTGTGCAAGTCGGCGCAATGGCCAGCGCAGTAATGCGGCCGGAGGTCGTGTAGTCACGCCCACTGAAAGTCAAAATATCAGGAAAATTCGCTATGCTCGGGCCTATGAGGGTCCAGACGCCCGCTGAGGGTCCCTGTGACTTTACGTTCGCCCACGCTTTCTGTGCGTCCACCGTTAGCTTGAACGGAACGTCGCTAGCCGGATAGGCGCGCTTCGCATAATCTTCTTCAGCTGCGGCGATTGGCCCGCGATCTGTTTCCGGACCAGGCATGGCTCGCCTGTTGCCGCCAATTTGATCGCGACCCTGTCTGAATTTGTTGATCGCTTGATCCGTATTGTCTGATTTCCCCAACAAGAATGGGCCAGATGGTTTCGCCGCGACGAAGGCCATTGCCGCCGCCGCGGACATTAGTGTGACCACAGTTGTGATCCGCAATTGTGAGAGAAGATGATTTCGAGTAAACCGACGATTAGTTTTCATATATTTGGAGACGCTGATAACGAGTTGAAGTTTGGGTGAATTTGGGGAGTTCAAGACTCCGAGGATTAAGACGAAAATGTCAAGCATTTTTTGTCCTTTTTTTCTCGGATTCGGCGCTGGGTCCGAGCCTGGCTTATTAAGAACTAAGCTAATGCACAAGGCAATTGACTCCGAAAGCCCCCGCGAGTTGAGGTGAATCGCCTCACCTCTTGCTTGGAATCGAGCTACGCGGCAGCCGAGGCAGCGCGTTTCCGGCCGGTTGCGTCCAAAATACGCTTGCGGAGACGGAGCGATTTCGGCGTCGCCTCCACGTACTCATCGATGTCGATGTACTCGATCGTGCGCTCGAGACTCATCCGGAGAGGCGCTTCGAGCTGAATACCTTTGCCTTCGCCCTGACTGCGCATGTTGGTGAGATGCTTCGCTTTGCATGGATTGACCGGCAAATCTTCCGGCCGCGCGTTTTCGCCCACGATCATGCCTGGGTAAACATCCTCCTGCGGACCGATAAAAAGCCGCCCGCGCTCCTGAATGTTATTGAGCGCGTAAGCGGTGCTGATTCCCGATTCCATCGACACCATCACGCCACGTCCGCGTCCGCCAATCTCGCCCTTGAACGGCGCATATTCGCGAAAGAGATGGCTCATCGCTCCTTCGCCCCGGGTTAGATTCACAAAATCGGTTTCGAATCCAATTAATCCGCGCGTCGGGATGATCGCCTCGATGGAAACCCGCCGGGCGTGATGATCCACATGGACCACCTCGCCTTTACGATTGGCAATTGATTGCAGAACGTCGCCGAGGTTCTCATTTGGTAGATCGACATATAGATTCTCCAGCGGCTCGAGCAGGCCGCCGCTCCCGTCGCGCTGGAAGATCACTTCCGGTCGCGAGACCATCACTTCATAGCCTTCGCGCCGCATTTGCTCGATCAGAATTGCAATCTGCATTTCCCCGCGCGCATCGATCTCAAAAACTCCCGCAGTTTCCGTATCGGCCACGTGCAACGAAACGTTGCCGCGCGTTTCGCGAATCAAGCGCTCCCGAATGTGCCGCGCAGTCACAAATTTTCCTTCGCGTCCGGCAAAGGGCGAATCGTTCACGAGAATACGCATCCGAATCGTCGGTGGATCGATATCCACAAACTGAAGCGGCGCGGCGTCTTCGCGGTCGGTCAGAGTTTCGCCGATGTAAACTTCCTCGAATCCGGCGAGACCGATAATCTCGCCGGCGCTCGCGTGTTTTATCTCGATCTGCTCCACCCCGGAATGAGTGAAGAGCGCGGTGACATTCGCCCGTTCCAGAGTCCGGTCGCGATGAATGCAAATGATGGAATCCCCGACGCGCACGCGGCCGCTCACAATGTGACCAAGCGCAACACGGCCAAGATAATCGCTGTACTCCAGATTCGAAACGAGCATTTGAAAAAATGGCTTCTTCGCGCTCGCGTAGACAATGGGGAAATCGAGCTGCTGATCGGTTGCCTTGAGCTCGACAAAAAGATCGAAGACCATGTCGAGCACTTCGTGTGGACGCGCGTTTTCTCTGTCGATCTTGTTGATTACGACAATGGGCTGGGCGCTATTCTCCAGTGCCTTTCGCAAAACGAAACGCGTTTGCGCCTGCGGCCCATCGTGGGCATCGACCACGAGCAACACGCCGTCCACCATTTTCATGATGCGCTCCACTTCGCCGCCGAAATCGGCGTGCCCCGGCGTATCAACAATGTTGATCCGATAACCGTTCCATTGAAAGGCCGCGTTCTTTGCGCGAATCGTAATGCCTTTCTCGCGCTCCAAATCCATCGAATCCATCACCCGCTCTTCGACCTTTTGATTGGAACGAAATGTGCCCGATTGACGCAGCAATTGATCGACCAGCGTCGTCTTGCCGTGATCGACGTGCGCAACGATGGCGATGTTCCGGATTTTGTCCATGAGACGCTCCTCGAGGGTGAGGAGCGCGTAATATGGGCGCGTAGATCGACGGCGTCAAACGACACCGAGGAGATCTGGAAAAGCAAAACCGGGCCGATCGCGGACGTAATTTGCCGCCGAGATCGCTCAGCCCGATTTGCAGCAGCTTATCCGTGACTTAGCGGACGATATAGTAGCCGTGAACCCAAACGCGGTGATGACGATGGCGTCCCCAGTGGCCCGGCACCCAGACATAATACACTCCGCCAGACCAATAGCCCGGCCCGTGGAGATAGTAAGGCCGATCGCCAACTTCGATGTTAAGTGAGATGGCGTTTGCCGTCGTCGAGACAATACCGCTAGCCCCGAGCAAAACCGCAAATAGTAATGCTGATTTCTTTCTCATAAGGTTCTATAATCAACTTCGGATTAGGACGAATGTTGGCTGTCTCTCATTTTAATGCGACGGCGCAACAGTGACGCGCTGCATTACTTTTTCCGCGGCGTTGGCATTGGTCTGACTGTGGCGGATTGTACAGCGGTAGCGTCGGTTTATAGTATGGCTAGTATGGCGACTGTGTGAGCTTCCCTCGACAAATTTCCAGCGCGCGTGCCTACGCCAGGACCGCCGCAGCCGCCACGGGCTCGATCCATTTGCCGTGTTCGCGAATCAAATCCTGCAAACGCTCGACTGCTTCCCCTTCGGGAATGTTGAATTTCACCGGCGTCTTGCCCACGTAGAGGTTCACTTTGCCGGGCGCGCCGCCCACATAACCGAAATCCGCATCGGCCATTTCTCCAGGCCCGTTCACAATGCAGCCCATAATCGCAATCTTCACGCTTTTAAGATGCGACGTTGCCGCTTTGATCTTTGCCGTCGTGGTTTGCAGATTAAATAACGTCCGGCCACAAGACGGGCACGCGACGTAATCGGTCTTGAAAATCCGCGAGCCCGCGGCTTGCAATATATTATAGGAGAAGCGCAGTCCTTGCCCCGGCGCTTCTTCCCGCTGCACCAAAACGGCGTCCCCAATTCCGTCGCACAGCAGCGAACCGATGTTTGTCGCGGCGATGAGAAGCGTGTGGAGGAAGTCCCTGCTTTCATCCTTCATCCTTCTTAATTCATCCTTTAAAAGGATCGGATGCCGCGGCTGTAACTTCGCGGCAAGCAAACGATACGCTGTGATCACCGGAAGATCGACATCGTCCCTGACCGTAACGAACTGCGGCGTCGAATTTTCATTCAGTCGTGCAATCGCGTCGTCATCGCGGGGATCGACTTCTTCAATTTTCGCGCGTTCGTAAACAATCTCCGGTTTGTAGTCGCCCATCTTGTCGATCTTATGCGCGATCTTATCGAAGTTTGATTGCACGATTACGACACGGATCAATTCCTCGCCACCCACTCGGACGCCATCGCGCGTAATCGTTTCCGTCGCCCGTCGCTGATATGAAAACGGGTCGAATGAAAGATTGACATCTTCAATCTGTTCGGTTTCCGGTTTCCGCTTTCCGGTATCGATAAGCGCTTTCGCTACCGGAATTTCATGGATACTGTCCTCGGTCAGCGACACACGGATCGTGTCGCCGATTCCGTCCGCCAGAAGCGATCCGATCCCGATTGCGCTTTTAATTCGCGCGTCTTCGCCTTCGCCCGCCTCGGTCACGCCGAGATGCACCGGATAATTCCAGTCCGGCCCTTCTTCATCCAGCCGCGCAACGAGCAGCCGATACGCGGCGATCATCACCTTTGGATTGCTCGACTTCATCGAGAAGACGAACGCGTGATAATCGAGATCGCGCGCGATGCGGGCGAACTCGAGCGCGCTCTCCACCATTCCGAGCGGCGTGTCGCCGTAACGGTTCATAATACGATCGGAAAGCGAGCCGTGATTTGTCCCGATCCGCATCGCGATTCCACGCTTCTTGCAAAGATCGACAAGTGGAGTGAAGCGCTCGCGAATTCGATTTAGTTCTGCCGCGTATTGCTCGTCGCTGTATTCGCGGATCAAAAACTTTTTCGAGTCGGCGTAATTGCCCGGATTGATCCGCACTTTGTCCACCCACTTCCCCGCTTCCATTGCGGCCTCCGGTTTGAAATGAATGTCGGCCACGATCGGCACATCGCAGCCGCGCTCACGCAAACCTTTCACGATCTGTTCGAGGTTGCGCGAGTCCTTCACCGTCGGCGCGGTGATGCGCACAATCTCGCAGCCGGCCACCGCCAACTCCATCGTCTGCTCGATCGACATCTCCGTGTCCATCGTGTCGCACGTGATCATCGATTGAACGCGGATCGGATTCGTCCCTCCGATTCCGACGTTGCCAACCCTTACCTCTCGGGTCTGGCGACGCTCGTAACGAAAAGGATCAGAACAATATTTCACCGCAGACACAATCTACGGATTCACATGAGCGGCGCAACGCAACCAACCGCGGCGCTATGGCTGCGTGGACTTTGCCGGGGTCGCTTTCGGCAGAAACTTCGGCGTGTCACGTTTCGTCCCGAACAAGTCCTGCACATCGAAGAACGCGATGTAAACCATGAAGCCGATGATCAAGACCGCGCAGGCGGTTTGTACGACTTCGAGCACGCGCATGTTCACGGGACGTCGGCGCACCGCCTCGACCAGAGCGAGAACAATGTGGCCGCCGTCCAAAACAGGAATCGGCAGCAAATTGAGCAACGCAAGGTTCACATTCAGCACCACGCTGAACCAGAGCGCCATGCGCCAGCCTTCCTTGTTTTCGAACATCACATAATAAACGCGCAACATCATGACCGGCCCGCTCATGTGCTGCAGTTTCACGTCCGATTTCGGCGAAGCGATCGCTCCCACCGTGTTAAAGATCGACAACATCCCGGCGCGGATTTGTTCGATCGGCCGCGGATGTCTCACCGTCATCTTGCCGTAATCATCGGGGGTAATTCCGAGATCGTCCCCCCATCGCAGCCCGATCCGCGCGAGCTTTTCGCTTTCCGGAACTTCCGGCGTCACTTTCAACTCAAGCTTTCTGTCTCCACGCAAGATCGACATCGTGATTGGTTGGCCCGCGTGATGCTTGACGTAATCGGAAACGGTGAGCGTGCTCTTTGCCGGTTGTCCATCGACAGCCAATACAACGTCGCCTTTCTGCAAACCCGCGCGCGCAGCCGGGCCGTCTGCAACTACTTCATCAACCGTCGGATTTCCCGGCCTGAACGGCAGCGCGAGCTTCGTTCCGCCGCGCTCGACCCCAAGCGTGAGCGGTTCGTCGAGATGATCGCGAATAAAATCGGCGATGCCGAAAATGTGGTAAATCCGTTGGTCGTTGATCGTCAGGATCAAGTCGTTAGGCCGCAACCCCGCTTTCGCTGCTGGACTGGCGGGCTCAACCTTCGCAATCATCGGCGTCTCCGCCGGCACGATTCCGATTTCACGAAATCCTTTGCGCATCCACGGCTTCGTTTCCGGAATCGTAGGCTTGGCTTCTATCGTTTTCCTTTCGACGCGACCATTCACGTTGCGCTCGATTTCGATCGGAATTTCTTCGCCTTCGCTGCGGACGACGCGCCACGAAATACTGTCTTCGCCCATCCCGCCGAAACGCGAGACCGGCTTCCCGTCAACCGACAAAATTTTGTCGCCCGCTTTCAACCCGGCTTCGGCCGCAGGTGAGTTCGGGATGACGTACCCGATCGTCGTCGTCGCCTCCGATTCGCTGACCGGCCGGCCAACCATCCAAATGATCACCGCGAAAAGGACGGCAAGGCCGAAACTGAAAAGCGGTCCCGCGAATGCAACGATAATTTTGTCCAGCGCGGAGATTTTCGGCAGCTTCGCTCGGTCGAGATCGGCTTTGCCCTCGATTATGTCCATCGGCGCGAGCTGCGGCAACGCCACGAAGCCGCCGAAAGGCAGCGAACCCAGGGAATACTGCACTCCATTGATCGTTTTTTTCCAAAGCGGCTTGCCAAACCAGACCCCAAACTTCTCGACGTACAAACCGCGCCAGCGTGCTGCCAAAAAATGCCCAAGCTCATGCACGACGATGAGCAGATTGAAAAGCACCACCACCTCGATCACGATGAGGATAATGCGTCCGATGTGAAGAATCATGATTGAATCAGCCCGGGATGACCGCACGCGCCTGCTCGCGCGCCCATTGATCGGCGGCCAATATCGCATCGAGATCGGGATGCGCAACGCTCCTGTGGCGCTCCATCACCGATTCAACGATTTGCCAGATTTGCGGAAACCGTACTTGTCGATCTAAGAAAGCCGCAACCGTGATCTCATTTGCCGCGTTCATGACGGCCGGCAGCGTGCCGCCCGTTTCGCCGGCACGGCGCGCAAGATCAAGCGCGGGAAAATCATCGTAACGCGGCGGGAAAAATTCCAGCTTCGACAATTTGCCAAAATCGAGCGGCGGCAGCGTGTTTGGCACGCGGTCCGGCCACGTGACCGCATATTGAATCGGAAAACACATGTCCGAGTAGCTCAATTGCGCCAGCGTCGAGCCATCGGCGAATTCGACCATCGAATGCACAATGCTTTGCGGATGGATCACCACTTCGACGCGCTTCATTTCCACGCCGAATAACCAGTGCGCCTCGATCATCTCCAGTCCTTTATTAAATAACGTGGCCGAATCGATCGTAATCTTCGGCCCCATGTTCCAAGTCGGGTGCTTGAGGGCCTGCTCCGGCGTAACATCGACAAATATCTCCGCCGGCATTTCGCGAAACGGTCCGCCCGACGCCGTTAAAATTATTCGGCGAACTTCGGACGCGCGGCCATCCAAACATTGAAAAATCGCGTTGTGTTCGGAATCGACTGGCAAAACACGGACATTTTTCGCGCCCGCCTCGCGCCTCACAATCTCACCCGCCATCACCAAAATTTCCTTGCTCGCCACCGCCAGATCCTTGCCCGCGTCAATCGCTGCCAGCGCGGGACGCAAGCCCGCGGTGCCAACGATCGCGATTAACACCATGTCGGCATTCGCCAGAGACGCGATCTCGCGCAACCCATCTTCGCCCGAAAAAATCTGAGGCTTGTATTCGAGTGCTCCTCGCAGGATGTCGATCTTTGTTTCATCGACCAGGCAAACGGACTCCGGTCGGGCCCTGTTCGCCGCCGCCGCCAGTTTTTCCGCGTTCCTGTTCGCCGCCAGACCGATGATTTCCATCCGCTCTGGAATGTCGCGCGCGACTTTGAGTGCGCTTTCCCCGATCGACCCGGTCGCGCCAAGAACGACGACACGTTTACGTTTCATAAAAAGCTGAACTCAAGTAACTATGAAAAGTCTCGCACAACGGCCACGACGTTCACTAGGGATGAGGAAAAACTTCTTCTTTTGCGCTGTGTCCTTTGCGTCCTTTGTGCGAGTCCGGAAAACCGCTGGACGCTCGCATCTCACGGCACGCGAATGACCAACCGCAGGTAAAAAAACAGAAGCGGCGCGGTAAAGAGCAGGCTGTCGACCAGATCGAGCGCGCCACCAATTCCCGGCAGAAAATTTCCCGAATCCTTGACGCCGGTGCTGCGCTTAATAATCGACTCCGCCAAGTCACCGACCACGGCCGCAAAACCAAGTAGCAATCCAAGCACAGTCGCGTGCGTCCAATTTAGCGCCGCCAAATGCCCAGGCATCAATTTGAACAATATCAAACTGGCGAGCAGCGCAAGGGCGAGTGCACCGAAGAAGCCTTCCCAGGTTTTTTTCCCGCTGATATGCGGGATCATTAGGTGGCGTCCGACCGCGCTGCCAACGAGATACGCGCCCATATCGCTGAATTTCGTGACCGCAATTAGATACAGGCAGTAAAACTGTCCCGTCACCGCACCGCTGCTCGAGCGCGGCGTGAGGTAGACAATTTTCGTCATGAAATTGAAGAGCCACAGCACATAGAGCAGACCGAACAACGTATAGGCCATCGTCTGCAGCGGTTCGTCATCGCGCAGGCGCGCAAACATTTGCCGCGCGAAAACCGTCAGCAGAAAAAACACCAGGACCGCGACTTCAAAGTCATAGGAGCGCGCCGGTCCCATTTTCGCGAAGTAATAGAAACTTCCGCCTAACATGACCGCGCCGCAGATCATGGCTGTGACCTTGAAATTCGGCAGGCCGCGATGATCGAGCATGCGATAAAATTCCCAGAGCGCGATCAGACCGAACACGCAGATCAACGCATAGAACGCGAATTCGTAACCGGAAAAAGCAATGACCAGCGCGACCGACCAGAGGACAATCGTGCTGATAAAACGAAAAAGGAAAGCGGATCGCGTGACGATGGGTTTCGTTTCGGCTTGCTCAAGCGTTGCAGGCATGCACCCGCATCATCTCGAAGGATGGCGATGCGCGCAAGATCGACAATCACGATTCGCCAAATCTTTTCCTGCTTTCCTGCTTTGCTGATTCGCCTACTTTCTTGTCGTGCAGAAAACGATGCAGGCCATCGTGAAAAGCAAAGCCGAGCCCGGTCTTTGGCTGGAAGAAGTTCCCATTCCGCAAGTCGCCGGCGACGATACGCTCATTCGCGTGGTCAAAACATCGGTCTGCGGGACTGACGTTCATATATATAACTGGGACGCGTGGGCGCAGAAGACGATTCCTGTGCCGATGACCATCGGGCATGAATTTGTCGGGATTATCGATCTTGCCGGCGATCATGTGAAAGGATTTGCGCCCGGCGATCTTGTCGTCGGCGAAGGCCACATTACGTGCGGGCATTGCCGCAATTGTCTCGCTGGCCGCCGTCATCTTTGTCCGAACACATTAGGCGTCGGCGTGAATCGTCCCGGCGCCTGGGCCGAGTTCGTCGCGGTCCCGCAATCAAACGTCTGGCACGCCGATCCCTCGATCCCGCTCGATGTCCTTTCCTGTTTCGATCCGCTCGGCAACGCCGTCCACACCGCGCTCTCATTCGATCTCGTCGGCGAAGACGTCCTCATCACCGGCGCCGGCCCGATCGGTTGCATGGCCATCCCAATCTGCAAACAGGCCGGCGCGCGTCACGTCGTCATCACCGATGTCAATCCGTATCGCCTCGATCTTGCGCGCAAAATGGGAGCAACTCTCGCGTTCGATGTGCGCACGGAAAAACTCGCCGACGCGATGAAGAAGCTCGACATGAAAGAGGGCTTCGATGTCGGGCTTGAAATGTCCGGCAGCCCGAAAGCTTTCATCGACATTTTGCCAAACATGTTTCACGGCGGCAAAATCGCACTCCTCGGGATCATGCCTGGCAGCGCTGCGATCGATTGGAACCTGGTCGTTTTCAACCAGCTTACCATCAAAGGAATTTACGGCCGCGAAATGTACGAAACCTGGTACAAAATGACCGCGCTCATCCAATCTGGCCTCGACATCTCACCGGTCATCACCCACCGCTTCCCGTACACACAATTCAAGGAAGCGATCGAGCTCATGAAATCCGGCAACTCTGGCAAAATTGTCCTCGATTGGAGGCAATTGTCATCCTGAACGCAGTCGAAGAATCTATCTGGGCGAAAGGCTTGCTCTGAGCGAAGTCGAATAGGTCGAGGTTGTCGCTAGGGTTTACTAATGAAAACAGACATCTTACGACGTCTGCTGCGGCCAACGCGCTACTTTTACCTTCGTTCCAAGAGGAATAGGCAGGAGTTCGGCATGACCTCGCGGCACGAGCAGCATTGGTTGCGAACTTATGCGGCTGAAACATACCGCGGTATTGGAGCTATCGTCGACTTAGGGTGTTTCCTCGGGGCGACAACCATTTCGCTGGCCGAAGGCTTGGCGTTAAATTCCAGGGCCAGGCAGCAACAAGTACATGCCTATGACCTTTTCACTTGGGACGAACGTTTTGAACTTTGGGCCAAAGGCAAAGAAGTTGAAGGATGTTTCACCGTCGATGGAAGTTTCCTGCCTGAATTTCTAAAACGCACCGAGAAATGGCGGGACTGCATTGTTGTCCACGAAGAAGACCTCACACAGGCGCAATGGCAAGACAGTGCAATTGAATTTCTTCTCGTCGACGCGATGAAGTCGCCCGAGACGGCGAGCGCGATCTTGCGCGGCTTCTTTCCATATTTGCTTCCTGGGCAAAGCTACGTTGCGCAACAGGATTTCGCGCACTGTTATACGCCCTGGATACATTTGATAGCTTTTCGACTACGAGATTATTTTTCAGTCGTAGCGGACGTGCCTGCATCGGGAACTACAGTTTTTCGATGCGAACGAGAGCTGAAAGACTTGGAGATGGACCTTTCCTTGTCCGCGTGTTCAGCCGACGAGCTCGAAGCTGCCTTTGACTATTCGATGAGTCTCGTGGCCGACGAGAAGAAGGCAAATATCATCGCGGCTAAGGCCATGGCATACCGTGAGCGAGGTGACATCGCACGGGCCCGCGAGATCGTGACCCTTACGCAATACGGGCCGGAATCGCTTGGCGGCGAACTGGAGCGAGTTAAAGGCTTCCTGTTTCCTAGCGACGGATAAGTAACGAACCACCTGTTTGCGGTCGAGTCGGAGCTGGCCACTCGGAGCTGGTCTACCGCAACGCCGCCGCGTCCTGCTCGCGGCCCTGCAGCTCAAGCACCATCCGCTTAATGTGTTTGTAATCCTGATGTGATTGCAGGAACTGCAAACTTTGTTGCGGATCGCCCCACTGAAGAATTTGAATCGGTTCCTGGCGCGCGCCCCATGTGTTCATGTCGCGCGAGTTCGCCATGTAAAGATCGATCGTGTTGCGACCCGACAGCGCCCAACCGTAATCCTCGACGCGATAAATTTGCCCGGTCGATAACAAGCGAAAGGTCGTTCCCACTGGCCAACGCGACCAGTCAGCCGCGGCGCTGCCGATCCGTGGCGGTTTTGCAACTGCGATGGCGCGTTTCACGCGGCGTGTCGTTTTGGTTACACGCGTTGCCCTCGTCACGCGCACGACGGGCCGGGTTTCATCCACGGAGAAAGGCTGAAGAGCCACGCCCGAGTTGGAGACGCGGCGTAGATCGGCATCTTCGCTGTCGGAAACGGCGAGCGCGCGCACGATGTTTTCCGCTCGATGAATCGCCGGACTGGCGGCGTGCAATTCTCCGCCCAGTGCGTTGTGATTGGTGAATTCGCGATGGTCTGCTTCGGTGTGCGTGTAGGCGGTCGTGCGCACATTTTGGAAGTCTGTTTTTGCCAGCGGCGGTTCGTATTGCGGCAGGGCGCGCGTCTTAGTTGTTCCACAAGCGCCAAGAAAAAGAGCGCCGATGACGAACAGCGATACAAGGATTATCCGGGGGGTGCGCAATTGGAGATCGGGCAAGTTATTAACAGTTATTCACAATCCCTGTCAACTGTCATTTCGAACGAAAGTTGAGAAATCTCTGGCCCCAAAGATCGACATCTTTTTGCGCACATCACGCTTCGCGGCCAAAGTTGCATCTATGCTCGACAAATTTGAACAGCAGGTTTCGCGCACACTGGATGAAATAAAATCGCAAGGTCTTTACAAAACCGAGCGCATCATCACCAGCCCGCAAGACGCGAAGATTGAGATCGCCGGCGGCAAACGCGTGCTCAACATGTGCGCGAACAATTATCTCGGCCTGGCCGATCATCCCGCACTCATCGCTGCCGCGAAGGAAGCGCTCGACACCCATGGCTTTGGTATGGCCAGCGTACGCTTCATCTGCGGCACGCAGGACATTCACAAAGAACTCGAAGCCGCGCTCACAAAATTTCTCGGGACTGAGGACACGATTCTTTACCCGTCATGCTTCGATGCGAATGGCGGTTTATTCGAAACGCTGCTCACCGAAAAGGACGCGGTCATCAGCGATGAATTGAATCACGCCAGCATCATCGACGGCATTCGGCTCTGCAAAGCGCAGCGCTTTCGTTACAAGCACAACGACATGGCCGATCTCGAAGCGCAGCTGACTGCCGCGAAAAGTGCGCGCTTTCGTTTGATCGCGACGGACGGCTGTTTCTCAATGGACGGAACGATCGCGAACTTGAAAGCGATTGTCGATCTTGCCGAAAAATACAGCGCGCTTGCCATGATCGACGACGCGCACGCCGCTGGATTTCTTGGTAAGACCGGCCGAGGCACGCACGAACATTGCGGTGTGATGGGCAAGATCGCCATCATCACCGGCACGCTCGGTAAAGCGCTCGGCGGCGCCAGCGGCGGTTACACCAGCGGTCGCAAAGAGATTGTCGATCTTTTGCGGCAACGATCGCGCCCGTACCTGTTTTCAAACACGATCGCGCCGCCGGTCGTCGCCGCTTCGTTGAAAGCGCTCGAACTTCTTAGCGCTTCCACCGAATTGCGCGATAAACTCGAAGAAAATACAAAATATTTTCGCGCCGCGCTGACCGAGCGCGGCCTGACGATCAAGCCCGGCACGCATCCGATTGTCCCAATCATGATCGGCGACGCCGGCAAATCGCAAAAATTCGCCGCGCGCATGCTCGAGAAAGGCGTCTATGTCATCGGCTTTTTCTATCCAGTCGTGCCGCACGGCACTGCGCGCGTCCGCACCCAGGTCTCCGCCGCGCATTCGCGCGAAGATTTGGAATTCGCCGTCAACGCCTTCGCGGAAACAAATGATGAGCTGAAACAAGTTAAATAGTTACAACGTTACAAAGGTTACAAAGTTTTTCCTGTAACGTTGTAGCTCTTGTAACTCCTTTAACCCTTTGTTCGTATGCTTTACATGGTCGTCGAGCGTTTCAAAGAAGGCGCCGCGCCGGAAATTTACCGTCGCTTTCGCGAGAAAGGCCGGATGATGCCGGAGGGATTGGAATACGTCTCCAGTTGGATCGACGACGATTTCAGAATTTGCTGGCAACTGATGCAAACTGCAGATTTCACACTCTTCGATCGGTGGATCGACAATTGGCGCGACTTGATGGACTTCGAGATTGTGCCTGTGCGCACCTCGGCCGAAGTCGTCGAGATAATGAAGACCCTGTAGGGGACGCTGTTAGCGTCCCATCCGCCAGTCCGGCTCGGACGAAGCCAACGGCTTCCCTACAGATTTCATCCGCGTAATTCGCGCAATTCGCGGTTATATTTCATGCAGCGCGATGCTGGAGCCGACCCAGGTTTTGTCTTTGTTGAAATCGACGCCCATCATTTTGCCCTGGCTCATGCGGACGAGATTGTTCACGAGAATCGGTTCGCCGTTCTCCGGCCAGATAAACATCATCCTGATTTCTGCTTTTGATTTTGGGCCGTCCACAGTCGGGACAAACGCCGCGTAATCGACCTTTTTTTGCAAAATCCATTCGTGCGGGTTCGTTAGGCCAGAAATTTTTTCGCGAGTTGGCTCTATATCCACGCCAAGTCCTGCAAAGGAATAAAGCGGCTTCAAAACGTAATTGCCGATCCTGGCGTCGCCCCGAAATTCATCCGCGAAGAATGCGGGCGATGTATGTTCGGTCTTCAAAAACGGCAACGAATGTTTGCTGATCCGAAAATACCAATGCGGATGGCCAACCCACGTGACGTCGAGATCATCGTGAAAACCGAAACCGATACCCAACTCCGGTCGTCGCAGCAGTTCGTCGAAGATGACGCGGTTATAAATCCGGTCGATCCGCACTTCGTCCCCGTCACGCTCATAAAATAATTGCCGGCCGCGTTTTTTGATTTTGGTCAGGCAAACCGAGCGGATGTCGAGCAGCGTTTCCGTCGCTGCGAAATCGATGCGGGTTTTTTGTTTCTCCGGTTCGATCTCGAGGAGAATGACATTCTCCGGGTTGGCATCGGCGATGATCGTCCGTCGCAACAGCTCGACATAAGCATGGTCTTTGATTCCGCCAAACGACGAGGTCCAATTGCGCCGGATTGCCGGATAAGCTTTGCGCAGGCAATGCAAGACCAGCAGTTGAAATCCAAACAGGCTGGGAAACGCTTGCAGCTCGATCAACCGGGGCACCAGCCGGTCGCTCTCGGCGCAAATTCCGAAATCGATCACGAGAAAATTTGGATGCGCCGATTCATTAGGCACCTCCAAGCCTTTCGGTATCGCCGATTGCGAATGCCGTTTGA